>JAYVNY010000187.1:0-6483 GCA_043758205.1 Akkermansia sp.
TATCTCATCATCGATGCCCGCTATGAAAAGGTCCGCCATGGCGGGCGCGTGCTCGATTGCGCCGTGCTCATCGCCCTGGGCATCCGGCCCGATGGCAATCGCTCGGTGCTGGGCGTGAGCGTGGCCCTCAGTGAAGCCGAAGTGCATTGGCGCCAGTTCCTGCAAAGCTTGCAAAAGCGCGGGCTGCATGGCGTACAACTCATCGTCAGCGACGATCACGCCGGCCTGGGCGCGGCGCGCGCGGCGGTGTTTCCCGCCGTGCCCTGGCAACGCTGCCAGTTTCATCTCCAACAAAACGCGCAGGCCTACGTGCCGCGGCTGGACCTGCGCGCGACCGTGGCCCAGGCCGTGCGCAGTGTGTTCGAGTGCCCGGATCGGGCCGCGGCCGAGCGGCGCTTGCAGGAAATCGTCCAAGGTTACGCGGCCAGCGCGCCCAAGCTGGCCACGTGGCTGGAAGAAAATCTGGCGCAAGGCTTCAGTGTCTTCGCCCTGCCGGCGGCCCACCAGCGGCGCTTGCGCACCAGCAACGCCCTCGAACGAGTCAACCAGGAACTGGCGCGGCGCACGCGCGTGGCGCGGCTCTTTCCCAACGAAGCGTCCCTGCTGCGCCTGGTCACCGCGCTCCTGGTCGAAACCAGCGAAGAATGGGAAACCGGAAAAATCTACCTCCACATGGAATGCCAACACCCGCCCTCAACCTGATGCCCGCTGAATTTACAGAAAAGAATTTGCTCCGCCGAAAACTGGTGAGCGTGGATGCTGTTTTCCTCTCTCGTTGCTTCTGCGTGGTTAAATAGCCAAGCGTATCTATCGTCCTTCGCAATAGCCCGTTCTGCCCCAAAAAATTGGCCATCGTACTTGCCGAAGTAAAAGATCTCTGAATATGGAGTGCTGTAGTTAAATTCAGGAAAATAGCGAACTTCGAGCCGATAGCAGAGCAGATCGTTGGTTGTATTTAGTTTTGCTCCGCTGAGTTGATGTTTGATTACGCCCGCACCCGGTAAGCTGTTTGTCATAAACACCCACGGTCCTTCTTGAGAACGAACACCAAGAGTAAAAATTACGTGCTGACTAGGATTGTCTGACGCCGGCGTGACAGCCCACATCTCCATTTCAACAATTAGGGAGGACGCCGCCACTGGACCTTCGTTCACCACGAATAGCGTTGGGCTGATCTCAAAGGAGGGGTTTGCGTTAATCTGAGCGACGATTCTGGGCACCGCATCCATCTTCGACTGAGTTCGCTCTCTTGTGTCGTTGACACTCGCAATTATGTAACCACTGAATCCTGCGATGCCACTCGTCAATAGTGCAGTCACCAACGCCTTCACCCACCCGAAGTCTCGCTCCTTTTTTGAGGACTTAATCGAGTCCCGCCACAAAATTCTAGGCTGTCTGAATCTGTTCATGGCCTTAGTCAAGTTGACGTTCTTCACTGGGGAATCGAATTTCTTCATAATAAAAAAAAGTCGGAGGCACTCACGCGCCTCCGGCTTCGGTTCTCCACCCTTCGGCTTACGCACTAAATCATTTCACGAGGTGCCGCCGCGTTCACCGCCGTAGCGCCGACATTCCTGTCGGCAGGTCACGAGGCTTTCCGGCCTCGTGTTCCGGTTCCGCTTCCGCCGAGGGTCGGGAGACTGGAAAGTCTCCCAACCTGCCGGCTGGAAAGTCGGCGTTACGAGCAGCCCAAACTCTCGCCGCAGTTCAGGCACTTGTAGCAGGCACCATTGCGCACGGTCATGCTGCCGCAGCCGGGGCAGGCCGGGGCGTCGCTCTGGTTCACGAAACTGGCCGTGACCGAGATGGTGGTGCGGCCGAGCGCGGGCAGGGGCTTGATCACCAACTCGGTGTCGTGCGTGGGGGGCAGCTCTTGCGAGTTGCGGTTGGCCACGGATTTCTCCACGTCGGTCAGGCCAGGCATGGGCAGGTCGGCCTGCGGACGCTTGGGCGCGGTGCTTTCCTTGTAGCCGGCCACGAACTGGCAGCCCATCCAGCGGAACACGTAGTCAATGATGGACGACGCCTGCCGGATGTCGGGGTTCTTGGTGAAGCCGCTCGGCTCGAAGCGTTGGTGAGCGAACTTCTTTACGAGTCCTTCGAGCGGCACGCCGTATTGGAGGGCCATGCTGGTGAGCGCCCCGATGGTGTCCATGAGGCCGCCAATGGTGGAGCCTTCCTTGGCCATGGTGACGAAGAGTTCGCCGGGGCGTCCGTCCTCGAAGAGGCCGACGGTGAGGTAGCCTTCGTGGCCCGCGATGTCGAACTTGTGGTTCACGGCCATGCGGGTGTCGGTGAGGCGGCGGCGCAGGGGCTTGCCGGATTCCTTCCGGAGTCCGGTGACGAGGGTTTCGAGTTCTTCGATTTCCGTTTCCAGTTCGCGGACGCGCGCGGTGGCCTTGGTCTCGGCTTCGACGGTGGTGGGGGTCGCAGTCTTGTCGCCGCCTTCGTTGGTCTTCTTGGTGTTGAGCGGCTGGGAACGCTTCGAGCCATCGCGGTAAATGGCGACGCACTTGAGGCCCATCTTCCAGGCGTCCACGTAGGCGTTGCGAATCTCGGCGGCGGTGGCGTTGTTCGGCATGTTGACGGTCTTGCTGATCGCGCCGGAGATGAAGGGCTGCGAGGCGCCCATCATTTTCAGGTGCGCGGTGTAGCTGATGGAGCGCGTGCCTTTGTGGGCCTTGAACGCGCAGTCGAACACGGGGAGGTGCTCGGCCTTCAGTCCGCTGGCGATGGTCTGGCCCTCCTCGATGACGTCTTCAATGGTGTCGTGCTTCTCGATGTGCGCGATGATCTTGGCGATTTGCGCCTCGGAGTAACGGAGGCGTTGGAGGGCCTGGGGCACTCCGCGATTGACGAGCTTCAACATGCCGCCGCCGGCGAGCAGTTTGTATTTCACGAGCGCGATGTCCGGTTCGATGCCGGTGGTGTCGCAGTCCATGAGGAAGGCGATGGTGCCGGTGGGCGCAAGGACAGTGACTTGCGCGTTGCGGTAGCCGTGCTTCTCACCCTTGGCGAGCGCGGAGGTCCAGACGCGGCGGGCTTCTTCCTTCAAGTAGTTGAAGTCGGCGCTGGGCTGGATGGTTTCCACGGCGGCGCGGTGGAGCTTGATGACGTCGAGCATGGATTCGACGTTGTCCTTCTTGAGTGGCTTGTCCACGCCGGTGCAACGCGCGTCGCGGTAGCCTTTGAAGGCACCCATCTGCGCGGCGATTTCAGCGGAGGCTTCGTAAGCCTCACCGGTCATGATGGCGGTGAGTGCGCCGGCGAGGGCGCGGCCTTCGTCGGAGTCGTAGGGCAGGCCGTAGCTCATGCAGAGCGAGCCGAGGTTCGCGAAGCCGAGGCCGAGCGTGCGGAAGATGTGGGAATTTTCCGCAATGGCCGGCGTGGGATAGCACGCGTTGTCCACGAGAATTTCCTGCGCGGTGATGTAGATGCGGGCGGCGGCCTTGTAGCGCTCGACGTCGAACTCGCCGGTGTCCTTCTTGAACTTCATCAAGTTCAGCGAAGCAAGATTGCACGCGGTGTTGTTGAGGAACACGTATTCACTGCACGGGTTGGTGCTGTGAATCGGCTCGGTGCCTTTGCAGGTGTGCATCTGAATCGCGCCGTCGTATTGCAGGCCGGGGTCGCCGCAGATCCAGGTGCCTTGGGCAATTTTGTCGAGGAGCGTGGAGGCATCCTTCTTCTGGAGCGGCTTGCCGTCCACGGTCTTGGTCCACCATTCCTTGCCGGTGAGCGAGGCGTCCATGAACTCATCGCTGACGCGCACGGAGAGGTTCTCGTTCTGATACATGACGCTGCCGTACGCATCGCCATTGTAGCTGCCGTCGTAACCCATCTCGATGAGCGCCCACGCCTTCTTCTCTTCCTTCTGCTTGGCGTCAATGAATTCCTCGATGTCTCCGTGCCAGTCGCGGAGGGTGTTCATCTTCGCGGCGCGACGGGTCTTGCCGCCGGACTTCACGACGTTGGCCACCTGGTCATAGACCTTGAGGAAGCTCATCGGGCCGGAGGGACGGCCGCCGCCGGAAAGTTTTTCGCGCGAGGAACGAATGGGCGAAAGGTCGGTGCCGGTGCCGGAGCCGAACTTGAAGAGCATGGCCTCGGAGTAGGCGAGGTGCATGATGCTTTCCATGTTGTCGTCCACGCTCTGGATGAAGCACGCGCTGCCTTGAGGATATTCGTACTGCGTGCGGGCGCGCTCGGCTTTGCCGGTCTTGCGATTGTAGAACCAGTTGCCTTTCGTGGATTCCTTGCCCACGCCGTATTCGTGATAGAGACCGACGTTGAACCACACCGGCGAGTTGAACGCGCCGTGCTGGTTCACGCACAACCAGGTCAGCTCGTCGTAAAACAATTCGCCCTGTTCCTTGGTGAAGTAGCCGTCCTTGACGCCCCAGTCCGCGATGGTGCGCGTGACGCGGTGCACGAGCTGCCGCACGCTCGTCTCACGCTCGCTGGTATGCTGCTCGCCGTAAAAATATTTCGACACGACGACCTTCGTTGCCAGCACCGACCATGACTTCGGCACTTCGACGTTTTCCTGTTTGAAGATCACCTTGCCCGAGTCATCGGTGATCTCGGCGGTGCGACGGTCCCATTCGATCTGGTCGAAGGGTTTGATTTTTGCGTCGCTAAAGACGCGTTCGAGTTTCAGACCTTTCTTGGCGGCACCGGGCTTGGTGGCGCGAGCGGGGGACGGGGCGGTCGCGGCGGTGCGGCGCGGCGACTTGGTGGTGGCGGACGAGACGGCTTCTTCACGAGCGTCAATCATGGTTCGATCCTTTTTCTTAGAGTTCGGCGCGTCCGCAGCCATAGGCACAAGTTAGCACTTAGATAACTCAGGTCGTTTGGGCAAAACGAACGCTGCTCCCCGCCAAATAGTGGGTTTCACCTCGGTTCCTCGTCGAGGGTACCCACCATTACGTGGGGAGCGTCGGCGAGACTAGCCCCACATCTTGTGGCGGCAAGAGTTTTCTGTCAGAAAGTTGTTGGAGGCCTTTCGGCGGGTTTTTCACAGAAAAAATCAGTGGAAAAGCTGCGTGAAAGTCCCGATTCGGAACGGTTATTCGCGAGTGTGAATAAGGCGTGCTCCAGTCGCTTCTCGGCAGGAGGCCGTGCTTGAAGCCGGGCGAGGTGGTGCATCAGCAAGTCGGGTTCAACCAATCCCCCCGGCTCAACATGCGTCCCAGGCTCCAGCCCGTTCGATAACTTTTGCCAGTGGCTTCCGAACTGGTTGCTCTGCTGGCTTGGAGCTTACTGCTGGTCTGGATGGCGAAACTGATTTTTTCGCAGGTGGTGGGTGCTGAAAAATGAAACGTCTGGGCCGCACCCCAGCGGCCCAGTCACTGCCCCCAAACCTCGAACCGGACGTCCACGTTTTGGTTGATGCCGTCCCGGTAGAATGTTCCGTTCGGGTAGGCACCGGCGGCGCGGTCGAAGTAAATCCTTTTGTCGTTCGGCGCCTCGTTCTCGAGATTTAGATAGTAGGTGGTGCCGGCCGTCAGGGGGCCCACGGGCGACCCGAAGGCGATCTCGTAATACTGAAAGCTGGTGCCGCTGGTCAGGTTGGTGATGTTCAACGGATTGATGGCGACGATGCTGCCCGCCACGGTGCCCGCATTAACCCCTGTTCCGATGCTGAAACTGACGTTCGCACTGGGTGCGATTGGCTCCCGGGAAAGATAGAGCACCACCTTGCTGATGGTGAAGTCTGGGTCTCCAGCCGTCCCTCTCGTGAATGATTGCGCCACGGGTTTGCTCAACCGGGTGTCCACTTTCAGTCCTCCGAGGGTGTTTTGTTCCAAAATCGTCGTGGCTTGTGCTCCCACCGCTGCCTTGTAAAAGCAAACACTCTGATTGGTCGCCCCCGTATCTATGTATTCCGCCGTACCGGTCAGCGCCACCAGGCTGGAGACGGGCGCCCAGTCCTGGTTGTTCGTCGAGGTCAAAACCGTGTAAACGGCCGGTGCCGGACCGACCAATTTGAGTTTGAACCCGTTTGTCGCCATGCTCGCGGAAACGATCCGCAGCGGAGTGGTTAACAGGGTGTTGATCGTCACCGTGGCCGGTGGGCTGATGGCCACGCCGTCCGAGGCGTAATAGGTGAAGGAGTCGCTCCCAAAGTAGTTGCTGTCCGGCGTGTAGGTGAACGAGCCATTCGGGTTCAAGGTGAGCGTTCCA
Source organism: Akkermansia sp. (assembly GCA_043758205.1). Lineage (GTDB taxonomy): Bacteria > Verrucomicrobiota > Verrucomicrobiia > Limisphaerales > SIBH01 > JANNGC01. The sequence goes on from JAYVNY010000187.1 coordinate 6,187, forward strand.
TGAGAGACGTCGCGGATGAGCGAGGCGCTTAAAGCACTACCCTCCACATCGAAGTCGTTGGTGAGAATACCGCCGGGCGGGATGAGCAACGGCACATCTTCCAGCGTGGTGTAAGTATCGTCCGAGGCCAAGGGCGCATCGTTCACGGGCGTAACCGTGACTGTCACATTGGCCGTCGCGAAACTGGTGCCATCCGAAATGGTGTAGCTGAAGACCGCCAGGCCGTAAAAGTTGGTGGAGGGTCTGAAAACGATGTTGGTGCCGCTGCTCAGAGTAGCCGTGCCGTTGGTGGTCGAG
>JAYVNY010000188.1:0-17815 GCA_043758205.1 Akkermansia sp.
GGCGACGCGCGTGAGCGCACCGGGTTCGAGCGCGCTCGGCTGCGGCTGCCCGGCGGTGGCGTGGCAGCCGAGGCAGTTGTTGTTCCAGACTTGCGGCAGTTGCGGCGAATCCGGCGGCATCAGAAAAACATCGTTGCGCGGCACCCAGCGCTGCTCCTCGAACAGATACGTGAACGGCACGCTGAACTGCTGGTTGCCTGTGTCCGCCGCGACCCAATACGCCTGCATGTGATGCGACCCCGTGGTGAGCGTGACGCGCTTCTCGACGCGCGGCGGTTTGTCCAAGCGCGCGGGCTTCGGGCCGAGGCCGCGTTGGAAGGATGTCTCCTGTTGCGCGCGTACGTAGGCGTGCTCGGGATCATTCATCTCCACGAAAAATTCAACTCCGCGCCGGCGGAAGTGATACTCCTCGCCTTTCCACGTCAGCGTTTCGTTCGTGAAGGAGCCGCGCACGCTCTCGGGCGTGGCGTGCTGCGTCATGGTGCGATGATACGTGCGGTGCCACGAGGCGTGCTGATCGGGATGGCAAGCGCGGCAGGTCTCCGAGCGCACGTAACCGCCGGGACGTGTTTCGCCCGGGAGTTTTTGGAGAAGTTGCTGACGCGCGGAGATTCTCGTGTGGGCGCGCGATTTCCAAACCAGCCCGCCGGACAAGGTCGCCACCATGAGGGAAACCGCCGCCGCCTGCGCCCATCGCGAGCGTGTTTTCCGCGCCAGCGGCCACAGCGCGGCCGCGAGCAGCAGTCCGGCAACTGACCATTCCAGCGACATAAGGGGACGCGGGAGAGTCAGCGTGACAGAAACGTCACGAAGCCGGATACGTACAGTAAATGCGTGATCATAAGCACCACTGGCTCGGTCTTTGGATGGGAGCGAGCGTAGGAAGGCGGCAGCGGAGCGGCAAGGGAAGAAACAGCAAACCTCAAAAATCAAACATCAGATAAACTTCAACCAACGCGGACGCCTAAAATTTGTCGTGCAAGAGGCGGTTCCATTCTCCTGACAAATATTCCCCTGACTTTCTTTCCCGTTCGGCGGGACCAAGTCAGGGGGATGTTTGTCAGGGGAATGAAATTCAAAACAAATTGGATGCATCGGCCCTCCGCCTTCCCTCTGGCTATTGGGAAACGATTAATCCGCTGGCCGAGGCTTGGTGTTTGGAGTTTATCTGATGTTTGATTTTTGGTGTTTGATGGGGTGCATCCGAACACTGTTTTTGAAACCAGTCCCGCCGGGACGAACGAAAATAGCCCAGTGCTTTAGCACTGGGATGGCGATGAAACGGAGCCGAGTCCCGGAGGGACGGCAGAACTTCTGCCGTCCCTCCGGGACTTTTATCCCCTTCCGCCAGCCACCCAGCACTCAAGTGCTGGGCTATTTTCCGCCTGTCCCTGCGAGACGTCCAGCATGGCCATCCCCCGGCGCGACGCGCCAGCGCGGTCACGATCAAGAACAGTGTCAAATGCGCCCTGTTTGATGTTTGCCCCAACCTTCTCCTTTCCATCCTCAGCTCGTTCAGCAACCGTCGCCGCTGAACACCTCCGCCATGAACACCCCCGACACTTCCACGGCGTCCCTCGACACGATGCGTTTCCAACTCGCGACCGGCCCGCGCGTCACCGACGACTGGCGGCGCTGGGGGCCGTATCTTTCCGAGCGTCAGTGGGGCACGGTGCGCGAGGATTATTCGCCGGGCGGCACGGCCTGGGAATACTTCCCGCACGAGCACGCGCGCAGCCGCGCGTATCGCTGGGGCGAGGACGGCATCGCGGGGATTTGTGATGACCGTCAGCGGTTGTGTTTCGCGGTCGGCTTGTGGAACGGGCGTGATCCGATTTTGAAGGAGCGGTTGTTCGGACTCACGAACAGCGAGGGCAATCACGGTGAGGATGCGAAGGAACTCTACTGGTATCTCGACGCCACGCCTTCGCATTCCTACCTGAAGATGCTCTACAAGTATCCGCAGCGGGAATTCCCCTACGCGCAACTCTTGGAAGAAAACGCGCGGCGCAAATCTGATCCTTCGCTTCCGGAGTTTGAACTGCTCGACACCGGCCTCTTCGACGACGACCGCTACTGGGATGTCTTCGTGGAATACGCGAAGGCCACGCCCGAGGATATTTTGATTCGCATCACGGTTCACAATCGCGGGTCTGAGGAAGCGACGCTGCACGTATTGCCGCAGTTATGGTTCCGCAACATCTGGTCGTGGAAGCCGGACGGGAAGACGCGGCAGTTGCGCGCGGGCGATGATGACTCGGTGATCGCGGAGCATCATCGGCTTGGCGAGTATCGGCTTTGGGCAAAAGCAGAAAGCGGAAAGCAGAAAGCGGAAATGCCGAAGCTGCTGTTCACCGAGAACGACACGAACCCGAAAATCTTCGGCGCAGCGGCGCCGGGGTTTTTCAAAGATGCGTTTCACGATTACGTCGTGAACGGGAATCACGCGGCGGTGAATCCGAATCGCGAGGGGACAAAGGCGGCCGCGCATTACGTCGTGACGGTGGCGGCAGGCGGGAAGCAGGAGATACGGCTGCGGCTCGTAGCTGCGGCTGTGAAGCCGCGGCCAACTTCACTCGACACGCTCGAAGGAATGAGTGCTGAGGCTTCACAGCCGCAGCTACGGCCCTTCGCCGACTTCGACGCCCTCTTCCGCCAGCGGATCGACGAGGCCGATGCGTTCTACCGCGAGATTCAGCAGGACATTCCCGACGCCGACGCGCGGCTTGTGCAGCGTCAGGCGTTCGCCGGGATGATCTGGAGCAAACAATTTTTCTACTACGACATGCCCGAGTGGCTGAACGGCGACAAGGGCCAGCCGCCGCCGCCCGCTGAGCGCAAGCACGCGCGCAACTCAGAATGGTTCCACCTCAACAACGCCGACATTATTTCCATGCCGGACAAGTGGGAATATCCGTGGTTTGCCGCGTGGGACCTGGCGTTCCATTGCATCCCCTTCGCGATGATTGATGCGGAGTTCGCCAAGTCGCAACTCGTGCTGCTCACGCGCGAATGGTACATGCACCCGAACGGCCAGTTGCCCGCCTACGAGTGGGCGTTCGGCGATGTGAATCCGCCCGTCCACGCGTGGGCGACGTGGCGCGTGTTTCAAATCGATCGCAAGCAACGTCGCGCAAAGAACCCCGATGATCCGGGCGATCTCGCCTTCCTGGAACGAGTCTTCCACAAGCTGATGCTGAACTTCACCTGGTGGGTGAATCGCAAGGACGCGCAGGGGCGGAACATTTTTCAAGGTGGCTTCCTCGGTCTCGACAACATCGGCGTCTTCGACCGCAGCGCGCCGTTGCCGACCGGCGGCTACATCAACCAGGCCGATGGCACGAGCTGGATGGCGATGTATTCGCTGAACCTCATGCGCATCGCGCTCGAACTCGCGCTGCACAACAAAGTGTATGAGGACATCGCCACGAAATTCTTCGAGCACTTCCTCTACATCGCCGCCGCGATCAACAGCACCGAGGACGGAGAGGGGTTATGGGATGCCGAGGACGAATTTTATTACGACCAGTTGCGCACGCCGGGCGGGCGCGAGTTGAAGATGAAATTACGTTCCATGGTCGGCTTGATTCCGCTCTTCGCCGTCGAGGTGCTGGACCCGGAGTTGTTGGAGAAACTGCCGGACTTCCACGCGCGCATGAAGTGGTTCCTCCAGTACCGTCCGGATCTCGCGAAGCTCGTTTCGCGTTGGGACGATACGGGCAAGGGCCAGCGTCACCTACTCTCGCTGCTGCGCGGTCATCGCATGAAGTGTCTCTTGCGCCGTCTGCTCGACGAGTCGGAATTTCTCAGCGACTACGGCGTGCGCGCGCTCTCGAAAGTTCATGAGCACGAGCCGTATCGCCTCAACTGCCACGGCACCGATCTCGAAGTGCGTTACTGGCCGGCGGAGTCCAAGAGCGGTCTGTTCGGCGGCAACTCGAACTGGCGCGGGCCGATCTGGATGCCGGTGAATTTTCTCCTCATCGAATCGTTGCAGAAGTTCCATCACTACTACGGCGACGATTTCAAAATCGAATGCCCCACGCGCTCGGGAAAACTCGCGACCATCAACGACGCGGCGGATGAAATCTCCCGCCGCCTGACGCGCGTGTTTCTGAAGGATGATTCCGGCGCGCGCCCGGTTGCGAAGTATCACGACAAGCTGGCGCACGATCCGCACTTCCAGGATTACGTTTTGTTCCACGAATACTTCCACGGCGACACCGGCCGCGGCGTGGGCGCGAGCCATCAGACCGGCTGGACGGGCTTGATCGCGAAGCTGCTCCAGCCGCGCGTGAAGGCGGAGGGCCGGGAGGAATCGTTAGCGGGCGCGGGCAGCGGTGCCGTGGAGGAATCGCCTTTCCTCATCAAGCCTGCGTCGAAAGCAAAGAAGACACGCTCGAAGCGGAACCCCGGCCTGTAGCGGCGTCTCGTGAGAGCGCCGCCGATCTAATCCGGTGCGTGGTGAAGAAATGATGTTGCTCACGGTGATGGCGCGCGTTCTCCCTCACCCCAGCCCTCTCCCGCTGGGAGAGGGAGAGCGGCAAACAGCCTCACCACCGATGAACGTGCCCGACTCGACCAATGCTGCATGACTTTCTCCCTCTCCCTGCGGGAGAGGGCCGGGGTGAGGGAGGACGGCGTCGAGCTTCTCCTCACGCATCAATTTTAGATGGCGGCGCTCTGACGAGACGCCGCTACAAGCATTTTCATCTGCGGCCATCCGCGTTTATCTGCGGTTCAAAAAATCTTCACCGGGCATTCTCAGCGGCGGCGGTTGCAGGGGCCGCCACTTCTTTTTCTTCGGTGCATCGAAACGTTCCGTGGCCGCGCGGCGGAATTCTTTCTCCAGTTTGCCCTGCGCCCAGGTGAAGAAGATGACGCTCTTAGCCACCATCAGGCCGGGCGCGATGGGCCAGAAGCACGGCACGGCCATGACGAGCAGCGGCAGGATCAGCACGTAGAGAATCGTCTTGGTCAGCGCCGTGGTGGCGGAGCCGGAGGTCAGCCCAAACCACATGCCGACCTCGGCCACGGCGAACAGATCGAGGACGAACCACACGAGGCAGAAGCCCAGCACCAGCACCACGCCCGCACTCGCGAACAGTCCGCCGCCGCCCTGCGCGACCAGCCAGATTTGCCCGATGACGAGCAGCGCCTCGATCATCAGCAGCGCGCCGAGCGGGCCGAAGAACAGTTCGCGCAGCGCGAGATGCTGGCCGCGCAAAATCTGCCGCACGGTCAGCGGCGTTGAGAGCAGCAGTTCCAACGCGCCGCTGGCCCGCGCGCTTGCGAAGGAATCGCTGGACTCCGAGGCCAGCCATGTGGCCAGCGCCAGATGTGCGAGAATCGCGCAGCCCAGCAAGCCCCAGAGCGCGCCGCCGGTATCGCCTTGGAGCACGACCCACATGCTCACGCCGCTCGCAGCGAGCATGATGACCACGGCCCAGAGCCAGCGGCGCTGATGTGTGTTTCGCGAGGTGAGCCACCAGACGGGATTGGTGTCGAGGAGATGGTTGCGCCGACGTCGTTTGGTTTCCAGTTCGACGGCGCGCGGGCGTTGGGCACGGCGCGCGCCGGATTCCTGCCAGACCCGCGGCAGCAGAAAACTCGCGAGCGCCAGCCAGCACCAGCTCAGGAGATGAGTCCAACCGAGCGCACTCCAATAGTCCGCACCGCGCACGGTGAAACTGATTTCGTCATAGAGCCAGAAGGCCGTGAACGGGCTGAACCTCCAAATATCCCCAAAGTGGAGATTCTGGCTCAGGACAGGAATGACCGCCACGAAGAGCAGGATGATCGCGAACGTCCCGGTCCACGCGCGCCGTTCCTCGCGACTGATCGCGGAGACAAACATTCCCGCCGTGAGCGAGAAGAAGAGCGCGTTCATCAGCGCCAGCACGAGCCGCCAGAACTCGCCGCCGGTCACGCCGCCGAGCAGCACCGGCACCGCGAAGGCGGGCAGCATGGCGAAGAGCGCGTAGAAACTGGTGAGCGAGGTGGCGAAGAATTTTCCCAGCACCACGTCGTAGCCGCGCAGGTCGGTGAGGAAGAGCAGGCCGAGCGTGCCCTCGCGCTTCTCCGCGCTGAGACAGTCGGCGGTGTGGCGCAGTCCTTCGAGGATTACGAACGGAAAGGCCAGCCAAGCCAGCGTGCTCATCATGCCGTGGCCGACCGGGCCGGGCGCGACGGCGGACATGAATATGAGCACGAACATCCCGATGGCCGTGGCGATGAACGCCGCCACGCCGCGCACCCAGTACGTCGAGCGCCACCGTGCGCGCTCGCGCAACTCACGTTCAACGATGGGAAGAAAAGTCATGGGGCAGGAATTGTGGAGCCACGGATGAAACACGGATGGAACACGGATTTGTTAAGGCCGCTTTGCCGTTCCGTGTTCCATCCGTGTTTCATCCGTGGCTAAAAATTATTTGGAAGATGCTACGGCGCTTCTGCGTGTCCTCCACCGCCAGAAGGGAACGCGCAGTTCCGAGCGGTCGAGCGCGCAGACGCGAAACTGCGTGTGGAGATTCCCCAGCGAAGTCCGCGCGAGGAGGAGGCTATTGATGACCCCGATGACGAACCATACGCCGAGGAAGAACATACCCTCCCAATGATTGGGCAATTTGGGCAGTTTGATGCGGAACACTTCGTCCAGAATCGCCACTACCGCGCCGAACGCTCCAAACAGCGCCCAGGGAACAAGGCACACGCGCACGATGGCGATGAGTCCGGCCTGCGTGGGCTTGCGGTTCTTGAGGCTCATCCACATGGAGAGCAGCGCGAGCGCGGCGAGATCGAGGACGAACATGAGGAGTCCGGCGAGCCACATGGCGATCCAGATGTTGCGGTCATTGATCTGGTAGGAATCCTTCAACCCCAGGCCGAGGAAGAACACATCCCCGGCGCAGATGAGCGCGACGGCGGGGCCGAACTGGCGGAGCAGCGCGAGCCATTGGCCGCGCAGGATTTCCTGCACACTGAGCGGAGTGCAGAGGATCAGTTCCAGCGCGCCGCTGCGCCGGTCGAGGCCGAGGCGGCGCGAGGCTTCCATGGCGACCCAGCATTTGAAGAACGAGTGCAGCGCGAGCGCGGTGAACAGGTAGGTGCCGGCGTCGAGCCATTCGCGTCTGGCCCGGAACAATCCGAGCACCCAGAGCAGCGCGACCGCGCCGAGCCAGAGCCAGACGAGCGTGACTTTGAAACGCTCGCGCGAGGCCAGCCAGTAGAAGGGATTGATGTCGAGCAGCCGACGGCGGAAGGCGGCGCGCGTGTCGCTCGGGCCGGCGGTGAGGAGCTGCCATTGTTCACGGCGGCGCAGCGTTTTTGCGGAGGCTGATTTGTCCTGCCAGACGCGCGGCAGAATGAGCGTGGTCAAGCCCAGCGCGGCCCAGCCGAGCAGATGCGTGGCGGCGAGCGTGGGATAGAACCAGTTGAATTTCACCCAGCGCAGCATCTCGTTGTAAGTCGAGTCGAAGGCGAACACGCAGGTCATGCCGGGGCAGAAAACCATCAGTGGGAAAGGGTCATCTTTGAAGAGCAGCCGGATCGGGTTGGCGCTGGAGAGTCCGCTGGAGACCCACGCCACCAGTGCCGGCCAGCCCGCCGTGAGGAACGCGACGATGACCAGCGTGAGGGCGATGGATTTGCGTTCGTCCTTGCAGAGCGACGAGCAGAGCAGGCCGAGGGCGAGCGAGAGGAAGAGGTTGTTCAAACACACCAGCACCACGCGCCAGAATTCCGCCCCGGCCACCCCGCCGAGCAGCAGCGGAATCGCCAGCACCGGAAAAATTGCCAGCAGTCCATACACGGCGGTGACGGAGGACGCGGCGAGTTTGCCCAGCACGATGTCGTAGCTCCTCAGGTCGGTGAGGAAGAGCAGGCCGAGCGTGCCGTCGCGCTTCTCCTCGCTCACGGCGTCCGAAGTCCAGATCGCGCCCGCGAGCAGGGCATACACGTAGGCCACGACGGAGAAGGTGATGAAGAGCGCGAGACCCGTCTCGCGCGCCGACTGGCGCATGACGATGGCCCACGCGAACGAGCCGACGACGACCGCGAGCAGCGCGAAGGTGAAGCGCGTCCAGTAAGTGGCGGCGCGGCGCGAGGCCACGCGCATTTCCCGGGCGACGATGGGGAGCAACGTCATGCTTCAGCGCAGTGAAAAGGAACGGCGCACGAGATTCACGCGCAAACGCCAGAGGAGGAGAGCGGCGATGAGAAGTTGGATCGGGACGGAAACGAGCGGGGACAATGGAAGCGACGACTCTCGGGTGATCGGTGCCAGCACCATTTCATTAAGAAACATCCAAACCAATTGCGGCACCGCAAAGCACATGGTCAGCGTCGCCAACCAAGCCAGCACGACGAACCGAAGGCGCAGTGAAAAATATAATCCCACCACCGGCACGATGAAATATGCCGCAGCGAATTCAATCAGTTCAACCGGCCGCCAGTGTTGCACCGCGGTGGAAAGATAAATCACCACCGCCGCCCAGAGCACAAACGTGGGCAGAAACTGGGTCCATAAGCCGCGCAGGCGGCCGTTGATAATCTGCTTTTCGGACAGCGGCGTGACGAGGATGAGTTCCAGCGCGCCCGTCTCGCGTTCGCGGCGGAAGCTGCCCGCCGCCACATACGCAATGGTGATGAGCAGCATCCACATCAGCGGATTGAATTCGCCGGGACGCATCGCCGAGCCGCCGTAGGTGAGCGTGGTCGCGAAGGAACCCATCACGGCCAGCCAGACCCACGACATGATGCGCCCGGTGACGCGGCGCTTCTCCAGCCAGCCGATGGGATTGCGCTCCAGTGACCGGCGCATCCAGACGCGGAAAATTCCGGTGAGGAAGACGGGCGATAGGAAAATTTTCTCCGTCTCGGTCTGGCGTTTGGTTTTCGGTTTGTCCTGCCATGTTTGTTTTAGGGCAGACGCGGCAAGCCAGGCTCCAATTGTAGCAAGCAGAAAAGCCACCGCAGGTATCGCCAATGCGCTGATGAGAAAAGAGACGGGCGCTTGGCCGAGGGTTCCGAGGCCGACCGAAATGGATGCCGGATACCAAGCCATATATACGCCAGCTATGAAATCATTTTCCCCGAGCAGCGCAGCCTTCATCCAAGTTTGCTTGCTCACCACGCCGACGAGCAGGCCGAAAATCAGATGTCCAAAAAGACTCAGCATCAGTGCCATTCCCACCGCTCCCGCTCCTCGCCGTGAAATCGCCGAGGCCATCAACCCCGCCGCCAGCGCCACGCAGATCGAACCCAGCGCCACGCTGCACGAGAAAATAATTTCCTGCGAGGGCACGCCGCCCATGAGCACCGGCACGGTCATGATCGGCACCACGGACAGCCAAAGTGTGAGCGCGAGCAGGCCCGCCGCCGCGCCCTTCGCGAAGACGATGGCGCGCGCGCTGAGATTGGTCAGGAAGAGCAGCCCGAGCGTGCCTTCGCGCTTCTCGCGACTGAGCGTGTCGGCGGTGAGCATGGGCACGATGATCCAGATCGCGGCCAGCACGACCCAGTGAAGGAGGAGAAAAATTTCATGCCCAGCCCGCGCCGGACTGGTGACGGCGAAGCGCGGCTGGGTGAGCCAGTAGGCGATGGCCGCCAGCACCGCGCCCGCCGCCAGCAGCCGCAGCCAGTAAGTCGTCCAACGCCGGGAGCCGGCGCGCAGCTCGCGGAGAATGACCGGCCACATCGCGCGCTGTGTATGGCAAAAGGTCGGGCGGTTCGGAAAGTTCTCTTTAACCTACGAACGTTTGGCGAGGTCGTCGTTTTTCAAAACCGACACATGGCCGGTGTTTTCCAGGATGGCGAGATACACGTCTTCCACGCGTTCGCAGCCGGCGTTGCGCAGCGCCGTCTGCAATTCCAGATCGCTGATGCGCTGGCTCTCCATGGCTTTCTTCATCAAGCATCCGTTGCGGATGAGAATGGCCGGCTCGCCCTCAATCAGGGTTTCCGCTTTTCGACTGCGGTAGGTGAGATAGCCGAGGCCGTGATTCAGAAAGATAAGCGTGGTGGCGAGAATCAACCCGCCCGTTACGGAATTGTCGCCGCCGTTCATCGCGTTCTGCACGCCGTTGCTCAGAATCAACAGCAGCACCAGATCGAAGGGCGCAAGCTGGCCGACCTGTCGCTTGCCTGTGATGCGCAGCAAAATTAGCAGGAAAATATAAACGATGGCTCCGCGCACGATGAACTCCCACCAGGGTAGAGAAAGTTTCCACATGCCCCCAGCGTGCCCGGATATTTCCGCGCTGTCACGGGCGGGCATGCGGAATGTTGCCTTCCCCGCCGTGGGCTGCTATCGCTGCGCGCAGGAGCGAATCTATGCCACTCATTGCCTGTCCCGAATGCGGCCGCGAAGTATCCACCTCGGCCAAGTCATGCCCGGCCTGCGGATTTCCCGTGGCGGAAAAACTTCCGGCCTCCACCGCCGCTTCCATCGCGAGCGACGAACTGCTCGCCGAGGTGCGCCCTTCGTGGTGGCGCTATTTTTGGTGGCTGTGTTTCGCGTGGCTGATCGTGCCCTTCATCGTGGCGTGGGTGAAGCGCAGCACCACGGTGCTGAGAATTTATCGCCAGCGCATCACGCTCACGCGCGGACTCATGAGCAAGTGCGAGCGGGAATTCTTCATGCGCGACGTGCGGGCCATAGACATTGATCAAAGCTTCGGCGGGCGCATGGTCGGCATTGGCGACATCACCATTTCCACGGCGGCCTCGGCGGATGGCACAGAGCGCGTGGAAGGCGTGCCGAACCCGCAGAAAATTCGCGACCTCATCATCGCGCAGCGACAGGGGCAGTGACGGAGCGCGGGCTTTCCAGCCCGCCGCAACGTGAAATAGCGGGCAGTGTCCGCAAGTTCCGAGGCGCTCGTGTTTGCGGACGTTGCTGCGGGCTGGAAAGCCCGCGCTCCGGTCAAGGCGGCGGCATCTTCAGCACGTTAAATTCATCCCGAAATCGCGCGCTGCTCCAGGGCCACTCCTTTGGGTTTAACATCAGCCCCGCCTTGACCGGATTGTCCTCGATGTAACGGACCGTTTGGCTCTCGTGCGCTTCGTCGCGCATGAAGGTGTCCCAGTAGTCATCGGCCCAGAATGGTCGTTCCGCGTGCCCGATCATTTGTTTGGCGCGACGCCCCGTGAAGCCCTTCCAGCTTTGCACGAACTCGGACATCGGCACCGTGGTCACGGACACCAGCACATGCACATGGTTCGGCATCAGGCACCAGGCTTTGAGCTGGTAACGCCCGCCGTCGAAATGGCGGAAGGCGTTCTCACACAGCGCGGCGATGTCCGGGCGGCGCAACCAGCATTCGCCCCGGCCCCGGTCGAGATACGCTTCCAGTTGTTTGCGCCGCTCGCGGTCGTCTTCCACTTCGAGCAGCGCGCTCCATTCGCTGCGGAGCGCGATGGGGAAAGCGTCGCCAGATGATAGGTGATGAATTGAGTGAGTCCCGGCGCGTCCCGGTGCGGCAAGTAACCGCGCTCGTGCCAACCACGGAAACCTTCGCGCTGGGTTTCTTTGGAGTCGCGCGCATCCCAGTCGCGTTTGCCTTCCACGAGATCACGCAGCTCTGGATTGTGCGGCGGACTGGGGCGTCGCGGCGGTGTGGGCATGGGCGCAATTTGAAAACCGGCGTGGCCTTTGGGAAGTCCGAAATTCGGACGGAGCGCGGGCTTTCCAGCCCGCAGCAACGTGAAATGGAGAGTGTGTCCACAAGTTTCCACGCGCTCGTGTTTGCGGACGTTGCTGCGGGCTGGAAAGCCCGCCCTCCTTTAGCCGAGGAGTGTTTTCGCCTTCGCCAGCGCTTCGTCCACCTTCGCCGCATCCTTGCCGCCGCCGCGGGCTTGGTCGGGTTTGCCGCCGCCTTTGCCGCCCACGATGGGCGCGATCTGCTGGATGATTTTTCCGGCCTGAACTTTCGCGGTGTACTCCGGCGAGACGCAGGCGATGAGCGTGACTTTGTCCTCCGCGCCGCCGCCGAGGACGATCACGCCGGGGAACCGCCCCTTCAACGCATCGGCAATCGCCTGGAGGAAATCGCCGTCCGCGTCGCCGAGGTTGTGGGCGATGATCGGGATGCCGTTCACGGTCTGCGCGTGGATGAGCAATTCGCTCGCGGCGTTCGACGCGTTGCGTTGGACGGAGATGCGCAACTGCTTTTCCAACTCCTTCTGCTGCGCGAGGAGCGCTTCGATTTTCTTTTCCAACTCGCCGATGGGGGAATTGATCTTCCCGGCCACGCTGCGGATGAGCTGCAACTGCGAGTTCGCCAGCACGTAGGCTTCCAAGCCCGCGACGGCTTCGATGCGGCGCACGCCGGCAGCGATGGCGTTTTCGCCCACGATGCGGAAGAGACCGATCTCGCCCGTGGCGCGCGTGTGAGTGCCACCGCAGAGTTCCATCGAGTAACCGTCGAGCTTGTTCGCGGCGCCGCCGATTTGCACCACGCGCACGGTGTCGCCGTATTTGTCGCCGAAGAATTGCATCACGTCCTTGCGGCCTTTCACGTCAGCGTACGGAACTTCCGTCCAGCTCACGGTGGCGTTTTCCAGGATGCGTTCGTTGACGAGCCGCTCAGTAAGTTCGAGTTGATCCGGCGTGAGCGGCGCGCTGTTGAAGTCAAAGGTCAGCTTGTCGGGGCCGACGAAGGAACCTTTTTGCGAGACCTCATTACCGGCGGCCATGTGCAGTGCCCAGTGCAGAATGTGCGTCACCGTGTGGTGGCGTTGAATGGCGTCGCGAGCGTTCCGGTGCACGGTCAATTCAACCATGCTGCCAACCGCCGGCAGGTCATGGTCCGTCAGCTTGGGAGTGCCCGGAAAGGCGTGGGGAGGCTGCACAAAATGCAACCACGTGTTGCCGCTCTTCTGCGTGTTGGCGAGTTTCCAGAGGTGGCCGCCGCCGCTAATTTTCCCGGTGTCGCCGACCTGGCCGCCCATCTCGGCGTAAGCGGTGGAGGTGTCGAGGATGAGAGCGGTCTTGTCCTTCAGATGTACGATTTCCAGCACCTTGGCTTCGGTGGAAAGGGTATCGAAGCCGATAAACTTCGTGGGCGTGGTGGTTTCAATTTGGGAGACGGAAATGACTTCCTTCTTTTGCGCGGCGCGGGCGCGGGCGCGCTGTTCGTCCATCAACTTCTCGAAACCGGCGGTATCGACGCTCAAGCCGCGTTCGCGCGCCATCAACTCGGTGAGGTCGAGCGGGAAGCCTTGTTCGTCATAAAGTCGAAAAGCTGAATCGCCGGGGAAAGTTGACGTCTCCGCCATCAGTGCGGGAACGCTCGTCCTCAATGTCGTTAGCTCGTGAATGATTTGTGATCTGCATTGTTCAAAAGTCGCGGGCGAGTTCGCGGTTTTTTGTAGCTTACGAAAACTCTCGGTCGCAGGAGCGCAAAGCTTCTCAAAGCGTTCACCCCAAGTTTTTAGAACGCCAGTGGGTTTCGCGCCCCCTTTGAGAACTGAATCGATCATGGCGTCCTCGTACATGGACTTTAACTTACGATCCGCATTGAGAATGAATGTGGCCCAGCCGCCCTCAAGGTCTTCCACTTCGACAGGAAAAGTATCCGGAATCAAACTCAGTCCCATTTCGATTTGGTCGAACGCGTTCGGCAATTTGGAGAGGAAGTTTTTCACGACGCCGAGTTCCTTCACGGAGAGTTCAAATATCTCGATGCCCTTATCCAACGTCTTGTTAAAACTCTCCTCCTCCACCCGAATCGTGTCCTGCACCACTTGCTTGCGCGTGCGAATCTCCGGGAAGACGTCGCCCATCGTTTGCGCGAGCACGTCCACGAGCTTGTAGAAGAACGGTTCGTGAAAGCCGAGCGTCCGCCCGTAGCGTACGGCCCGGCGCAGGATGCGGCGCAGGACGTAGTTGCGGTCCGTGTTGCCGGGCTGGATGCCGTCGGCAATGGCAAAGCTCAACGTGCGGATGTGGTCGGCAATGACCCGGAAGGCGATGTCCACGGCGACCTGCTCCGCACTGGGAGCGCCGGCTTCCAGCCGGCTCGTTGGACTCGATGAACTGGCCGGCGAGACGCCGGCGCTCCCAGGGAGCGTGCTCGTGTATTTCTTGCCGCTCATCTTTTCCAGCGCATCGAAGATCGGCCGGAAGATGTCGGTCTCGTAGTTGGAAATCTTGGCTTCCTGAAAATCGGTCAGGTTCTTGGTGCCTTGGATGATGCTGGTCACGCGCTCGAAGCCCATGCCGGTGTCCACATGCTGCGCGGGCAGCGGCGTGAAGGTGCCGTCGGGGTTGGCGTTGTATTGGATGAAGACGTTGTTCCAAATCTCGATGCAGCGGGCGTCGGAGCCGTTGACGAGCAGCGCGCCGGATTTTTGCGTGTCGAGGTCAGTGGCCACGGGGCCGGGGCGGAGGTCCACATGCATCTCGGTGCAGGGTCCGCAGGGGCCGGTCTCGCCCATCATCCAGAAGTTGTCTTTCTTGTTGCCGTTGACGATGTGGATGTCGGGGTCGAGTCCGACGCTGCGGAATTTCGCGGCCCACAAATCCCACGCTTCCTGATCGCGGTCGGCAGGATCGTTCTTCGATTTGTCGGGCTGATAAATCGTGGCGTAGAGACGCTGCGGCGGAAATTTCCAAACTTCGATGATGAGTTCCCAGGCCCAGTTGATGGCGTCCTGCTTGAAGTAATCGCCGAAGGACCAGTTGCCGAGCATCTCGAAGAACGTGTGGTGATAGGTATCGAGGCCGACGTCATCGAGGTCGTTGTGTTTGCCGCCGGCGCGAATGCACTTCTGCGTGTCGGCGGCGCGCCCGGGCGAGTAAGGGCACTTCACCTGCCCAAGGAAGATGGGCACGAACTGGTTCATGCCGGCGTTGGTGAAGAGCAGGTTCGGCGAGTCCGGCATGAGGCTGGACGAAGGCACGATGGTGTGTTGCTTCGACTTGAAGAAGTCGAGGAACGACTGGCGGATTTGTGTGCTGGTCATCATGGCAAAAGCCAGCGGTGAGTGGGTGAGTGGGTGAGTGGGTGAAAAGCGCGACAGTAACGCGCATCTCACTCACTCACCGACCCACTGACCCACTCACGGCCTGTCCCCGCTGGAATAGAGCCGCAGAATGTATTGAGCGTGCCGGGACAAGGCGAGTTGGAAGTTTGGTGTCGGGGCCACCTTACGGTCATGCCTCGCGTTGGTCGTCACGTCGCGACGATGTCGTTTGTGATGGCGGGAAGAAGGGAGTTCCACTACGGCGCGAGCCGCACACGGTAAAAGCGGAAGCTGAACGCACCGGCCCCCGCATCGGTGAACTGGAACGGCGTGACGGGTGACAGGTTCGTCGCGATGTCCGTCCAATTCGTCAGGTTGTCGCTCGCCAGGATGATATAGTCCGGTCCAACCGTCCCGCTCACGGCGAACATGAACTGTCCGTTCGTGTAGTTGATTGAGGTCAAGATCACGGGAGCGAGCGGCTTCACGACCGCCGTGAATGAATTGGTGTGGCTCAGACTGGGCGAGCCGTCATCCTGCACGCGCACGTAAATGACATTCGTGGTTTCTCTCTGAGCGATCGCCGGCCGCCAGTTGAAAAGGCCGCTGCCAGAGTCAATGCTCGCGCCGGAGGGCGGGCTGACCAGGGCAAAGCTCAGTGTGTTCGTCGGCCAATCGGCGTCCGTCGCGGTGGCCGTGAAGCTGATTGTCTGGCCCGGATTAACCGTGTAATCGCTCAGCGCGCCCAGCGACGGTGCCAGGTTCACTTCATTGACCGTCACGGCGAACGTGTTCGTCGCACTCAAGCCGCCTGTGTCCGTCACCACGGTCGTGAAAGTGTTTGTGCCCGGCCCTTGTGCTTCGCTCGGCGTCCACGTAATCACGCCGTCGGTGTGAATCCCGGAGCCAGCCGGCCCGGTCAGTGTGTAAGTCAACGCGTTGGTTTCCGCATCGCTCGCCGTGTTCGTCACCACCAACGTCGTCAGCTCGGCAATCGTCCGGTTGGTCTGGCCGGGCAGCACGGGCGGAGTGTTGGCGATCAACACCACATCGTTTCCGTCGCCGCCGGCGTAAGTGATGCGCAGGTTCTCACCGTTGAAAGCGAAGGTTGCGCCTTCCGGCAGTCCGGTGAAGGTGCCGATGACGGCATCGGCCCCGTCGTTATTGACGATGGTGAAAGTGTTCCCCGCCGCTGGGGTGTGGGAGCCGGAGAGCAACAGATCGAGACCGGTGAGGTCCACGCGGCCCACTACGTTGAGCTGCCGGTATTGCGTGTCCACCGTGGTGCCGTTAATGACGATGGCCAGGTCATCACCGGAACCGAAAGCCAGCGTGCCGGTGGTACTCATGGATACGTCCGTGCCGGTCGCGGCGGGACTGACGCTCGTGCCGGGGTTCAAAGTCACATTGCCACCGCCGGAGTTCAGCGAACTGGCATTGAGGTGGATCGCCGCACCGGAGTTCAGATTCAGGACGGTGGCGGCCGCACGGCTGATCGCCGCGCTGACGGTGATGTCGCCGCTGTTCGTATCACCGAGGGTGATCGTGCCGGCAGTGATGCGGTCCAGTTCGGCATCGGTCAGGCCGAGTGTGCCGACCGCATCCGCGCCGCCGAGGTTGATGGCCGTGCCCGCCGTGTTCGGCGTCAGCGTCACCGTGCCTGCATTCAAGGAGGCAGACGCGTTAATCACCAGTGAATCAGCACTGATCGTGAGAGTTCCCGCGCCGGAAGTGGTCAGGTCCGCGTTGGTGCCGACCGCCACCGTTTCGGCTGACACACTGAGATTCTTGCCAGCAGCCAGGGTGATGTCGCCATTGAGATTCACGGTGTCGTTCCCCGCGTCGCCGTTGATCGTCAGCGCGGCATTAAACGGGCCGTCCGCATCCACCGAAGTGATGGTGACCGTGTCACTTCCCGTCCCCGCGTTGATCGTCAGACTGGAAGTCGGGTTCGCGAAGGTAACGCTTTCGGACAAGGTGGAATCAATGGTCATGGCCGCGCCCGCCGCGTCCACGAGCGTGATCGTTTCCGCGCCGCCGTTGAAGGTGAAGACGCGGTTGATCGCAATGAGGTTGTCGGTGATCGGTTCGAGGCCGGTGTAATTGATCGTGCCCGCGGTCGTGCCGCCGAGCGTGACGCTGCCGTCGTTCGCGTTCAGGAACGAGTGCGTGACGGTGGTCGTAGCACCGCCGGTGACGACGAGTTGGTCCCCGGCGCTCGTCTGCGCACCGCCGTTGACGAAGATGCCGCCGCTGGGGATGGGATTGCCGCCGGACAGATCAATCACAAACGTGTCGTCGTCGCTCGAGCCATTGAGCGTCAGGTTGGTCATCGTGGCGAGCGGCGCCGAAGCGGTCCAACTGACGCCGCCGTCCGCCGAGAACTCGATGTTTCCGCCGTTCAACCGAATGCGCAGGGTGTCCGCAATGGTGTTGCCGGCTCCGTTGCCGTTGCCCGAGGACGCCGTCCACGCTTGCGCCCCTGTCGAAGTGCCGGTGCCGGTGAGGTTGATGTCGAATGGGTTTTCGTCCGCGTCGTTGCTGGCGATGTGCAGAGCGGCGGCGCGCGAGCCGGTGCCGCCGGGCGCGAACTGAACGGTGAACGTCGTGCTGCCGCCAGGCGCGACGGGCGCGGTGGGTGAGGCGGTGATCGTGAACTCCCCGCTGTTCGCGCCGTCCTTGGGGATGGTTAAGCCTGTAAGGTTCGCGGTGCCGGTGTTCTTGATCGTGAAGGACAGGCTGTTGTCGCCACCCACGGCCACGCTGCCGAAGTCCTTCGTGCCGCCATCGGCGATGTTCGCGCCGAGGGGCTGCTCCACGGCGATCTCGGGAGCCGTGCCCGTGCCGG
>JAYVNY010000189.1:0-9954 GCA_043758205.1 Akkermansia sp.
CCGAGCGCAGCCAGCGATACCAGATGGGCGGCGCTCCGGTGACGACGACATTGATGGTGAAGGTGCTGCCCTGGAGCACGCTCATGTTGCTCAGGCCCATGACAAAACCGGGGCGGACGAGCACGTAGATGAAGGCGTTCGAGCTGACGATGTTCGTGAAATTATCCGTGACCGAGACGGTGAAGTTGCCGTGATGGTTGGTGAGGTTCGCGCCGGTGAAGCTGTAGCTGGCGTTGGTCGCGTTCAGAAGGTTGGTGCCGTTGAATCGCCATTGGTAGGTGAGGCTGCCGTAGCCCAGCACGGCGGAGACGAGGGTGACATTGGTGCCGGGGATCACGTTCTGGTTCGTGGGGTTCAAGGTGAAGAACATGTAGGGCGCGGTGATGAGCGCGTTCGAGCTGAGGAGGAAGCCGTAGTCATCATCAATGCGGACGGAGTAGCTGCCGTTCAATGCCGGGTTCGCGCCGCTGAAACTGTAGGCTGCGTTCGTCGCGCCGGAAATGTTCGCGCCGTTGTAGCGCCACTGGTAGCGGAGCGCGCCGTTGCCCTGGGCGAAGACGCTGAGGTTCACGGTCGCGTTCGGCAGCACGTTCTGTGACGCGGGCTGGAGCGTGATGGTGAGCGGGGCGACCACGGTGAGGAGGGCGTTCGAGCTTTGCACCGAGCCGGAGCTGCCGTAGGCCACGAAGCTGTAGAGGCCGGCATTCGCCAGCGAGATGTTGGTGAGGACGAGCGTACCGTTGGTCGCGCCGTAGATGGGCGAGCCGTTGAAGCGCCATTGATAACTCAGCCCGCTGCCGCTGACGGCGGCGGTGAAGTTCGTGGTGCCAAACAGATAGAACTGCGACGAGCCGGGCGAGCCGGCGGCAAAGACGGTGGCGTTCGACGGCTGCTGCGTGACGACGGGCGGCACGCCGCCCGCGAAGGCTGCGCCGGGCGAGGGCGCGGCGGCGATCCAGTTCGTGGGATCATTTCCGAAGGCACCCAGCACCACGCGCTGCAAGGACGCACCAATGCCATCCGCCACCGAATCCCACGGCGCGGTGTCGTGGTAATGAATTTCCTCAACGAGCGGGAAGGTGACGTTCGTGCCGCTGGCGTCGGGTTGTCGGAGCTTCACGGCGTCGTCGTTGTTGTTCAGTTCACCGGACCAGGGGCCGACGATGGGGACGTTGGTGCCGAGTCCATACCAGTTGCGGAAGGAGGTGAGCATGACGGCGTTGGTCGCGGGATCAAAACTCACGACAAGCAAGTAACCGCCTGCGGGAATGGTGTTGGTGCCGAACGTGAACGTGACGGCGTCGGTGAGCTTCCAGCGGTTCGTGGGTACAAGCGGATCGAAGAGCGCGACGTTCGTGCCGGTGATGTTCTGCAACTCAATGAACTCGTGGAGCGGATCATCCACGCGGTTCGTGCCGACGAGCACGTCGGTCGGGTGATACATGATTTCGCTGATGACCAGCGGGCCGACCGCAGGCAGGGAGTTCGCCGCATTCAAAGTGTTCGCGGCCTGCCGCACGAACTGCTCGTCGCCATCGCTCGGCCGGTAGTAACCAAACGTCACGCCGGTCTGCGACGCGCCGAAGCTGAAACCGTGCGCGTAGCCGGTGAGATTTCCCGCCGCGTCGCCGGAGAAGACGTAGGCTTCATCGCCCGCCGAGCTGAACGAAAAGTTCGTGCCACCGGTGTTGAACTGCGGCTCGGCAATGACGAGGAAGCCGCCGGGCGGAATCGTCGTGGCGGCGGGCAGGCGGTATTTCTTCGGCGTGAAGTAGTCGTCGGAAATCCACCAGTCGCTCACGTCGGCCGTGTTGGTGGAGTTGTTCCAAAGTTCAATGGCATCCACGGATGGCAGCGCGCTGTTCGCGAGCACTTCACTCACGAGCACGGGCGCGAAGACGGCGGGCGCGGGATCGTTCGTGCCGGGCGAGCCGCCCTCGATGCTGCTGGGACGCCAGCTCGACTTGTTGCCCCACGTGTCCCACGCGGCGTTCTCGTTCACGATGACGAGCGAGAGTCCGAGTCCGTCGGTGATCGGATACCAGGAGTTGTTGTAACTGAAATCCAGAATCTGCTCGCCCACGCTGTCATCGAGCTTCACGCGCTCGCCCGCGTTGTCGAGCACGCCGGTGTAAATGCCCGCGATGGTCGGCTCGCTGCCGTAACGCGAAACAAACGCCACCGGATTTTTCACCAGCACCACGGTCTGGCCGGGATCGAGGCTGGTCACAAAACTGCCGGCGGTGAAGCCGAAGGTGACGCCGTTGGTGAAGTGGATGCCGATGAGATTCAACACGCTCGGGCCGGTGTTCTTGAGTTCCAAGTATTCGTACTCGCTGACGGGATAGCCATCCCCCGCGCGCGGGCCGGGGTGGTACATGATCTCGGTGATGCGGAGATATTGCTGCGCGAGGCTGGGGTTCGGGATGTAGCCATTGGTGTGGACGAGGCGGTTGTTCTCGTCGAGCAGTTCCACGATCTCGCCGCGCGCGTCGAGCGTGCCCTGGTAATTGCCGACGACGAAGAGCGCCTGGTTTGTGCGCGGCACGACGGTGCGCGTCTTGAAGACGTTGCGATCGGCGGTCACGTAGAGCGAGCCGTTGGAGAGGATGACCGTGCCGGGTTTGAAGGTGAAATCTACGCCGCCGTTCAAGCGCCAGCCCGAGATGTCCACGGCGACGGGATTGGGATTGGTGATCTGGATGTACTCGTGGCCCTGGTTGCCGGAGGACGGTTTGAAATCCATCGCCCCGATGAGCATGACGAGGTTCGAGGCCTGCGCGGCCGGGATGCCCGCGACGGTGTTCGCGGCGGGATTGATCACGCCGTTGAACAGGGGGCGCGCGGTGTTGGTGACGTGGTGCGTGACGTAGAAATGCTGGCGACGCGCGTAAATAAACTGCTGGAGCATGTCGTTCACGCCGTTGGTGATGCCGATGCCTTGCGCGAAATTGTTCTGCCCGCCCACGGGCGGCCAGCCCCAGAACGCGCGGTCACGATTCGCCTCCTCGGCGATCAAATCACGCGCGGCGAGAATGCGCTGCTCCAGCGCGGTGGAATTGGTCGGCGTGCCGGGCGGCTTGATGTGCGTGTCGAGCAGCGTGCGCAGGCGGCGCAGGAACATCTGGCGCAGTTCCGGCACCTGGAAGACGACGTCATACACCCGGTTCAACGCGCCGCCGGGTCCGCTGAGCGCCTGGATGCGTGAGCCACCGTAGAGGGGATGCGACTTGTGCTGGTCGTTCGTGGCCTGCACGCCGGTGTAGAGATTGGCCGCGCCCTCGGCGAAGATCGCGCCCCAGGAGAGGTTCAAATCAAACGGCGCGATCCGCCACAGCTTGTCGCCGTCGCTGTCGCGGTAGAGGCTCATGTTCGCCCACACGTCGTCGTTCTCGTGAATCCACCGCGCGGTCGCGAGGTAGTTCATGAACTCGGGCAGATCGATCTGCTCATAAACATTCGTGCGCCGCTGGCCGTCGTTGATAGCTTCGCCAATGGAAGCCGAGAACGCGGCGTAGTCCGCGTTGTTCTCCCAGGTGCGTGTCTTCTTGTCGAAGCCGCCGGTGCTCAACTGGCTGGGCGTGATCTGGCCGGCCGCGTTGTAGAGCGCGCCGTTCGGGTCCCAGCCGATGCGTTCCAAGTATTCCTCGCCGTGAACGTCGTTGTGATTCGCGAGCTGATAGAACACGCCGTTCAACTGCAAGCGCATCGGATAATAGAACGGCGCGGGCGCACCCATCTGATCGCAGAGCCAGAACGCAAGCTCCTGCCGCATGTAAGTCGGGTCCGGGTAATCGGCGGTGAACGACGTCTTGCGGATGCGCGGGAAGCCAGGCGCGTGGCGGAACAGATGCTCGCGGTTGAAGTCGAGCCGGTGCGACTTCTTGTTGAAGCCCGCCGTGCTGTTGCCGCGCAGTTCCATGTGGATGTTGTCATAAAACTCGCCGTCGTAGAACAGCGAGACCTGCGCGCCGACCTGCGAGTCCGCCCCGGTCTGCGAGGTGGTTGGGCCGGGTTGCAACACGGACGGCGGTGCGAAGAAATGCACGATGGGCAGCTTACTCGTGACGTTCGTGGGGTCCACGATGGTGCCGAGAAACTCGGCGGACTCCGTGAGACTGGCGAAGATGGGCCAGCGCGAGACGTTCCCCAGCGTGTCCGTGGCGCGGAAATACCAGCGCATCATCTGGCCGTTCGTCGAGGCGCTGGCGGGGATGCTCGCGCCGAACACGCCGTCATTTGTCGCGCCGTCGCCGTGCAGGCCGTCGTCGAACATCGCCACTTCAATCAGCGAGCCGAACATGATCTGGTAGCGCATCACCACATTCGACACGGGATAAAACGTGGGCGTGATGCGCGCCGTGATGAACAAATCCTGATCGTCGCGCGGCACGTTCGGCGTGTGCGCGGGCGCGAGAATGGCCGGGCCGGGATTGGCCACGCCGCCGCCGTTGATCGCGCCAGGCGTCGGCACGGTGAAATACAACGGATTCGGACTCAGCTCCGTGGTGGTTTGGAGAATGACTTCTGCGAGCACCAGAAAGTCCTCATTGGTGGCCGCCACATTCAGGCCGTGAAGGGCGAGGATGTTCGTGCCCGCGCGGAGCAGGCTCGCGCCAAAAGTGAATTGCTCCACGACCGCCGAGGAATGTGCATTCGTCGCCGCGGAATTGTAATCAGGCGAGGTGGGCGCGTTGGCGCGCACCGCTTCCACGCCGTTCACGTAGGCGATGAAACCATCGTCATAGCGCAGGCGCAGTGTCACGGAGGTGACATTCGTCGGGTTCGCCACGGCAAAGGGCAGGCGGATTTGCGCGGTGGCGTTGATGTTGGACATCACTCCTCCCACATCCGTGCGCACGAAGCCGGCCACTCCGCCGGACGCGGCGTTGGTTCCGACCTGGTAGAGCGTCTGCACTTCAGCCAGGGAAAGATTGCGGTTCCACAAAGCCGGTTCATCAATCAATCCACTGAACAATGCGGAGGGCGTGGCGGGGGTGGGGTTGATGTTGCTGCCGATTACCAAATCCTGGGCGATGCTAATGTCGGCCGTGTCGGTGCCGGTGAACAGCACCGAGCCGTTTAAGTAAGCGGTGACGGTGCCACCCGCCTGGCGGGTCACGACGAGGAAGTACCACTGGTTGTTCACGAGACTGCCGGCGGTGCCAATGAAGGCATTGTGATAAACACTGATTGTGCCGGCTCCCGAAGAGGCCATGTGGATGCCGTAATCATTCCCAGCGACCTTGTAGGTGAAGAGGTCGCCGCGCGCGGTCACATTCGCGGGATTGAACCACATGGCAATTGAGTAGGGTCCCGCACCAAAATCAAACCCGGTGTGGTCCGGCACCTGCATCCGCGCCGTGGTGCCATTCAAGGACGGAGCATTGTTGTTCGCCTCGAAACCGCCGAAGGTCGGCGGACGCGGGCCGGAGGCACCCAAGGTGGGACTGCCCTGATAACTGGCGTTCACCACGCTGCCCAATGATCCCAAATTCGCCGAGGCCGTGCCGCTGGTTTCATTCAAGCGCCAGTAAGCCAGCGGCCCCGTTTGCAGGACCGCGCTGCTGTAATCAATGCCGGCATTGGTCGTGCCGTAGCCCACGCCGTTCGTCCCCGCGATCCACGCGCTGTCGTCGTAGGCCGCGTAGAGCCAGTTGGTGCCGTCCGCGTTGTCCGTGGGAATCCGCACGCGCACCGGCGCGCTGGTGGCGATGACGGTGAAGTTCGACGAGAGCTGCCCGAAGCCAATCGAGACGTTGACGATGGACGGCAGGAACGGCGCGGGAAACTCGGTGGCCTTGGTCACGCCGTCTGGCTTCACGAGCGCGAGGTATTCGCCCGACGCCGCGAGGCTGAAATTCGCGTGCAAGACCGCGCCGGGAATCGCGCGGTCCTTGCCGTCGGCGAAGACGATGACGAACCGGCCGATGCCGATGTTCGTCGCGGGGAGCCGCCATTTGGTGAGGTTGTTCGCGGCGTCGGTGAGGAACCAGCCGTCGAGGTTCACCGCGTTGGTGCCGATGTTCCGCAGCTCAATCCAGTCGGGGAAGAAGCCCTCCTCGTCCGCGAGGATGTTGCCGTTCGCGGCCATGAACTCGGAGATGATGACGGACTGCTGCGCCCGCGCGGGCGCGATGAAGCCGCACACAACGGCGCTGATCAGGAGCGTCCGCCAAAGAAATGATTTACGCATAAGGGGTCTGGGTTTGGTCGCAGCGTGGCACGCAGGGCGGTGTGGCGCGAGAATTTTCCCGAACGCCGTCCGCGAAATTCTCCGCAGAATTGGTCCCCTGCCCGGGCGGGTACGGACCCTTGAGTCGTCTTCAATGTTGTGACCGAGAGCTTCGCGCCTGGCGCAGCAAACTGGTTTTCAACTTGCGCGAACAGAACGCTTCGTTCACAAACCGCCTCAAGGAACTTATGAAAACCAACATTGCTTCACTGATTGCCCTCACCTCGCTCGCCGTCGCCGCCGGCTGCTCGAAAAACCCGGCGGAAAATGTCCCTGCCGCCGAAGTCAAAACCGCCTCCAACGCCGCTCCCGCACTCGTGCCCATGATTGCGAAGACCTACGCCTTCGGGCCGGAAACTTCCGCGATTGATTTTGTCGGCTCGAAAGTCACCGGCAGCCACAAGGGCGGCTTCAAGAAGTTCACCGGCGAACTGAACGTGATCGAAGACCGGCTCGTACCCGCCGGGAACAAGGTGGTCATTGATATGGACTCCACCTGGGCCGACGCCGACCGCCTCACCGGCCACCTGAAAAGCCCGGACTTCTTTGACACGGTAAAGTTTGCGACCGCCACGTTCGTCACCACTGGCATCGAGAAGGGCGCGACGAACTCGACCGTCACCGGCAACCTCACGCTGCACGGCGTGACGAAACAGATTTCCTTCCCGGCGGACATCCTGTTCACCAACGGCGCGGTGAACCTCTCGGCGGAGTTTTTCCTCAACCGCAGCGACTTCGACATCAAGTACGCCGGCAAGGCCGACGACCTGATCCGCCAGGAAGTGGTGCTGAAGCTGAAAGTCAGCGCGACGCCGAAGCAGGGGTAGGCGTTTGTCGGGACGCGGGACGCAGGGCAATTGGGGAGTCGCGTGGTCTTGGCCAAAGGACTGAGGGAGGCGGGACGCCAGCCCCACGAGGCGACGAGTTCCATCCATCCAATAGTTTCCACGCTGGACGCCATCTGCGGTGTCCTGCAACTTTCCGCGACATTCCGGGTTCAACTACGGAGTGCGAGCTATGCCACAATTTTCTTATCGCGCCCGCCGCAAGTCCGGCGAAGTCGTCCAAGGCGTCCTGGAGGTCGCCGACCGCGCCGCCGCGCTCGTGCAAATCGAGCGGCTCGGCCTCGTCCCCGTCATGGTGGACGGCGGGCAACGCGCCGTGGCCGCCGCCGCCGCGCAGGCCGGGGGGCAGAAAGGGCGCTCCATTCTGCCCGCCTCGTGGACGCGGAAGCGGGCGCGCAAACCCAAGCTCCAGGAACTCGCCACCTACACCCAGCAGTTCGCCAATCTCTTGAACTCCGGCATGACGCTCACGGTCGCGCTCAACTCGATGACGCACCTGGAATCGAAAGGCATCCCCGCCGAGATCAGCAAGGCGCTCAAACAGGAAGTCATGGAAGGCCATTCGCTCTCCGACGCGATGGCGAAGAACCGCCTCGTCTTCACCGACCTCTACATCAACATGGTGCGCGCGGGTGAACAGTCCGGCGCGCTGGTGGACGTGCTGCGCCGACTCGCGGATCATTACAACCGCTTCGCGGAAGTGCAGACGAAGTTCAAATCCGCGCTCATCTATCCGTGCGTTGTGGCCAGCGTCGGCATCGGCATCGTGATTTTCTTCATGACCTTCATGCTGCCGCGCTTTCTCACCATCTTCGACGGCTTGAAGGTGCCGCTGCCGATGGCCACGCAGATTCTCGTGGGCATCAGCCACATGTTCAGCACCTACTGGTGGCTCATGCTGCTGGTCATCGCGACCGTGGTGGTGCTCTTCAAACGCTTCGCGGCCACGGCGGAAGGGCGGCGGAAAATAGACGGCTGGAAATTGCAGGCGCCCGTTTTTGGCAAGGTGGTTCGCCTGAACATCTTCGGACAATTCGCGCGCACGCTTTCCACGCTGCTCATCAATGGCGTGCCGGTTTTGAACGCGCTGAAAATCACCGAGGCCATCATGCCGAACGTGATCATCAAGGAGGCCATCTCGAAAACGCGCGAGGCGGTGACGGATGGCAAATCGCTCGCGCAACCGCTGGCCCAGAGCAAAATTTTCCCGCAACTGATGATTGACCTCATCAAGATCGGCGAGGAGACGGGCGATGTACCCGGTGCCTTGAAGAACGTGGCCGACACTTACGAAAGCGAACTGACCCTCGCGCTGCGCGTGGTCACGAACCTGATCGAGCCGGCCATGATCATCTGCATGGCGCTGCTCGTGGGCTTCCTGCTCTTCAGCGTCCTGTCGGCGATGTTCTCCATCACTTCGAGCATTCAAACGGGATGAGGACCGGTGAACAGTGGGCGGTGGGCGGTGGGCGGTCGCGAGCGATCTGCGGCGGGGGTAGATTTTTTTTTGATGCAGAGGCGCAGAGGCGCAGAGACGCAGAGGGGAAAGGTGAGAAAGAAAAGTTCTCCGGGTCGCGGCGTGCTTTCCGTCATTTCCTCAATCCCCCTCCCTCTCTGCGCCTCTGCGCCTCTGCGGCAAAATTCAACGCACCGAATCAGTTCCGTTCCACCTCTCGCCCGCGGCTTCACCCTCATCGAAATCATGGTCGTCATTGGGATCATGGCCATCATCTTCGCCATTTCGATGCCCTCGGTTTACCGGCAGATGCACAAGGACTCGATGCGCCAGGCCGTGACCGATGTGCTGGAGGCGTGCAGCCGCGCGCGCGAACGCGCCATCCTCACCGGGCAGACCTGCGAGGTTCACCTCCGACCCGTGGACCGGATGATTTCCGTGACCGGCTCGTCGGCTCCCGCTCCGTCCGCCGGCGCAAACCGCTCCTACAGTTTTGAAGGGGAGGCGGGGAACGAACAGATCGTCGAGCACAAGGCCGGCACGGGTGAGCTGTTCTCCGCGAAGATTTCCGACCGCATCACCTTCACCTACATCGAGGTGAACCAGATGACGGACCTGGAGCAGTTGGACGAAGTGGTGTTCGCCTTCTTCCCGAACGGCACGGCGGACGAGGCCGGGTTGGTCTTGCGCTCGGATAACAACGAGGCGCGGAGCATTCTCGTGGATGTGATCACGGGCATCGCGTCCGTGCAGGAATCCAAGCAGGGAGGAAAGCTCTAGGCCATGAACGTGAGAATTCTCCACTGGCTCGACCGGGTGCGTCGCTCGGCGCGTGGCAGCTCGGCGGCGGCCCGGGACTTCGACCCTGATGCTCCCTACGCGCTCTGCGGCCGTCCGCAAATCTCGTCACGCCGCGCTCATCCCCTCCGCGGCTTCTCCCTGATCGAAGTGATGATCGCGATGTTTGTCTTCTTCATCGTGGTCTTCGCGATTCTCGGCATGGTCGTGCAAAGCGTGGGCGCGGCCCGCGCGCTCCAGAAGCAGCACGCGGACTGCGGCCTCGTCGCGTCCATGTTCTCGCTCTCCAACACGCTCGAAGAAGGTTCTTACTCGGGCGACTTTCAAGATTTGGTTCCGGGCTACACCTGGGATGCGGAAGTCTTCGAGGCCGGCTCGAACGGATTTTTCCAAATCGATATCGCCGTCCATAAACAGAACGCCTCGGGCAAGAGCGTGGGCGAAACCATGAGCATGCTCAAGTTCACAGGGCAGAAGAGCAAAGCCCCGGGGAGTCTGCGGCGATGAAAGTGTGGTGCCACCTCGCCAATACGGAGCGCGGGCTTTCCAGCCCGCAGCAAGCCGGGCCGCGCGGAAACTTTGGGAACTTCACGGTGCTGCCCGTCGGGACACGTTGCTGC
>JAYVNY010000190.1:0-11643 GCA_043758205.1 Akkermansia sp.
CGGGCCGCGAACGCGGTGCGCGACTGGCCGGATCGAGATTTGTTCAGCGCATGGAAGTGACCGTTGGGTGCGCCTGGGAGCGCCGGCCTCTTGCCCGCACGTTTTGACCGTCAGCCTTTGAACACGCCGGCTGGAAGCGGGCGCTCCCAAGGCATGAGGCAGCACCTTTCGGCTCGACGCTCGCTCTCACCACGGTACGTTCGCGGCATGTTTCGCCCGCTGGTTTTCATGAGTTTGCTTTGCGCCGCCGTGTGGCCCTCTCGGGCGGCGGAAGAATCCAAGTCCGCGCTCCTCGTGAAGGGCAAATTGCTCTACCTCCAGCACTGCGTGATCTGCCATCAGGGCGCGGGCCAAGGCACGCCGGGCACTTTTCCACCGCTCGCAAAGTCCGACTACTTGATGGCGAAACCCGAGCACGGCATTCGCGCGGTGGTCGAGGGGTTGTCGGAGCGCATCACGGTCAACGGTTCCAATTACCACAATACGATGCCGCCGATTTTGCTCACGGACGAGCAGGTCGCGGCGGCGCTGACCTTCGTGCGCGGCGCGTGGAATGCAGCGGAGGATGTCATCACACCGGCCCAGGTCGCCACGGTGCGCGCGAAGTCGCGGTTCAAAACTTACGAGGCATTGAAGGCGGCGGCGGATTATGCCCCACTGCCGAAACCGCCCGAGGGCTTCACGATTCGCGAGGTCACGCGCTTCACCGAGAATCCCGTGAAGCTCGCGCTCAAGCCCGGCGCGCGTGATCTTTACGTGGTGAGCAGCCCCGGGAACATCTGGCGCGTCGAGACCGGCGGACGCACCACGCAGGTTTTGCGCGGCGCGGATTATCTGGAGCCGAAGCGCGGCGGCGCGGATGTGCAGGGATTCACCTTCGACAAAACCGGACGGCTGTTCGTCAGCTCGAACCGGCGTCTGGAAGACACTCAACCGTTCGTGACGAACGAGGTGACGATTTACCGCAGCGCGAGCGCGGCACAGCCCTTCGTGCTGGAGCCGTATCTGCGGGCTTACTACCCGTGGGGCATCGGTGGATTTAATCACGGCGCGAACCAGATCGCGCAGGGGCCGGACGGGTTCATCTACCTGACGAGCGGCGCGCGCACGGACGGCAACGAGCCGGGCCGCAATGCGCGCTACTTCGAGGGCGGTGAAGTGGAGCTGACCGCGGGTGTGTGGCGTTTCCCGGCGGACGGCGCGAGCGCGCCGGAGATTTTTGCGCGCGGCCTGCGGAACGCGTTCGGCTTCTGCTGGAATGAGCGCGGCGAAATGTTCGCCACGGACAACGGGCCGGACGCGGACCTGCCGGAGGAGTTGAATGTGCTGGAGCGCGGAAAACATTATGGCTTCCCGCACCAGTTCGGCGGCGGCACGAACAAGCCCTACGCCTACACGCCGGAGGCGCGGGCGGGGCAGCACTTCATCCGTCCGGTGGTAAACCTCGGCCCGGCGGGCCGTCCCGACGAGAACACCATTTCCACCTTTCATCCGCACTCGTCGCCGGCAGGAATCATGTATTGCGGCGAGAATGCTCCGGCCAGTTTGCGCGGCAGTTTCCTCGTCACGCGCTACGGGAATTTGCTCAGGCGCGATCCCGACGTGGGCTTCGACCTCCTGCAAATGCGCGTGCAGAAAACCGCGACCGGGTACGAGTCTAAAACGACGACGTGGCTCACACCGCTCGCGCGCCCGATTGACGTGGCGCTCCATCGCGGCGCGATTTACGTGCTCGAATACACGCGTCCCGTGAACCACAAGGGCGACGTGCCGATGCTGCCGGGGCGGCTGCTGGAACTGCGCACGAAGTAAAAGCGGCGTGTGCGGCGCGTGGACATTCTTGTCCAAGCGCCGGGAGACTCCGTCACACGCTCGTGGCTGTCCTTCTCTCAACTCTCAACTTTCAAGCCTCAACCTCTCTGTGGCAGCGTCGCGCGCGTGCGGGCGCGGCTGGATCAAATTCTCGTCGAACGCGGCTTGTGTGAAAGCCGCGAGAAGGCGAAGCGCGCCATCATGGCTGGCGCGGTGCGCGTGAACGGACAGGTCGCCGCCAAGGCCAGCGAGGGCGTGCGCGAGTCGGACTGCGTGGAACTGACAGCGGGCGACAAATTCGTCAGCCGCGGCGGCCACAAGCTGGAGCACGCGCTGGAATATTTTCACATCGCCGTGTGCGGCCTGACCGCCATTGATCTCGGCGCGTCCACCGGCGGCTTCACGGACTGTCTGTTGCAACGCGGCGCGGCGCGCGTCTTCGCCGTGGATGTGGGCCAGGGCCAGTTGGCGTGGACATTGCGGCAAGACCCGCGCGTGGTCGTGATGGAAAAAGTCAACGCGCGCACGCTGACGCCGACGCAATTTTCCCCGCCCTTTTCTCCCGCCGATCTCGTGGTCATTGATTGCTCGTTCATCTCGCTGCGGAAGATTTTGCCGCCCGCGATTGCATTGGTGCGGCCCTTGGGTAAGGTCGTCGCGCTCATCAAGCCCCAGTTCGAAGCGGGCAAGGAAGAGGCGGATCGCGGCGCGGGCGTGATCACGGACCCGGCGGTTCATGCGCGCGTTTTGCGTGAGCTGGAAGAGTTCGTGGGGCAGATGAGCGAGGTAACGTGGCGCAGCGTGACGGAGTCGCCGCTGCTCGGTCCGGCGGGCAACAAAGAATTTCTCGTATTGATTGAAAAGCACGGGTGACAAAATCCGCAGCGTCGGACTGCTGGCCAACTCCGGCAAGACCTCCAGCCGCACGCTGGTGCAAAACGCGGCGCGGCTCATCGAAGGCAGCGGGCGCAAGCTCTTCTGCGATGACGCCACCGCCAAACTCGCCGGGCTGAACTGCGCCTCTGTTCCCGACTACCGCGCACTCGCCGAGAAGGTGGACTTGGTGCTCGTCTTCGGTGGCGACGGCACGATGCTCCGCGTGGCGCGCGACCTCGCGGGATTGAAGACAGTGATCCTGGGCGTGAAAGTCGGCGGACTGGGTTTCCTCACCGCGATTCAAGCGCACGAGCTGTCGGCGGCACTGGAACAAATCTGGGCGGGAGATTATCGCGTCGAGTCGCGTCCGCTCATCCAGGCCACGGGCCGCGCGCAGGGCAAAACTATTTCCGAACTCGCGCTGAATGATTTCGTGATCAGCCGCGGCGCGACCTCGCGCCTGATTCAACTGGCCGTGACCGTGGGCGAGGAGGAACTCACGCGCTACCGCTGCGACGGATTGATCATCAGCTCGCCCACCGGCTCGACGGCCTACTCGCTCGCGGCGGGCGGCGCGGTGGTGAGTCCGGACGCGGCGGTGTTCACGCTCACGCCAATTTGTCCGCACACGCTCTCGAACCGCTCGGTCATCGTCCCGTTGAACTCGGTGGTGAAAGTCACCGTGGTCAGCGAGCGGGTGGACACGATTCTGACGGCGGACGGGCAGGTGCAGATCCCGTTGAGCACCGGGGACTTCGTGCAGATTCGGAAGAGCCGGCACGCGGTGCGGCTGCTGCGGCTGCGCGGGAGTTCATTTTTCCAGACCTTGCGGCAGAAGCTGCACTGGAGCGGATCGAACATCTGATTTCCAACGCATGGTCAAACTGAAAGACATCGCGGCGCGCGCAGGCGTGTCGATCATGACCGTGTCGAAGGCACTGCGCGACAAGAAGGACATCTCGGCGGAGATGCGCGCACGCATCCACCAGATCGCCACCGAAATGGGTTACGTGCCGGACCTCTCGGCGCAACTCATGCGCAGCGGCAAGTCGAAGCTCTTCGGACTCATCATCTCGGCGGCGACGAATCCGATTTACGCGCGCATCGTGATGGCGCTGGAGGAGCGCGCGCACGACCTCGGCTACGATTTGATCCTCGCGCATTCGCTCAACCAGACTTCGCGCGAGGAATTCTGCATCCGGCGGATGCTCACGCGGCGCGTGGATGGATTGTTCATCACGCCCGTTTATCGGCTCGGGCCCCGCGCGCCGGCGTATCAGGAAATCCAGCGGCTGAAAGTGCCGACGGTCATTCTCGGTCATCGCGGTTTGTTTTGCAGCGACTTCGCCAACGTGGAGACGGACGACATCGCCGCCAGTTTCGCGATGACGAAGCACTTGATCGAGTTGGGCCACAAGCGCATCGCGTATTTCACCGGCCCGCCCGTTTCGCCCTCCGCGCAGGAACGCTACGAAGGCTACCGCCGCGCCATGCGTGAAGCGGGCTTGGAACTCGACGACAAACTTGTCTTCAACGCTGGCAGCACCATCGAGGAAGGCGAGAAAGCCGCGCTACAGATGCTCAATGAAAATCCGCACGCCACCGCCGTGCAGGCCACGAACGATCTCGTGGCCATCGGCGCGGCGGACGTGCTGCTCAATCAGGGCCTCAAGATTCCCGGTCAGATTTCCGTGGCGGGCTTTGGAAACATTTTAACGAGCGAATACTTCCGCGTGCCGCTCACGACCATTCGCCAGCCCAAGCTCCGGCTCGGCTACGCCGCGATGGATTTGATGCTGGCGCTCCACGAGGGCAAACCGGCGGAGAGCCGGAGGTTGCGCGCGGAGGTCATCGTGCGCGCGAGCACGGCGGCGCCGGCGGGGAAGTAGTCATCCGTGATCCGCCACCGATTTCCTTCGTGGCACAGGCTGTTAAGGCCCGGGCCAGCCCGCAGCAAGCCTCGAAGTTGGGGCAGTTCAATCCGTGTTCACACCGCTCCTCGTCACACATTGCTGCGGGCTGGAAAGCCCGCGCTCCCGATGTTGATAACATCCTGTTCACAACCGCTGGCAACTCAGGCTTGCACTTCAAGTTATTCGCGTCATTTTCTGCTCTGAACCCGTGAGGATGTCTTCTCAGCGCAGCGTATTTGCGTCCGGCTGTTTGGCCGGACGGCACCTGCGCGCGTTCACGCTGCTGGAGCTGCTCACCACCATCGCCATCATTGCGGTGCTCGCGGCACTGCTGCTGCCGGCGTTGCAGAACAGCTATCGCAAAGCGCGTCGCATTGTCTGCACGAGCCAGTTGAAACAAATCAGCACGGCCTTCTACTCCTGGGCGCATGACCACAACGATCTCTATCCGATGCAGGTTCCGGCGAGCGCAGGCGGCACCAAGGAATTCGCCGAGCAAACGGCGTTGAACCCGAACGAGTCGTTCACCCACCGCCATTTTCAAGCCGTGTCGAACGAGCTGCTGGTCGCGAAAGTCCTGCTGTGTCCGGCGGAGAAAACGCGCACCGCGGCGCGCGATTTCGAGTCGCTGCGAAACGAGAACGTGAGCTACTGGCTGAACAACGACGCGGTGTTTGGTCATCCGGGTTCGCCGCTGGCCGGCGACCGAAACGTGCGCACGTCGGGCCGCACGGAGTGGACGTTCGTGCAGTTCGGCGCGGGCGACACGCTGGAATTTTCCGCCGACTTGCACGGGCATCGCGGCAACGTGGCCTTCGGCGACACGCATGTGGACACGCTGGACAGCGCGGCGCTGCGGCTGGCCTTCGCGCTGGTCACGAACTCACCGAGTGTGACGCTCGCGCTGCCCGCGCGTGAGTTGCCGCCGGAGCCGCAGCCCGAAGTGGCGGCGAACACAACGGGTGGAAGTTCCAGCAGTTCCAGCGGTACGGGCGGTGCGGGCGACGCAGGCCCAGCGGCGGCAAATTCTTCATCCGGTGTCGGCGGCGCGGCGGGATCGGGCGCGGCGAATAATTCAAGCGCGGCTTCTTCGGACCGCCCGAGCGCGCCCGGAGTCGGTGGCGTGGGCGGCACGCTGGCCGCAGGTGGCGACATGGTGGTGTTCACGCGGCTGGACGGCACGTTCGCCACGTCATCGGTGCCGCGCCGCTTCACCAATGTCGCCACGCTCTCCGCGCGAGCGCAACCGGCGGAAGTCGGACCCACCCATCCGGTGGTGGAGTTCGTGCAGTCATTCACGCGCAAGGCGCAGCGCCAGATCAATTGGCTGCTGTTGATCCTGGCGCTGCTGCTGGCGCTGACCGTGCTGGACAGGATGCGCCGGAAAATGCGCACGCCGAGACGGCGGGCGCGGGCGTGACGGGCGTCTTCGCCGGTTTTCAATCTGTAAAAAATTTTCCCGCCCGGATTCAACCCCGGCGAGCTGCGTTCGTCTGGCTGGGGCGTAACTTGCCAGCCCCGCTTTTCCCACGCGCTCAAAACACGAGTTCGGGATGACGGCTCCGTCTCCATTCGTGGTTTTCAACTGCGGTGTTCCCGTGGTGTAGTGACGCGGATGCGCCGCTTCATCACAGGCTGTTTTTTCGCCCTCGGTTTTTTGTCCGGCTTCTGCGCCGCGCCGGAGCCGGACGCGGACCGATGGTTCACCGAGGGCGGCGTGCGGCCGGAACCATTCGTGGGCGCAACGGTGCGGTCGAATGAGTTCGCCACGCTGCGCGCGGAGGTGGTGGCGAACGTGTTGCAGGTGAAATGCGACGCGGCCGGGGCCGGGGACGCGCCGCGATTGATCGTCAGCGCGGATGCGCCGGGCCACTGGCCGGCGCGCGACTGGCGGACGCTGGCGATGCGGCGTGCGGGACCGGGTTGGCTGGTGGAAGTGCCCGTGGACAGCCCGGATGTGCCGTTGATTTATTTCATCGCCACGCGCGCAGAGGGAAGCCCGGTGGTTTCGCCCCTGCGCATGGCGCGACCGCGCGCGCTGGGTCTGGAGCGTCCCTCGCGGCTGTTCTGGGCTTTCCTCGAAGGGTTTGAGCAAGGGTTGGAAGGCTGGCGTGCGCCGGAAATTTCCCTGACCACAAACGCGCTGGCGCGCAGCGGTCGCGCATCGCTGGCCGTGCGCGTGCCGGCGGGGAAAAAGTCCGTGAGCGTGGAGACGGCGCGGCTGCGCGGTTGGTTCGCGCAGGAACACGGGGCGGAGGGCGTGGCGTTGTGGCTGCGGACAGCGGGCGGGGACGGGCGGGTGGTTTGCACGCTGGCGGCGCACGCGTTCACGACCAATCAAATCCTGGCCCGCCGCGCGGAGGCGATCCCGGTCACGACAAACTGGGCGAAGGCGCGGCTGACCTTCGAGAGTTTCCCGCGCGTGCCGCTGGCGGATTTGGATTTGCTCATCATCGAATTCATCGCCGCGCCGGGCACGGAGCTGTGGATGGATGACGTGCATTGGCTCGGGCGCTGGCGGGAGGATTTCTGAGACTTGGACCTGGCCTGGCGGCGGTGGCACCGCGTGTCTAAAACCTTTGCCCCTGCGCCGCCTTCCGGTTTAATCGCCGCGTGCTGTTCCGCAAAATTGCTCTCGTCGGCGTGGGCCTGCTCGGCGGATCGCTGGCTCTGGCGATTCGCGCGCGCGAAGTGGCCGCCGTCGTGCAAGGCTACGTGCGCCGGGAAAGTTCCCTCGCGGAATGCGCCCGCGCCGGTCTCCCGGATTTTGCCACCACCGATCTTCTCGCCGCCGTGCGCGACGCCGACCTCGTCATCCTCTGCACGCCGCTCGCCCAGATGCGCGGGCTGACGGAGCAACTGCTTCCTGCGCTCAAGAAAGGCGCGCTCGTCAGCGACGTGGGCAGCGTGAAGGCCAGCGTGGTTGCGGATTTGGAATCGCTCGTGACGGACGCGGGCGCGCACTTCGTGGGCGCGCATCCGATGGCGGGCGGTGAACAGCCGGGCGTGAGCGCCGCACGTGGGGATTTGTTCAGCAACGCGGTTTGCATCATCACTCCCACGGCGACGACCAATGTGACGGCGCTGCAACTCGTCGAGGAATTCTGGCGCGCGCTCGGCACGCGCCTGCTGAAAATGAACCCGCTCCTCCACGACGAACTGGTCGCCCGCAGCAGTCACCTGCCGCACTCGCTCGCCGCCGCGCTCGCCAGTTACGTTCTGCAACCCACGCATCCGAAGGAGCAGCCGCAGCTCTGCGCCACCGGCTTCCGCGACACCACGCGCGTCGCGTCCGGCTCGCCCGAGATGTGGCGGGACATCGCGCTGGCCAACCGTGTGCCGCTCGCCCGTGCGCTCGCTGAAGTCACGGAACAATTGCAACTCCTCCAACGCGCCGTGGCTGCCGGAGACGCGGACGTGATTGAGAAATTCTTTACCACCGCCAAGCAGCGCCGCGACGGCTGGTGCGCGCAGGCCGCTTCTACGGAATGAAGTGAGCAAGTCGCAGGGCGATTCTGAAATCCACGAGTGAACACATTTTTTTTCACCGCAGAGGCGCAGAGGCGCAGAGACGCAGAGAAAAACGAAATTCCTTTTTCCCTCTGTGCCTCTGCGCCTCTGCGCCTCTGCGGCAAAGTTTTAATCCCTTCGCCCGCGCGGAGTTTGGAGTGGGGAGTTTTTTTTCATGCTGCCTGATCTCATTGAAATCATCCCGCTCTCCGCGCCGGTCCAGGCCGAGATCACCGTGCCCGGTTCCAAGAGCATCACGAATCGCGCGCTCGTGCTCGCCGCGCTGGCCGACGGAGAGGTGACGCTCGACGGCGCGCTCTGGAGCGAGGACACGCAGGTGATGGTGGACTGCCTCCAGCGCCTCGGCTTCGACGTGCGCGTGGAACTGGACGCGAACGAATTTTGCAACCGCACCATCACCGTGCGCGGACGCGGCGGGGAAATCCCGAAAGCTGGCACGGTGGAACAACCGCTCGAACTGTTCGTGGGCAATGCGGGCACGGCGGCGCGCTTTCTTGCCGCCATGGTCTGCCTTGGGCGCGGCGTGTATCGCCTGAGCGGCGTGCCGCGGATGCACGAGCGTCCGCAGGCCGCGCTGTTCAGCGCGTTGCGCGATCTGGGCTACAAGATTGACTCGGCGAACGACAAGTTGCCCGCCGTGATCCACGGCACCGGCCCGCGCGCGGGGAAAGGCTGCGTGAGCATTGAATCCAGTTCGCAATTCGCGTCCGCGCTGCTGCTCAGTGCGGAGCGCGGCGGCTGGCAAATCGAAGTGTCCGGCGAGAACGCGGATGAATCGCCTTACGTCGCGATGACCTCGGAGATGAACAAGGTGTTTCCAAAGCGCGGCGGGAATTTTCAGATTGAACCGGATGCGTCGAGCGGGAGTTATTTTTGGGCGGTCGCTAGCTTGATTCCGCACGGCCCCGAGTATCTGGAGCACTCCGAACAGTTCGGCGTCGCAGTGCCAACTCATCAGTCGAACAAAATTGAGGTTTTACACTGGCCTGAGTCGGGCTGGCAAATTGACGAGCTTTTTCCCGACGTCTTGATGCTTGGATCACACGCCCGAATGGCCCGGAATCTTGATCGAGTCAAAGTTCCAATCCGGGAGGCTCTCCAGACTTTGAAATTACAAAAAAGTCGACGAGAAATTTCCCGACAGACCGACCTTGGGGACAGCATCATGACGGCAATCGTTTCCAGTGCGGACGAGCATACGTTTCTGGGATTGCCCGGGCGGCCGCTTCGTTTTACCGACCTTGGCCGCCTCCGCGTGCAAGAGTGCGAACGCGTCGTCGCGCTCCGCACGGAACTCACCAAGTGCGGCGCGAAAGTCATCGAGACCGGCGACACGCTCGAAGTTTTCCCGTCCCAACTCCACGGCGCGGAAATCGAAACCTACGATGACCACCGCATGGCCATGTGTTTCGCGGTGCTGGGGCTGAAGGTGCCGGGCATCAAGCTGCGGAATCCGTCGTGCGTGAAGAAGACGTTCCCGAACTTTTTCCAGAAGCTCGCTGCCGCGCCGCCGCACGGCCTCGGCGTCGAAATCCGCGACGGCCACACCGGCCGCAAGCTCTCCCACGACGAACTGTTCGCAGATTGAATCGCCAAGGGGGAAGCGCGGGGAGCGGGCAGTTGTTTTCCTTCAACCTCGGAAAAGTCCATGCCGCCTCCCTCACCCCGGCCCTCTCCCGCTGGGAGAGGGGGAAAGTCAGCCCGCGTTTGTCAGGCCGAGCGCCGCATGTGCTGGTGAGGCTGGATGCCATTCTCCCTCTCCCAGCGGGAGAGGGCCGGGGTGAGGGAGAGCGCAACGGACAAATCGAAACGCGGTTGATGCAAAAAGATATCAGCCCGTAGTTCCGCTTCACCGGCTGGCGGCAAGCTGGCGTTCCGCTTCGCTGGCGCGGGCCGCGTATTCAGCATCCGCCGGACGGGCCGCGCTCAACTTGCGGTAAGTTTCTCTCGCGCCGGAGAAATTTTTGCGCCGCCATTGAATCGTCGCGAGCTGCTCCAGGCTCGGCACATCGTTGGCGTCGAGTGCGACCGCACGCAGACTGGCCTCCTCGGCCTCGGCGGCGCGTCCGGCGGCGAGGCAGGCCTGGCTCAAGTTGTTCCACGACGACACGAACTTCGGATCCTGACGCGCGACGAGTTCAAAGAACGGAATGGCCTCGGCGGGCCGGCCTTGCAGCGCGCAGGTGATGGCCTGCGCGGTGATGACGCCCACGTCGTCCGGGAAAAGCTGATGCAGTTGCGCGAGCGTCGCTTCGATGAGCGTCCACGGGACCGGCGTGCGGCCAAAATCCGCCACGGTGGTGATGGTGGGCGAACTTCCCGTTGCTTTCACGCGCCGGAAAACTCGCTGCATGTGCGGCAGGTCGAAGGCCGCGTTCACCGCGTTGTCACGCACGCGCGCGGAGGTCGGGCCTTCGAGGTGCGTCTGCACGAAGAGCGTCAGCGGGTCGCGCCAAATCCAGGAGCGTTGCCAGGCTAGGGCGGACCAGCCCATGAGCACGATGGTGCCGGTGATGAAGACCGCACGACGCGGCAGCAGCAACGCCAGGCCGCCCAGCGCGAGAATCCAGCCGACGAGCGGGAGATACAAAAATCGTTCCGCACAAAACTGCATCATCGGCACGAGATTTGAGAACGGCAGCATGAAGAGCAGCAGCCAGAGCAGACCGGCGGCAGGCAGCAATTGCCGGCGATGGAAGGCGAACACCATGAGCGCGATCAGCCCCACGACCACGCCTCCGCCGAGCAGGACCGTCGGCGCGGTGAGCGCGTGGCCCGAGGTCATGTAGCTGTAATCAATCGAGAACGGCGGCACACCGGCGAGCAGGCGCGCGTAAATCGAACCGGCGGGCAGCGTGTCAATCAACGTCTGCGCGTGACTACCGGAGATCGGCGCAGTCTGGCTGGTGCGTCCGATGACGAGATGCCGGTGCGCCATGAAGACGAAGGCCACGGCGAGGAACGGCAGGCTCAACTTGAGCGCGGGCCAGAATCCACGGCGCGTGCGCCACGCCAGCAAGGGCAGGCAGAACAGCGCGAACGGCACGGCAGATTCCTTCGAGTAGAGCGCGAGCGTGAAGAAGATCACGGCCCCACCGAAATTTCGCCGCGTCAGTTCCTGCTCCTGATTGCGCAGGAGCATCCGGCAGCTCGCGAGCACGAAGACCGTGGCCATGATGTCGTCCAGGCTCTTGGCCCAGCACACGACTTCGGACACCACGGGATGCACGGCGAAAGCAGCGGCTCCGAGCCACGCGATCCAGCGCGCGGAATTTTCCTTCTCATCCCCGCGCTTGACGAAGACGAGGAGCAGCACTTGAAAGAGCAGAATCGTGGCGGCGGCGTGCCAGGCGAGATTGGTGAAATGGAACAGCCACGGCTTCGGCGCGTCACCTCCGCCGAGCGCGAAGAGCACCGCGTAGTGCAGCGTGCGCAACGGACGAAACAGCACGAAGCCCTCGGGATAGCTCGACTGCGCGTCGAGCGCGTAAAACATCGCGGGCGTGTTTTT
>JAYVNY010000191.1:0-86673 GCA_043758205.1 Akkermansia sp.
CCGCCAATACGACCAGATGACCCAGGCGGCGCGCAGCGGACGACAGAACATCATCGAAGGCTCCGAACGCTCGGCGACGTCGAAGGACACCGAGATGAAACTCACCGACGTGGCGCGGGCGAGCCTGAGCGAATTGCGCGGCGATTACGAGGTGTGGATCATCGACCGGGGTCAGCTTCCGTGGTCGGTGCATTCGCCCGAGGCGAAGACCTTGAACGCGATCTCGCTCGATCCCGCGCCCTTCACCGACGACATGGTGCATGAGTCCGCCAAGCACGCGCTGGAGCAGCGGAAAAAATACGCCCGCTGGCTGGATGCCGCCGACGAACTGGTGGTGGCGAACGCGATGCTGATCATCATTGGCCGCGCGTTGAACATGCTGAAAAGCCAGATCGAGGCGCAGGGCAAGGCGTTTGAGGAGACCGGCGGTTTCAACGAACGGCTGATGACCAAGCGCCTCGAAGCCCGGGAGAAGAGCCGCGAACCCTCGCCCGAGTGCCCGCAGTGCAAAAAGCCGATGCGGCGGCGCACCTCGGCGAAGGGGGAGTTCTGGGGGTGTTCGGGGTTTCCGGAGTGCAAGGGGACTCGGGCGGTATGACCTTGTTGACGGCATTGACGCGACTGACAATGAGGTCAGCAAGGTCAACAAAGTCCCAGCCATGAACGAAGCCGAAACCAGAGCCGAGCACATCGACCCCGCCTTGAAGGCGGCGGGCTGGGGCGTGGTCGAGGGCAGCCGCATCCGGCGGGAGTATCCGATCACGCTCGGGCGCATCGAAGGCCACGGGCGGCGCGGCAAGGCGCTGACCGCCGACTATGTGCTGGAGTACCGCAACACCAAGCTCGCGGTGGTCGAGGCGAAGGCGCTGGCGGAAGAACTGACCGAGGGCGTGGCGCAGGCGAAGAACTATGCGGGCAAGCTGGCGGTGCGGTACACCTATGCCACGAATGGCCAGGGCATTTACGCCGTGGACATGCAGACCGGCGAGGAGGGCGAGGTCGCCAGTTATCCCACGCCGGACGAACTCTGGGCCATGACCCAAGCCGCGCCGGATGCGTGGCGGGATCGTTTCGCGGAAGTGGCGTATGCCGACAAGAGCGGGAGTTGGACGATCCGGTTCTATCAGGAAATCGCCGTCAATCGCGTGCTGGAGCGCATCGGTTCTGGCCTAGACCGCATCCTGCTGACGCTGGCCACGGGCACAGGCAAAACCTCCATCGCTTTTCAAATCGCATGGAAATTGTTTCAGGCTCGCTGGAGTCGGAGCGGCGAGCCGACGCGCCGCCCGCGCATCCTGTTCCTCGCCGACCGCAATACGCTGGCCACGCAGGCCTACAACGACTTCACGTCCTTTGCCGCCTTCGCCGATGACGCGCTCGTGCGCGTGAAGCCGGAGGACATCCGCAAAACGGGCCGCGTGCCCAAGAACGCCAGCGTGTTCTTCACGATCTTCCAGACCTTCATGAGCGGGCCGATGAAGGACGGGCAGCCGTCGCCGTACTTTGGCGAGTATCCGCCGGACTTTTTTGACTTCATAGTCATTGATGAATGTCATCGCGGCGGGGCGAATGATGAGAGCAACTGGCGGGGCATCCTGGAGTATTTCGCGCCCGCCGTGCAGCTCGGTCTCACGGCCACGCCCAAGCGCAAGGATAACGTGGACACCTACGCCTACTTCGGCGAGCCGGTCTTCATCTACTCGCTCAAGGAAGGTATCAACGACGGCTTCCTCACGCCGTTCCGGGTGAAGCAGATTCAGACCACGCTGGACTACTACACCTACACCTCGGACGACACGGTGGTAGAGGGCGAAGTGGAGACGGGAAAGCTCTACGAGGAAGGGGACTTCAACCGCAGCATCGAAATCCGCGAGCGGGAAAAGAAGCGGGTGGAAATTTTCATGAGCCAGATTGATCAGCGCGAGAAGACGCTGGTCTTCTGCGCCAACCAAGCCCACGCGCTGCTCGTGCGCGACCTGATCAATCAGATCAAGACGAGCAAGGACCCGAACTATTGCCAGCGCGTGACGGCGGACGACGGCGAACTCGGCGAGCAACACCTGCGCGATTTTCAGGACAACGAGAAGACGATTCCGACCATTCTCACCACGTCGCAGAAACTCTCGACCGGCGTGGACGCGCGGAACATCCGCAACATCGTGCTGATGCGTCCGATCAATTCGATGATCGAGTTCAAGCAGATCATCGGGCGCGGCACGCGGCTCTACGACGGGAAGGATTACTTCACGATTTACGACTTCGTGAAGGCGCACCTGCATTTCCATGATGAGGAGTGGGACGGGGAGCCGATTGACCCGGAGTCGTGTCCCAAGTGCGGCGCGCGTCCGTGCGTGTGCGTCGTCGCACCGCCCGAGCCGTGCCCCGTCTGCGGCCAGTCACCTTGCACCTGTCCGCCCGAGCCGTGCCCGAAGTGCGGTCAGCGTCCGTGCGTCTGCCGGAAGCGCGTGAAAGTGAAACTCGCCGACGGCAAAGCCCGCACCATCCAGCACATGATGATGACGAGCTTCTGGCATTCCGACGGCACGCCGATGAGCGCGGCGCAGTTCATGGAACTGCTCTTCGGCAGGCTGCCGGAGTTCTTCCACGACGAAGCGGAGTTGCGCGCCATCTGGAGCGCGCCCGATACGCGCAAGAAACTTTTGCAAGGATTGGCTGAGAAGGGATTCGGGCATGATCAACTGGCTGAGATGCAGAAGATCATTGATGCGGACAAGAGTGACCTTTTTGACGTGTTGGCACATGTGGCCTACGCCAAGCCGCCCGAGACGCGTGAAGTCCGGGCCGCGCAGGCGCGCGTTCACATCAACACGCAGTTCAGCGCCAAGCAGCGGGTGTTTCTGGATTTCGTGCTCCAACACTACGTGAGCGTGGGCGTGGAGGAACTGGATCAGGAGAAACTCACGCCGTTGCTCCGTTTGAAATATCACAACTCCATCGCCGACGC
The DNA here is from genome assembly GCA_043758205.1 of Akkermansia sp. Lineage (GTDB taxonomy): Bacteria > Verrucomicrobiota > Verrucomicrobiia > Limisphaerales > SIBH01 > JANNGC01. Next base: position 2,966 of record JAYVNY010000191.1, read on the forward strand.
CGTGGCCGACCTCGGCAAGCCGGACGAAATTGGCCAAGTGTTCGCCGGGTTTCAGAAGTATCTCTACCAGCGAGGGTGAAAGTCTCGGAACGCACCACCAATTTGTAAGCCAGCCGTCCGGGAATCTTTCATGAATCTCTTTGACGCCAATTTTTTGTTCGCCTCGTTGATCTGGGGATCGGTGGGCGTCGGGTATTTCATCTACGGCAAGAAGCAGCAGGAGCCGGTGCCGCTCGTGGGCGGCGTGGTGATGATCGGGGTGTCCTACTTTGTTGCGAGCGCATTGCTCATGTCGCTCGTCAGTCTCGCGATCATGGCGGCGGGTTTTTTCGTGATGCGGCGCGGGGGGTGACGGTCGGGTCTGCCGGGGGCGAGAAGGTCCTCTGTCCAAGGTTCGCAAATCCTTTGGTCTGTCTCCCTCTCCCCATGCCGAAGCCGTGGGGAGAGGGTCAGGGTCAGGCTCAGGCCCAGGCCGCGAGAATCGCTTCGGCTTTGGTCACCTGTTCCGCTGAACCGGTGAAGGTGATGCGGAATTTTCCCGATTGGCGCACGACCTGGACTTCAATGGTTTCGAGGCCGTTCTTCTTCATGCTGAAGCGGAGTTGTTTATAAACTTCCGTCATGCCGTGCTGTTGGAGGCTGTTGCTCATGGTCGAGCGTCTGTGCGTGGGCGTGACTAAACAATGTTAATCGCCGTTTATATTCCCTTCCGGGCCGGGCGGCGGGGACAGGTGGCCGCGCTCAAAAAAACGGATTGTGCGCCTTCTCCTCCGCCACCGTCGTGAGCGGGCCGTGACCCGCACCGAGCAGGGTGTCGTCGGGGAGCGTGAAGATTTGCGAACGCACGCGTTCCTTGAGCTGATCCCACGAGATGAAACCGGTCGCGAGCGAGCCGGAAAAAATGGTGTCGCCAATGACGCCCAGGCGCGGCACGCCGCCGGGGAAATTCTCCACGATGTAAATGACGTGGTCGTCGGCGTGGCCGCAGGTCTCGCGATTGGTGATGCTGAGGCGTCCGACCTGGATGCGATCCTCGCGGCGGTTCTGGTGTTGGGGTGGCGCGTTCTTGGCGTCGGTGTGCAGGAGCAGACCGGGATGGCGCGCGCGAATGGGTTCCATCGCCGCGATATGATCCTCGTGCGTGTGCGTGATGAAGAGGTGTTTCAACTCAAGTTTCTCCTCGTCGAGAATTTTGAAAATCGGCTCGGCGCTGAAGCCGGTGTCGAAGAGCGCGGCCTCGCGGGTGGATTCATCCCAGACGAGGTAGCAGTTCACCGTCATGCCGTTGCCCTCGGTGGTGATCATGCGGAAGCCGCGCCAGCGATGGGTGTCCTGCGGCGCGGGCGCCCAGCCTTGCGCGAGGCCTTCCAACTTGCCGGGGTGGAGGTGGAGGGCATGGGCAAGCGCGGGATAATTGATGGAGCCGGTTGGCACGCCGGAGGATTCCAGCGCCGCGAGTTCCTCGGTGGAAAGGCCGGCCGCATGGGCCGCCGTTTCTGGAGCCACGTTGGAGGCTTTGCGCGCCTTGCGGATGACGTCGCCGAGATTGTCTTCGAGATTCATGGTGCAAAGTTAGGGACAGCGCGCGCGATGAGGAAAGTTTTTTGTCGGAAGGCCCGTTCAACTGGGTAGTGGAGCAGCCGCAACCCGGCTGTCATCAGTCTCGCGGGCACCCCCGCCCGCCGTGCGGCAGGCGGGGCGACGGTCCCACTCCAGCGCCGCCCGGCCAATTCTTTTCACGCCGGCAGCCGCAGCACCGCCTCGAAGCCGCCGCCCTTGCGATTCCGGCACATCACCGCGCCGTGGCACGTCTCCACGCACGTCTTCACAATGCTCAACCCCAGGCCGACGCCGCCGGTCTCGCGTGCGCGCGAGGTGTCTACGCGGTAGAAGGGATCAAACAGTTTCGGCAGCTCGTCCTCCGGCACGCCGGGGCCGCCGTCGCTCACGAGCAATTCCACTTCGCCCTCCAGCGCCTGCGCGGTGACGGTGATCGGCCCGGCCTCGCCTGCGTAGCGCACGGCATTGCGCAGAAGATTGGAGACGGCGCGCACGATCAGTTCCGGATCAATCGTCGCCAGCAGTTCCTCGGGAACTTCGTTGCGCAGCTCCGAGCCGTCGCGCGCCTCGCGCTTCACGGCCTTCTCCACGAGCGGACGGAGCGGCACCGTTTGCAGACGCACGCTGCCCGCGCCAAGCGAAGCCTTGGAAAACGAGAGCAGTTCGTTCACGAGATTCGACATGTGCTGCACCTCCTCGCGCATGTCCTCGACGTAAGCCCGATCCTTCGGATCGGCGCGCTCTTCGAGGATGCCCACCACCATCTGCATCCGCGCGATGGGCGTGCAAAGCTCGTGCGCGATGTCGCCGGTGAAACGCTTCTGCCCGGTGACGAAGCCGCCGAGGCGCGCGGCCATGCGGTTGAGCGCGGCCCCGAGCGAGCCGAGTTCGTCGCGGCGTTTCTCGTTCACGCGGGTGTCGAACTTGCCCTCGGCCATTTCCGCCGCCGCGTGATTCATCTGCGCCAGCGCGCGCGTGATGCCGCCCACGAGCGGCAGCCAGAAGAGGACGGAAAATATCACCGCGCCGCCGCCCACCCAGAGCAGCGGCGCGAAATCCACGAACAAACCGCCCGCGCGCAACGTGTCACTGACCATCAAGACCGTCGCCGGCACGGGCGGCTGCGGACGCTCCATCACCGCCGTCCGCATCCCGAACCAATAGCGCCGCGGCTCCTCGGTACGGACGAGGAACGATTCGCGGATGCGCGGACGCTCGGTCGGCCCGCGCGGACCGCGAGGGTCACGTCCCCCGCGCGGCGGCGCGTCGAAGCCCGGTTCGGGCGGGGTGTCGCGCGGCGGACGGCCTTCGCGGCGCGGGCCAGGTGAAAAAACTTTTTCCTGCACCGCTTCCGCGAGCAGCGTCTTCTCACCGGCCAGTTGGGTGCCGTCATTGCGATAGAGGAGGAAGCGAACCTGATAGGCGTCGCCGAAACGTTCCAGAATGGATGTCCATTCGCCCGCCGGCCGGGCGTTTAATTCGTCCGTGATAAGCTGCCCGACGGCCCGCACGCGCTCGCCCGCCGGCCCGTTCAACAGCACCTCCGGCCCGGCGTGGAACTGGCGCAGAAAAAGGACATACACCGCGCCGCCGACGACCAGCAGGTTCAGGAAGAACCAGAGCAGAATTTTGCCGTAGAGAGGGAGGCGCATCACGAGGAGAAATGACGAATGACGAATGACGAAGGGAGCGAGAAGCGTGCGTCACGCGCTGCGTTCTGGGCACAGCTTGAAAGTTCTGCGGCCACGAGGCTGAAAGCCGGCGTCCTGTAACGCCGACATTCCTGTCGGCAGGTGGCGAGGCTTTCAGCCTCGTGTCGCTTCTGGCAACCGGAAGCGTCAGTTGCAAGAAGCCTCCCTTCGACCTGCGTCATGGGCCGGGTGTCATTCATGATCCGGATTTATAAACATGTAGCCCGCCGACCGCACCGTCTTGATGAAGCGCGGCTCCTTCGCGTCGTCGCCAAGTTTTTTGCGGAGCGCGGAGATGTGGACATCAATGCTGCGGTCGAAGACCTCGTAGTTGCGGTCGCGGATTTCCTCCAGCAACTGCTCGCGCGACTTCACGCGCCCGCGCGCGCGGGCCAGGCTGGCCAGCAAATCATACTCCACCGGCGTGAGCGTGAGCGGTTGGTCGGCGAAGACGGCGGTGCGCGTGTTCGGGTCCACCCGCAGCGCGCCCACGACCAGTTCCGGCTCGGGCGCGTCGGCGGAAGTTTTCTTCGTCGTGGTGTGGGTGGAGCGGCGCGTCACCGCGCGCAGCCGCGCCAGCAATTCGCGCGTGGAAAATGTTTTGGGCAGATAATCATCCGCGCCGATTTCCAGCCCCACGATGCGGTCGGCCTCGTCGCCGCGCGCGGTCAGCATGAGCACCGGCACGTTGCTCGACTTGCGGATTTGTTTCAGCACCCCGAAGCCGTCCAGGCCCGGCAGCATCACGTCGAGAATGATCGCGCTCCACGTCTCGCTCGTCGCCCGCGCCACGCCGTCCGGTCCGGTGTGAACGAGCGTCACGTCGTAACCCATCGGCATGAGATACTCGGCGATGAGGCGGCAGAGCTTTTTGTCGTCATCAATGACGAGCAGGCGCGTGCGCGAATCGGTGGCGGTCACGGGGCGGACGATAGCGGGCGGGCCGGGAATGTCCGCGCTCTTTTACACGGGCTTAACAATTCTCCAGCGTGCGCTGGAGCGCCGAGCATTGCTCGGCCTGATAACCCTGCGTTGCCAAACTAGCCGGGCCATGCTCGGCGCTCCTTGGTCAACCCACCGGATAGGCAGGCAATGATCACTTCCCGCGACGTTCGGCCTGCTCGCGTTCCTTGCGCTCCTTTTGCATGAGCTTGCGCTGGTATTCCTCTTCCTCGCGCTGGGCCTTGGTGATGCCGGGCGAGTTGTCGAGCTGTTCGGCGGTGTGCAGGGCGGCGATTTCCGGCGTGGGCAGCACGGTCGGGCGGATGAGAACCATCAACTCCACGCGGCGCGTGCTGTCGCTGCTGCTGCGGAACAACATGCCGAGGCCGGGAATATCTTTCAGGAACGGCACGCCGGCGTTCGACTTGCTCTTGGTGGTGGAGATGAAGCCGCCGAGCATGATGGTGTCGCGGTCGTGGACGGCCACGTAGGACTGGGCGTTGCGCTCAATGGTCGAGGGCACTTTGTTGTTGTCGATGGTCACGTCATCACCGGGCTGCGAGATGTTCTGCGAGATATCCATGACCACGAGGCCGTCCTGGTTGATGATGGGCATGACGTTCAGGCTGATACCGATGGAGAGCTGCGAGTATTGGGAGGAATTGCCGCCGCCGCCGAAGCCGTTGTTGTAGGTGCCGGTGATGTAAGGCCGGGTCTCACCGACAAAGATGGTCGCGGGCTTGGCCGTGGAGGTCACGATGCTCGGACGCGAGAGAACGTTGATGCGCGAATCGTTGGCGGCGGCGGTGACGGCAAAGTCGAAGTCCTGGTTGATCTTGCCGAAGTAGCTGAAGCCCTGGCCGAGCACGTTCGACGCGCCGGAAAAGCCGGTGAGGCTCCTGGGGTTCACGAAGCCGGGACCGAAGACGGAGCCGCCGGCGTAATCGAGGTCGCCCTGGCTCCGGCTGTTCTGCCTCATGCTCACGCCGAGACTTTTGCCGTCTCCCAGATTAACTTCGAGAATGAGCGCCTCGATGCGGACCTGCGGCAGCACCACGTCGAGCTTCGAGATGATGTTGCTAATGATGATGAGGTCGGCGCGTTCGGCAAAAATGAGCAGGGCGTTCGAGCGTTCGTCGGGAATGATCTTGGCGTTGCCGATGAGGACGAAATCACCGTTCGCTCCGGCGCCGCCCGCCGCGCGATTGACGGCTCCGCTCAGGCGGCCACCGATGCCGGTGCCGGTGCGGTTGAGCGCGCCGGGGTTGGCCGCTCCTGCGCCGATGCCGGCCCCGAGGCTGCCGCTGCGGTTGACGCCGCTGTTGCCGCCATACTGGCTACCGACGCCGCCGCGATTTCCACCGCCATATTGGCCGCCCCCGAGTCCGCCGCCGCCACCAAATCCGCCCAGACCGCCGCCACCACCGAGACCGCCACCGCCACCAAATCCGCCGCCCCCAAATCCACCGCCGCTAAATCCGCCGCCTGCGCCTGCACCGCCGCTGATGCCCGAGCCGGTCGTCGCGCCGAGTCCGCTGAGGACACCGGCGATTTCACCCGCCGTGGCGTATTTGATCGGGATGACCACGGTCTCGATGGTCACGGGCAGGGCCACGTCCACCTTGGCCAGAATTTCCAACATGCGCTTCACGTTTTCCGCATAATCGCGGATAACGAGCACGGGGCTGCCCTTCACGCCGAGCAGACCCTGCGGCAACTTCGTGTAGGGCTGGAGGATGCTCAGGGCGTCCTCGGGCGTGAGGTGGTTGAGCGTGACGATCTGCGCGATGGGCACGCCCTGCGCGTCGGGCAGCGTCTCGTAGGTGTTCGTGGAGAACGGCGTGGCTTCCGGGCCGATGGCGGCTTGCGGGACAATTTTGAGAAACTTCTCGCCCTGTGGAATGACGGCGATCTGGTTGAGGCCAAGAATGGTGTTGAGCGCGTTGATGCCTTCCTCGCGGGTCAGGGCGCTCTGGTTCTGGATGGAAATTTTCGTCGTGGTGGGAACCTGCGGCGACTTGAGCAGGGTCTTGCCGGTCAATTCCGCGTAGAACTCGAGGAACTGGCCGAGTTCCAGTTCCTGGAACTTGATCATGTTCGCGGGGATCATGTCGTTCGTTTTCATCAGGCCCTTGGGCACGATGTTCGAGACGCCGGTGTTCGCGCCGCCCGCGCCGATGGCTCCGGCGATGTTCGGATTCACGCCCGGCGTGCCGGAATTGGGCGTGCCGCCGGGACCGGCCGGCACCGCGACGTTGCCGGGCGTGCCGCTGGGCTGCGCGCCGGGGACGCGGTTGAAGCGGTTAAAGTTCGTGGACGCGCCAAACATGGAGGGCGTGGCCGGGCGCGTCCCGCCGGGTGCCGGCGTGCCTCCCGGCGTGGCCGGGGGCGGAACTTGTGCGGGCACCAACGTCGCCACGAGGAGCAGCGACCCGATGAGATTCATCACGACGGTTTTCATTTCTTTGCTGGGGTATTGGTTTTGGCCGGCGCGTTGGTCCGTGCGAATGGAGAGGCGGGCTTGGCCGCAGAAGTTGTTGCAGCCGTGGCGGGTTTTGCACCCGTCGTCGCGGCGGGCGCGGCCGAGCGCGGCGGGGCTTTCTTCGCGTAGCTCGCCACGAGGGTGAGGTTGCCCTGCAACTTGTTGCGCGGGGGGTCGGGATTGAGCGTCATGCTGCGCACACGAATGAGCGAGCCGCCCGTCCCGAGGTTGTGCAGGAAATCCACGAGCGCCTTTTCCTCGGCGACAAAGTTGATGATGCCGCTTTGCTCCTCGAAGAACTGGTTGGTCTTGCCGCCAATGGAAAGCGAGGTCTGGCGCACGGGGTCGTAGCGGTTGACCTGCACGCCGCTGAGGGCGGCCTGGTTCTGCACGGTGGTGGACATCTTCACCGCCTGTTCTTCGGAGGCGACCGCCGCGCCCTGCGTCTCCAAATCTTTCATCTTCATCTGGTAGCCCTTGGTGTTCGCACTCTCGCGCTCAAACTGCGCGATCTGCCCCTCAGCAATGGTGCGGCGGGCCTTGATCTTCCCCCACTTGCTGAATTCCGGCCACACGAAGATGGCGTTCAAAATAATGAACACCACGATGGCCACGACGATCACGAGGCGCCGCTCGTTCGGGCGCAAATTCAATTTGTCGAAGAGAGACTTTTTCATTCGCCGCCCTCCCCTTTGGTGAGTTCGAGCGCGAGGTTCCACGTCGCGTCCGCGCCGCGTCGCGTCCACGACGGCGGGGTGCCGGCCTTGAAGAGCGGCTGGCCGTCCGAGATGAGCGCGTGCAGCTTCTCACTGAACTCGTTGATCTTCGTGGCCGCATCCGCAGGCGCGGTGCCGAAGAGCGAGAGCGATTTGCCGCGGCTGAAATTGATGCCGTCCACTTGGATGCCCTCGGGAATTTCCGTGGCAATGGCCTTGTAACTTTCCAGCGCGGCGAACTGGAGGTTCAACTGATCCTGCATCACGCGCACCTGGTCGCGCAGCCGCAGCGCGTTCGTGTAACCCGGCGCAAGGTTCCGCGCCTGCTGCTCCGTCTTGCCGACTTGAAAATCCATGTATTGCACAAAGGCGAGGTAGAAGAACACCCCGAGGAGATACAACACCGCAATCCCGAAAAGGCTGCGCATCCAGATGCGATCCACGAACTGCTGCCGGTAGCGCGCCGTGAACTCCGCCGGCACGAGGCCGCTCGGCGCTTTCTCGCGCGTGGCGCGTTTCGCCGTGAGCTTCGCCAGTTCGGCGGAGGGCAGGGGAGCGACCACTTCCACGCGCTGCTCGGAACCTTCCTGCATCAGCGGCAACCAGGCCGTCGCCGTCTCGCCATCGGCCACGAGGAACCTGCGCGGCGGGGCCGTGATCCAGCCTTCCAGTTCGCCCGCCCACGCCATCTGTGCGATCTGGTCGCGCAAAAATTGTCCGCGCTCCTCCGCCGGCAGATGCAGCAGCGAGACGTTCTGCAAAGCGCCGGCATACCACCAGGCCACGACGCAATTGTCCGGGGCCGCACCGAGTCCGGGATAAACCCACACGCCGTTCGCCTCAATCTTCGTCGCGAGCAACTGATCAAGGAACGGCACTTCGAGGCGGTCGGTGAGGTAGCTTTCGCCTTCCAGCGTGCCGAGAAAGTTTTCGATGAGGTTTCGCGCCGCGATGACGACGATGGCCGTCTGGGCCTGGCCTTCGCGCTGCGGCAGCAACTCGAACGTCCACACGATCTGCGTGACCGGCAGCGGAGAAATTTTCTCCATCTGCAAATCAATCATCGAGGTCGTCTCCTCGATGTTGTCGGCGGGCGGCAGTTGCAGCACGCGCAGGAAGGCTTTGTCCGCCGGGAGCCACGCGACATTCAGCTTCGGCTGGTAGAGCGTCTGCCAGTCCTTGCTGACGAGTTTGGACGGCAACGCTTCCGTGGGGAGTTTGTTCTCTTCGCGCGCGAGGCTGGGGCCGTCGCCACGGATGTTAAACTGCCAGATTCGTTTCTGGTCGCCTGCGAGGTGCAGGACGTTCGCTGAGTTCCAACGTGCCATGTTCAGAAAGTGGAGTGATGGAGTGTTGGAGTGATGGAGCAAAGCAACGCTCCGTCACTCCCATACTCCATCACTCCAATGTGCCGTTTCGTCTTCATCAGCTCTTCACCCACATCTGGGTGGCGTTGTCCTCGACGAGTGATTTCATGTGTTCTTCGGTCTGGGTCACGCGCAGCACTTCTTCGATGGTCGTGATGCCGGCCTTCACCTTGGTCCAGCCATCAATGCGCAATGACCTCATGCCGTTCGCAACGGCGGTGTGCGCGATGTTCGAGGCGGTGGCGCGGTTCATGACCAGCGGGCGAATGGCTTCCGTCACCAGCAGCAATTCATAGATACCCAGGCGGCCTTGATAACCCAGCAGGCGGCAGTTCTCGCAGCCCGTGCCTTTGCGGAAATCCGTGGTGTCAATTTCGTCTTCCGGGAAACCAATCTTCCGCAAGTAACTGCGCTCGACCTTCTGCGACTTCGAGCAGGTCTTGCAAATCGTGCGGACGAGACGTTGCGCCATGATCGCCTCGACGGACGACGCCACGAGGAACGGCTCAATGCCCATGTCAATCAGGCGCGTGAACGCGCTCGGCGCGTCATTCGTGTGCAGCGTGGAGAACACCAAGTGACCCGTGAGCGCCGCGCGGATGGCGATCTCCGCCGTCTCCAAGTCGCGGATTTCCCCGACCATGATCACGTTCGGGTCCTGGCGCAAAATATGGCGCAAGCCTACGGCGAAGGTCAGCCCGATGTCCGAGCGCACCGCGATCTGGTTGATGCCCTTGAGTTCGTATTCGACCGGCTCCTCAATCGTGATGATGCGCTTGGTGACCGAGTTGATCGTGCTGAGGAAGGCGTAGAGCGACGTGGATTTGCCCGCCCCGGTTGGCCCTGTGACCAGCAGGATGCCATGTGGCTTGATGATGATTTCGCGCAGCGCGTTCTCTTCCTTCGGATCAAAGCCCAGCTTGTCGAGCGTGAGGAAGATCTTTCCGCGCGTCAGCAAACGCAGCGAGACGGATTCGCCGTACACCGTCGGCACCGTCGAGACGCGGATGTCAATTTCCTCGCCCTTGATGCGGACGTTGATGCGACCATCCTGAGGCAGGCGCTTCTCGGCGATGTTCATGCCGCTCATCACCTTGATGCGCGAAATGATCGCCGCCTGGTAACGCTTCAACTGCGGCGGCATCGGCGTCTGGTTCAGGATGCCGTCAATGCGGTAGCGGATGCGCAACTCATCTTCCGCCGGTTCAAAGTGAATGTCCGTTGCGCGGTCCTTGTGGGCTTCCCAGACGATCTGGTTGACGAACTTGATGACGCTCGCCTCCTGGTCGCCCTCGGTGATTTCCTTGTCGCCGAGATCCAACTCGATGGGCTCGTCGTCGTCCTTCGCGAGTTCGTCCAGCGTCTCGGCACCGACGCCGTAGTATTTCTTCAGCGCCTTTTCGATCTCGGCCTTCGTGGCGAGCGCAAATTTCACCGGCTTGCCCGCGTCAAACTGCACCGAGTTCAACATCCCCGTGTCAAACGGATTGCTCACCGCCACGACGAGCGAACCATTCTGCGTGTCAATCGGGATGGCGTTGTACTGGAAGGCCACTTTCGTCGAGATGGCATTCCGCGCCTCGGTCGGAACGGTCGTGGAACGCAGGTCAATGAAGGGCCACTTGAGCACCGTGGCGAGATGTCCGAGGAAGTGTTCCTCGCTCATCCCGCTCTCGCGGCAAATAAAGTCCACGAGCGACTCCTGCGTGCCCGCCTCGACGGCGACGCGCCACGCCTTGGCCCAATCGGCAATCTGCTCGGCGCTGGTCTGCGCCGCCTGGGCAAAAACATTGTTGAGTGGAACAAATGACATTTTCTACATGCGGAAATCAGGACAGCTGAAAGCAGAAATCCTCGCCCCGTCGCGAGCCATGTGCGGTTCAGTCCTTTCAGCTTTCAGCTTTCTCCGTTTCCGCTTTGGAAATACACCGCACGCTAGTCAAAGTTGCGGCGAGCCGTCAAAAGATTGTTTCCCCCGGCGCGCCGACACAGGCACCTCTGGCGCTTTGTGCTTAGAGCCTGTCTGAGAAATGGGTGGAACGGGCTACCAGCCCGTCCCGCTGGGCTACCAGCCCAGCGGAATGAGAGGGAGCAACCTTGGTTCGAGTTACCCGGTCTGGCCCGTGCGGCCCTCACCATTCCGCCAGGCTGGTAGCCTGTGCTACCCATGTTTGATTTTCAGACAGGCTCTTAAAAAATGACCGGAGTCAGGCGCGATGTCCTCATCGTACCGCGCCGGATTCGGCGAGGCATTGCGGAACTTGCCTGAGCCTCACTCCGGCGTGCTGAGGACAGCGTCGTCTTGGCTGGCTGCACTTCGCTCAACTTCCTGCGGCCGGAAAAAATCTTTGAACTTCCTGCGCTTCAGCAAATACGTGGCGCGGGCCAGGATTCGCGGGTGCAAATCCAGCCCGCCGTAGCGCCTCAAGAAACGCCGCCGCGCGCTCCCCGGCAGATGGCGCAGCGGCGTGCTGATGTGCAGCGCGGCGAGGTCGCGCGCGCGCAACGCCGGGGAAATGTTCGGACGCCGGTCCAGCCGCGCCATGTCAATCAGGCAGAACTGCGGCTCCGCCCCGCGCGTCAGGAAAAGATGGCGCGTGAACAGGTCCGGCGAGGCGAACCCCGCGTCGTGCAGCTTCCGCACGAAGCACGCGAGCGCGTCCAGCACGCGCGCCCGCTCCGCCGCACCCGGCTTCGAGTTTAGAAATTTATCCAGCGAGCTTTCTCCGCGCGCCGCCGCCGTGAGGATGAACGAAAACTTTTCCCACAGTGGCCCGCATTCTTCGCCCCACGCCACCAGTTCTGCGACGGCCAGTCCGGCGCGCTGAAGGGCCTGCGAATTCTCCCACTCGATGCGCGAGAGCGACCCGACCCTGCCGCGCGTGAATAGCGAGGTCAGGCCGTCCTTCTTATACGGTTGCCGGTTTCGCTTGAGGAAGAGAGTGACCGGCCGGCCTTCCTTCTCGATTTGGAGGCGCTGGATGTCGCGGCGGCCCTTGTGATTCTTGATCAGCTCGCCGCGAAAAGATTTCACCCCCTCCAGCGTCCCCAACCCGAGCGGACGGAGCGCCTCTGCATAATTCGCGATGACCAGCACGGTTTGATTTGAACGGACGAGGATGCGAGTTGGCAATGACCTTGGTGCGGGCGCGACTACGCGCCGGCGGACTCCAGCAGTTCTTTGAAAAACGCGGTTTTTCGCGCGTCCCTCTCTCCTGTGCGTTGTGCTTTTCATTTTTGACGCAGGCTCTGCGGCGTTTTTGGTCCCGCAGCGGCGGCGGGAGCCGCCGTTTCGTCCGTCCTGGACACACCGCTCCGCACCGCGCCCCTCGCGGGGCGCGTTCAACCGGGCGGGGCCGTGGCCAGTCGGCCCATCCGCACCAGATTATACGCGCTGCCCACCAGCCACCCGGGCAAGCCCACCCGCTCCGTCCCCCGTACTTTCACCCGGCGCAGGCCGCCGATCTCTTTCATCCACCCGATGCACTCCTCCACCCGCTTGCGGATTCTTTGGCTCATCTGGTGGTTCGCCGTCCGGGTGGTCCGCCCGTCCAGGCCCGGCACCGCCCGGTCGCTCCGCTCGGCCACATGCGGCGCGAGGCCGTGTTCCCGGCAGAAGCGGATGAAGTCTTTTTGGTGGTAGCCTTTGTCCGCGCCCACCGGGCGCGGCGGGCTGCTGGGCAGGAGTTCGCGTGCGCCCTCCACTTCGGCGGTGCCGCTGGCCGGCGTGACGAGCAGACCCGCGCACAGCCCGTGCCGGTTTTCCATCAGCACCTGCAAGCCGTAACAGAGTTGCGCGGCCTGCCCGCCGGCCTTCTTACACAGCCGGGCCTCGGGATCGGTCGTGCTCTGGTGCGTGGCGTGGCTTCGCTTCTGCCCTTTGAAGTCCACGCTCGGGTTTGCGCGGTCTGCTGGCCGACCAGCAAGGGCCGGTTCGGTTCGGCACGCGCGGGAAGATCAAACTGATCTACATCGCCCCGCCCTTTGCCACCAAGCAGGACTTCATGAAGGACAAGGAGAAGGCCTACCGCGACAAGGTGCTCGGTGCGCAGTTCTTCGAGTTCCTCCGCCGCCGCCTCATCCTCCGCCGCGTAATCCTCGCCGCCGACGGTAGCATCTACGTCCACTTGGATTGGAAGAAAAGGCACTGTATCAAGGCGGTGCTCGTTGAAGCTTTTGGCGAAGAAAACTTTTAGAATGACTTTCAGAATGAAATCGTGATCCAGCGAACGCCAGTCGGAAGGGCGTCAATCAGCTCGGGCGCGTTCAGGACGTTGCATATTTCTACCGCAAAGGGGATCGCGGTATTTGGAATCCACCGACAATCTCTCAAGGTCTGCACACTGTTGCCTTCCAACTCGACTGGCGACTAGGGCCAATACCACAGCGGGTGTTTGTGCGCACTGGATTTGGTTCGCGTGGACGAAAAGGGCGAGTGGACCAGCTCAACGGTACGTGGTCGAAAGCTCGCGGACGCATTTGCGAGCGCCACGGCGAATTCTCCTTATTTGACTGGAAACTGGAGAACTCGTCCCCGAGTCCCGAAGAAGGTGATGCAAGAGTCGGCGGAGGTTTTCTCACTGGATGCGCTTGGCGAGGGCGCGGCTGACGCGGGGCGGGAAGCATGGCTGAAAGCGCACGCGATTCGGCCATTGTATATCGCGCCCGGAAGTCCGTGGGAGAACGCGTATGTGGAATCTTTCAACAGCCGGGTGCGGGACGAACATTTGAACCGTGAAGAATTTGCCTCCCTGTTGGAGGCGCAACTTCTGGGCGCGGGCGGGCGCCGGGAATATAACGAAGCGAGGCCGCATTCCTCGCAGGGGTATCTGGCCCCGGCGATGTTCGCAGCGCGCTGGCGCGCTCCGGTCGGAGCTCCGCCACTCCCTGCGCACGCCAGCGCGCAAACCCAACAACCATGAAACAAAACCCCCATAGCAACTGGATCAAAGATTGGGGGCTTGCCAGTCGATCCCGGCGGTTTCCAGTAAAGGTCGTCATGCTCTAAAAACGGGATCGAACATATTGCGATCAACGTGCCCCAAAGCTGTTCGTCCATCGGACACAATGACACGCACACGCACAGAATGATTTTTGCAACGTCCTGACAGCTTTATTCTTTGAACTGAAAGATAATCACACGCTCGTTGTTGACGATGCATCGGTGCTGGGAGCGCAAGTGCTGCGCAAAACCAGCATAGTAATCCAACCACCAGAATACAGGCCACGCGAACACAATCATTTTCGCGCCTGCCCTTCGAAGGCGCTCACATTCGCGGATAGCTGTCTCATCGTCCGCGGGTCGGCCCCAATAATTCCCCTCTTTCTCAAGAAAGGGAATGTGGGGTCGGCCTCGCACCACCGCCCGCCCGCTCCATTGGTTTTCATCTACGAGTATCCAATTTTGGCCCGGTGCAATCGCCGCTGTGATTTCCTCGGTCGCCCGTTTCAGGTCCTCTGCTTCAGGGTCCGGTTTGGAAAGAGAACTGGAAGAGCGCAGTTCGTGGATCGATGGGTTGATAAAATAATGAGTCGGGGTGTGGCAGAACTGTCCAACATCCTCGTACGAAAACTGTGCCAGAAATGTTTTAATGGCTGACAACTCCGTGGTTGTGGCCGCCTCTATCGCCAGTTGAGGTCGCTCGTCACGCAAGAGCTTGCTGGCTCCGCGAAGAACCTCAACTTCCATCCCCTCAACATCAATTTTTACAAAACTTACCGCTTTGCCACGGAAGTCACGTTTCAGATCGTTAAGAACCTGGTCTAACGTCGCAATGGGCACCGCGCCCGATACCGGGATTGTTGTGCCCAAGTTGGGATGCACTTGGAGCCGACTTTTACCGATGTTTTTTTCTGACAGATCGGGAAGCACGACTTGACCAACGCCAGCCTCCGCTCCGATTCCCCCAGCCACGACCGAATAGTTGCGTATATGGTTTGCTTCGAGGTTCCTTTTGAGAATTGGAATCAGAATTGGAGCCGCTTCAATGGCAACAATATGATCCGCGAGAAATTTTCCAAAAAACACGGAGTGATTGCCAATGTTGGCTCCAACATCGACGAAGACCCCACCTTGTGGCCCCCGCGTTGCGATATGTTCCAGCAGGTCATCTTCGTAAAAAGTCCCACGCCGGGAAATATCCATCAGTATGTGATCATTGGCGGAGAAGCCTTCGATATCGATGACCGAATTGGCGAATAAATTATCGTTCCAATGTGGCGTGTAGTTAAATCGCATGGCGCTATGTCATTTTGGCCGCCATTTTTGCTCTTCGCCACTTTTTCCTGGACCCGGGAGAACATGGCCGGGCCGACGTATTCGGTTCATTTCTCGCGAGGGTTGAAACTGTTCGATGGCATCGGAGTAGATACGCACCAACTCGTTGTTCAGCCCACGGATGTCGTAACGCTGCTCGACAAACTCCCGACCGGTGCGTCCCATCGTTGGCCACGCGGCCTGCGCGGCCACGATTTCACACATCTTGGTCGCGAGCGCTTCGACGTTGCGCTCGGGCACGGTCCACGAGGCGTTGGCTGGGGCGATGCCTTCGGGAAAAGCGCCGTGCCGGGTGGCAATCACCGGCAAGCCGCACGCCTGCGCTTCCTGCAAGACCAGACCCTGACCTTCTTCATCGCCGTTCACGTTCACGCTCGTTAGCAGGAAAACGTGGGCTTGGGCGAAGAACTCTTTCACCTCCAGTTCACTCCGGCTGCCGTGGAGCGTCACGGCCTCGCCCAGGCCGAGTTCGCGAATCAAACCCGTGAGCTTCGCGCGCAAGGGTCCGTCTCCCACCAGATCGTAATGGGCGTTGGGATGAGTCGCGCGAAACCGGGCGAACGCGCGCAGCGCGTCTTCGTGGCCTTTGATCTCGACGAGTCGCGCGACGGTCAAAAAGCGAACGGTCTCGCCCGCACGGAGCGTGCGTTCGCGAAATTCAAACTCCCGGGGATCTAATCCTACCGGCAGCAACTGCAACTTCGACGACGGGCACCCGAGCGCGAGCAACTGCTCACGGGTGTAATTGCTATTCGACAAAACCATGTCGGCGACCGGCCACATTTTTTGATAAACATCGCGCCCTTCTTTTCGCGGTACCGTGCAAAAGTCGTAGCCGTGAAAGCTGACCACGAGAGGCGCTTGAAATAATTCGCGGGCGAACCGAAACGCATTCGCCACCGGACCGAAGTGCGCGTGCAAAACATCGAACCGTCGTGGCCCGCGCAACAGTGTGGCCAGGCGATACGCGCCGGAGAGGCTCTGCGCGCGGTAGCCGAATTCAGATTTGTTAAGCACGAGGCGCGTCAGCGTGGGTGAAGAAGCGGCGCACTCTCGCAAGACAGGAAAGGCGTGGGCGAGGCGCGAAACGTTCGCCATCGGCTTTTCGCTTCCCGGCAACCAGGTCTCGCCGCGCACTGGCCGAACCGGCATTTCCCATACGACGCTCGCAGCGGGACCTTCAACGAACGTTGTTCGCTGCATCAAATCGTATTTGCGCACCGCGTCATGCACCACGCTCTCGTCTCCGCGGGCGTTGGCGAAGAGACGGACGTCATTGCCCCGATCCAGCAGGCCGGTGATTTGTCGCAGGATGAATGTTTCCGAGGCGACGGGAAATGTGCCCACGAAAAAGGCGATGCGCAGCGGTGCGTTCACGAGCGGAGTGAGAGTTCCTGAAACACTTCCGCGTATTCGCAACGCCCCGCCATGACTCCGCGGTAGGCGTTCAAACCGCTGATGGCTCGCACGTAATCCCACTCGACAATCTGCGAGGCATGTTCGCGCAACGCGGTCAGCTTTTTCCCCATCGTGTCGCTGATGTTTTCGACATGCTGGTATTCAGCCATCGGGGTCCAGACTTCGTAGCCGCGCAGCGCGGGAGCATCGAAAGCCAGACCGCAAAGCGTGGCGCGGAGGATCGGCCACACGGCGCGATGATCCGGATGCCACTCCAGCGGGTGCGGCAGGTAAATCAGTTCCGGGCGCGTTCGCTCAATCACGGGACGTAATTTATCCACCGCGGCGGGAACATCGTCGCCCATCGTCCAGTCCGGCAGACGAAGAAAGAACGGTTCCCGCAAGGCGAGAACGCCACACGCAGCCCGAGCTTCGGCTTCGCGCGTTTCACAAGCGGCTTCGCGCGAAAGTTTTTTCAAGCCCAGTTCTCCGGAGGTGAGGAACACCGCCTCCACTTCATCGCCGCGCTCAACGTGCCGCAGGATCGTTCCTCCGCAGCCGATGGATTCGTCGTCGGGGTGGGGCGCAATGACGAGGATGTTCATGGATGAAGATGTGGACGCGTGGCGCATTCGTAGAGCCGCTCGTAACGCCGGGCCATGACGCTTGCGGAGAAGCGCGCTTCCGCGCACCGGCGCACGTTCGCGCGGTCGAGGGAAAAACATTTGGTCATCGCGTCGGGTAACGCCTCGATGGATTCCACCGAATATCCCGTCGTGCCTTCGTCGAGCACTTCCGCGACGGCGCCGAGACGCATCGCGGCGACGGGCGTGCCGCAAAGCATCGATTCCGCGAGCACCAAACCGAAGGATTCCGCGTATTGAATTGGATAGAGCAACGCCTTGGCGCCACCCAGCAAGCGATCGCGCTCCGCTCCGCGAACGAAGCCGGCGTATTCCACCGTGCGCCCGTCAACGAACGGTTTAACCTGCTCGCGAAAATACGGGCTGTCCGGCCCCGCCATCACCAAACGGACACCAAGTTTTTGCGCCACCGCCACGGCATGGCGCGGCCCCTTGCCCGAAACAAAGCGTCCGAGATAGCACACGTAATCGCCGGGCGTTTGGTTGAACGTGAATTTCGCGAGATCCACGCCATGATAAATCACTGCTTCCGGCGTGAACTCCGGGAAAGCACTCCATTGCTGGCGCGAAAGCGCGGTCACATGCGCATCCGGGTACTGACGCCAAAGTTTGGCGGTGTTTTCGTCGGGAATAATGTGGGTGGTATGAATGAGCGGCGGCACGGAAAGGCGCGACAACGGCACGCTCCAAAGATAAGCGTGGCTGTGCAGCACCTCGAAGTCGCGAGACCTTTCAACCGCGCGGCAGATATTCAGCCACTCACACAGGTGCCAGTCATCCATCGCGCCATTCACTCCGTAAGTCGCGGGTTGTGTGGCTACGAGTTGCGCTCCCGCCGGCAGTTCGGAATCGGCCGTGGCGAAGACAGTGACTTCATGGCCGAGTCGCACCAGTTCCCGGGTCAGCAACCAAAGCCATGCCTCGATGCTGCCCGGCGAATCTTCGCGGACGGGCGCCGAGAGGGTTGAAATTTGGGCGATGCGCATATCAATCCAGGGCGGCGTCCAGGAATCGCGGCAGGACTTTTTCCGTTGAGAAAACTTCCGTCGCAAGACGGAGGGCAGCGGCGCTGTGCCGGAAGTAATCGCGGTTCACGTCGGCGATGGCGGCGACCGCGCCCTCGAGATCGCAAAATGTCACCAACCCTTCACCGCAGGGTACACACTTGCTGATGCCCGTTTCCTCCATCAAGACTGGCCGGCCAGCCGCGAGATAACAGACGCTGCGGTCGCTCACCCACCCGCCGCGCGTCGCCACGTAACCGTGTTTGGGCACGCCGAATTCGCCCCGCGAACTGCGGATGAAATCGCGATAGCTTTGCGGGGTGCGGGAAATAATTTCGCCCGGCGCGACCTCCCAGCCATGCGTCGTGAGGGTCTCT
This sequence comes from Akkermansia sp., assembly GCA_043758205.1. Taxonomy (GTDB): domain Bacteria; phylum Verrucomicrobiota; class Verrucomicrobiia; order Limisphaerales; family SIBH01; genus JANNGC01. The sequence continues at coordinate 21,424 of JAYVNY010000191.1, forward strand.
GGTTTCGTGCCCATCATGGCCACGCGAAACTTCTGCCCGGTGAGTCTCGGCAGGTCAAAAAATTTCGGGAACTCCTTGTCCCGCTGGCCATAGCCCGCGCCCTGATGGGTCGCTTCTCGAAATCCCTGCCAGCGAATGACGGACGTGAAGGCGTCGGCGGCGGTTGAACTCTGCGGCCATTCAACGAGGAACACGGGCGGCAGCGTAGGAATCCACGGTCCCGCTTCCGTGGGAACCGGGCAGTCGCTCGCGCCGATGCGCTGCCCCACCGTGAAGCGCCGCTCGCAACGGGCGACACCGTCAGCGATGCCTTGATCATCTTGGGCAATGCTGACTTGCGTGAAGCCGGGATCGACATCGAGGAAGGCGCGGCGCGTGGGCGCATTGTATTCCTCCCGCCACACCCAAAGCGGGACGGCGCGCAGGATGAGTAAATCCGCCGACGCGCAACGCTCAATAAAACTGTTCAGCGGCATCCCCAGTGAACCTTCGTTCGTGCGGTAAATCCATTTGCCGGCGAAGCCAAAGGGTTCCAGGCACGCGCGAACGTAAGCCGCGGGGTAATCGAGTTCGGTCGTCCACTCGTTCGTGTCCCAGTTGTAAACCCACGATGACTCGCCGCAATCTTCGAGGTAAATCACGTCGTGACCGAGCGCACGAAAGCCGAGCAGATATTGCAGAACGGCCCAGGCCTGTCCGCCAAGTCCCGAACGTCCGATGGTGCCTGCGACGATAATAGTCATAGCCCGGCGCGCTGCATCAGACTGCCGACAACTTTTTCAGCGGCGAAGTGTTCTTCCGCGACTTCGCGAGCCGCACGGCAATGTTTCGGGTAGTTCGATTCGATTGCATCCACCGCTTCCGTAATGTCGGCCATCGTGCGAAAGCCGAAAAGTCCCTCTCCCGAGCCGTAGAATTTGCTGAAGCCAGTCTCCTGCGTAATGACCGGCCGGCCCGCGGCCAGATAGCACGCGGTGCGATCACTGAACCACCCGGTGTTCGGGCGCACGTATTGATCGCGTGCCACCGTGAATTCGCCGCGCGACTGCGAGATGTAATCGCGGTAGCCATCCACGCTGGTCGAGACACCGATCGAATCAGCCAGCCGCCATTGATTTGCGGTCAGCAGTTCGCGCACTTCGGGAGTGACCCCAGCCGCAAGTTCGAACGACACGTTCGCGCGGCGCTTCGGCAGGTCGATGAATTTTTCGAACTCGCGATCCTTCGTCCAATACCAGGTGTCGCCCTGCCACTCGATGTTCTTACCTTTGTTGTGCCAGGTGGTGATGGTGTTGAACGGCGCGCCCGGTTTCGACGCTGCGACCGGCCAGAGGTCGAGCAGCACCGGTTGTCGTGTGGGCATCCAGTGGAAGCGCGCGTCCATGGGAATGCCGCAGTCCGGCCCGCCGATATTTTCGCCGAAGGTGAAGAGCGTGTCGTGCGCTTCGAGCGTGCGAATCATTCCCGCGTCGCCCTTCGCCACCTTGACCTGGGACACGAACGGGTCGCTCTCGACATAGATGCGGCGCTTCACCTGCAGGTGTTCGTCCCGGATTTCCTGTGCGCCGGTCACGTTCAAGAAGGCATCCGCTTCGAGATACAAAGCGTCCACCTGCGCCTCGCTCAAGCCGTAGCATTTGCCGTCGGGATATTTGCCGCGGAACGCCCATTTGCCGGCAAAGCCGTGTGCTTCCAGCGTGGGAACAATTGCCGCCAGGTTTCCGGTCGGGTCGGGCGAGAGATCGTTGAGCTTGGGGTCGTAAACCCAGCGTCCGGAATCTTCGATGTAATAAACGTCGTAACCCAGCCGCCGCAGCGCGATGAGGTAATGGAGAAACTGAAACGTGACGCCCGCCAGCGGATACCAAAACAGTATTCCGAAAACGATGATCTTGCCTTTGGTCGGTTTATTCAAAATGCGCCTCCCGTTCCACCGGAGAAATTTCGCGAATCACACGCGCGGGATTTCCAGCCACGATCGTGAAGGGTGGCACCGACTGCGTGACCACCGAACGCGCGCCGACGATGGAGCCTTCGCCAATCGTCACTCCCGGTAAGACGCACGAGTCGAAGCCAATCCAGACGTTGCGTTCGATGCGGATGGGTTTCGCTTCGACTGCGGCGCAGGCGAGACGTTTTTCACGCGTTGGCACCAGTTTCATTTCTTTGCGTCGCTGCTCCGAATTCATCGGCACACGGTAGGTGTCCATCAACACTACGTTCCACGAGATAAGCGCGTAGTCGCCGATGATGACTTCCGCGTCGCAAATGATCCGGGCGCCATGCACCAGCGCGAAATCGCCGAGCTTCACGCGCGCGTGCGGCCCGAGATCGAACATGGTACCAAGATACGTGGAAGCGCCCCGGCCGTACTCCACCGCGCGCTCGTGTCGGCTGCGGAAGAATTGAAAACTGAACGTGGTTTCGACATAGGCCGTGTCGTCGATAAACACGTTTTCGGGGATCGTGCCGGGAAACCAATCCCACGAAAGTGTGCGGGCCGTGCTCATGGGGCGATCACCTGCGCTGGATTCCCCAACACGCGCGCCCCCGCCGGAACATCGCGAGTGACCAGCGAGCCTGGCTCCACAATCGCGCCCGCACCGATGCGCACGCCTTTCAGGATGGTGGCGTTCGGTCCAATCCAAACATCGTCCTCGATGATCACCGGCTTTCTGGTAACGACAGGGCGCGGGCGTCCTTGGCCGAGCGGTGAACAAGCGATCGCATCCGCAATCCGTTCCGCCGGCGCGATGGGATGAAAGTCGGTGTCTGTGACCGTGGTATTCCAACCGATGAGCACGTAGTTCCCCACGATAATTTCAAGTTCGCAAAGCAACACCGCGTTGGTGAAGTAACAGTAATTGCCAATGCGCATTCGCCCGCCCGCGCCGAGATCGAAATGCACGCCGTCCATCGTGCATTGCTCGCCAATAATCAGTGCTTCCGATTGGGTCGCGTGGAAACGCTTAAAGGCCAGGTCACCGGTGACGAGAGTGTTTGTGCCCAACCGGACGTTCGACGGCGGTATGCCATTCGCCCAACGTCCGGGCGCCGCAGCAGCATGGGCCAGTTCTTGCACCCGACGGAAATAGCACAACAGACAAACCGCAGGCAACGCGCGCGCGAATTTAACTTCATGCGACAGAAGCGTGCGAGGGGCGGCGTGTCAGAGAACACGGTGTTGCTCACGCCGCCCACGATGTTCGTCAATGACCGCCACTTCTATTGCACCGGACGATGAGCGTCTGGTTGTTTGTTCCCGCCGCAAAATCCACGTTGTAAATGGCGCAGCTATGACACTGGGGTCGCGGGCGCGTTTTGCAAGGCATGGAAACGCGCATAGTGACCGCCGAGCGCCACCAGTTCTTCGTGCGTTCCACTTTCCACCACCGCGCCTTGCTCCAGCACGATGATTCGCGTCGCGCGCCGGACGGTCGTAAGGCGATGCGCGATGACGAAGGTGGTTCGATTCGCCGTGAGCCGCTCCAACACTTGCAGCAATGCGTGCTCGGTCGTCGCATCGAGCGCGCTCGTCGGTTCGTCGAGAATCAGGATAGGAGCATTTTTCAGGAACGCGCGCGCGATGGAGAGCCGCTGGCGTTCGCCGCCGGAAAGCGTCGCGCCGCGCTCGCCGATGACCGTTTCGTATTTCTTGGGAAGGCGCTCGATGAAGGCGTCCGCGTTCGCATCTTTGGCTGCGGTCACAATGTCACGCGTCGTCGCGTGCGGATGGCCATAGGCGATATTTTCGGCGATGGTCATCGGGAAGAGAAACGGTTCCTGGAGCACGACGGCGATATTCTGCCGCAGACTCTTCAACGTCACATCGCGTAAGTCGTGACCGTCGATCAGCACCCGCCCATTCCACGGATCGGCAAAACGCGGAATCAGGCTGACTAACGTACTCTTGCCCGCGCCGGTCGCGCCGACGATGGCAATGGTTTCGCCGGGCCCCACATTTAGCGTGACTTCGCGCAGGACCGGACGGTCCGTTTCGTAGCCGAACGTGACTTTCTCAAACCGCACTTCGCCACGGACGTGCGGCAATGCAACTGCGCCGGGCTTGTCCCGAATCTCCACTTCACTCCTTAGAACTTCCAACACGCGACGCGCACTTCCGGATGCGCCTTGGATGGTGGAGGTCGTGTACATGACTGCTTCCAGCGGCGCGTAGAGTGAACCGAGATAGGAGAGGAACAGCACGATGGCGCCGACCGTCAATTCACCGCGTAACGCGTGCTGGGCGCCGATCCACAAGATGCCCGCTGTCCCCACGGCAGTGGCCAATCCAATGAGAAACTTGAACTGCATCTGCACGCGCGTGGCGGCCAGTGTCGTGGACATCGCTTCGTTCACCGTGGCGTGGAACCGCTCATCGTTCGCGCGTTCGCGGGAAAACGCCTGCACGACGGGCATGGCGGAGAAGGTTTGTTCGACGACTTCGTAAATGTGCCCTTCGGCTTCCTGCTGCGCGTAACTGCGCTCCATCATCCGCTTCGCGAACAGGCGGAACACGACGATCAGGTAAGGCGCCACGGCGACGGCGAGCAAGGTGAGCGACGCGTTGATGCGCCACATCACCGTGAACATCGCGGTCAGAGCGAGGATGGAAGAGAACACGGGCAGCAGCGCGTCTTTGACAATTGTGGAGAGGCAGGTGCAATCCGCCGTCACGCGCCGGATGTTGTCACCCACCGATTTGCTGGCGTGAAATCGCAGCGAGAGTCCCTGGAATTTCGTGAACAAGTCCGACGCGAGATCATACGTCATGCGCTGGCCGAGGCTGATGTTTGCGTAATTGGTCACAACGTTTACGGACCAGCTCAACAGAAACAGAATGACTGTCGTCGCCACGGCCCAGCCGATGAGATACGGCGCGTCGTGGGCACCCGGCAACGTGGCGACAAAATTTTCCAGCCACACCGGCATCGGCCTGTGGCGCAGGACGTAGTCGATCAGGAAGACCATCGGCCATGGCTTCAGCACATCGAGGCCGACGCGCACCACCATCGTGGCAATCAAAACGACCAGCGGTGCGGGACGCCGGCACGCGTAACGCAGGGACCAGAGGCAGAGTCGCGTCGTGCTGATGTTCGTGGCTGAATTCATGCCGTGGCCCCGAGTTGCGGTTGATGAAAGCGTGCGTAGATGCCGCGGCGAGAAAGCAACTCATCGTGCGTGCCCAGTTCCGCGATGCGGCCATGATCGAGCACGGCAATTTTCGTGGCGCGGCGAATCGTTGAAAGCCGATGCGCAATCACGAACGTGGTGCGCCCGCGCATCAGTTGCTCCAAAGCCAACAGAATTGTTTGTTCCGTGCCGGAATCCAAAGCGCTGGTTGGTTCGTCGAGAATGAGAATGGGCGAGTTCTTTAGAAACGCTCGGGCGATCGCAATGCGCTGACGTTCGCCACCGGACAGCGTTACTCCTCGCTCGGCAATAACCGTGTCGTATCCATGCGGCAATCGCTCGATGAACTCGTGGGCATGGGCCGCTTGCGCCGCCGCAATAACTTCCGCGCGAGGCGCGCCAGGCCTTCCGTAGGCAATGTTCTCCGCCACGGAAAATGGAAAGAGAAACGGCTCTTGCAGCACGATTGAAATGTTCGCGCGCAGATCGGCAATGCGAAGGTCGCGCACATCGCTGCCGTCGATCAGCACCCGGCCGGCCCTCACGTCGAAAAATCGCGGGATGAGATTCAACAGCGTGCTCTTGCCTGCGCCGGTCGCTCCGACAATCGCGATGGTTTCTCCCGGCGAAGCCACGAGCGAGACCTCGCAGAGCACCGGCTGGTTCGGTTCGTAAGCGAACGAAACGTCTTCGAATCGGACTTCGCCGCGCATTTTGGGCACGGGACGAGCATCGGGTTTGTCGGCCACCTCCGGCCTGGCCTCAAGCACTTCGACGACACGCTCAACACTCGCGCTCAGTCCCTGCATCGTCGTGTAAACACCGGTGAACGTTTTCATCTGCGTCTGCAACGAGTTCAGATACACTAGGAACACCAGCAGGCTGCCGAGAGAGAGTTCGTCCGCCAGCACGTGCCTCGCGCCGAACCAGAGAATGACACCCGTGCCGAGTGTCGTAATGAGTCCCGAGGCCAGGCTGTTCACGCTGCCGATCAAGGTGCTGCGCTGTTGCACGCGAATGGCGCTGTCGGCGAACTTCTCGAACTTCTCCTGCTCGCGCTCTTCCTGGCCGAACGCCTGCACGACGGGGATACCCGTGAGTGTTTGCTGGATATGAGACTGGATTCGGCTCTCGATTTCGCGCCGCAACTTGGCGGCGGCCCGCAACGGTTTTCCCACCAGGAACGAAGCACAAACCATGAGCGGCGCGGTGATGAGGGCAATCCACGTCAGCGTCCCATCGAGCCGGGACATGAGGAAAATCATGGCGGCGATGGTGAGAAGCGCATGGCCCGGCGCGAAACACAACGCGTCCACCACATTGTGAACCGCCCAGCAGTCCACCGTGATGCGGCTCATCGTGTCGCCTACGGAGTTGCGACTGTGAAAGAGCAGCGAGCGGCGTTGCAGCCGGGCGAACATGTCCTCGGCGAGATCATAAACCATGCGGCGTCCGGCGACCGTCCAGAGCCACGTGAGCGCGGCATCGAGCGCGGCATTGATGACAAAGAGCGCGAGGCCGCAAATAACGATTCCGGCGAGCAATCCCCGTGGTGTGGCGAAAATGTTCTGCAACCATTCGCCCGCGGGTTGCGTGCCGAGCACGTGATCGACAAGCAGTTTCATCGGCCAGGGCTGAAGGGCGACCAGCGAGGAAGCGCAAACGGTCAGGAACGCGATGAAAATAAATCGCGAACGCTGTCGTCCAGCGTAAGGAAGCAACTTAAGCGCGCGTCGCATCTGCGTTTGTAGCGTGCCAGAAAATGAGGCGCAGCAACAAATGTGGCTATTGTCGAAATCGTTACTCGCCCGCGCGCTGGGCGGCGACGTGGCCGTCGAAGTAAAGTGCGTTGCGCACGTTGCCATGCACGGGTTTGTACGGCAAATCGTCGTACCAACTCACCGCTGGATTGGGCACGTTGATACGATCCGCGTCGGTAACGGCCCACAAATCCGCGCCGGATTTATATTGATCCATCGAGCCCAAAGTCATGGGTTCTTGTAAGGGACCGGGGCGGGACGGATAGCCGAACGGGCGGACCTGCGCTCCGGGAGCAGGATCTATATTCTGGTTCAGAATGAAACATTTGCGACCATTCATGCTCGCGACGGCGGGGGCCTCCCTCTCATAGCCCGGACAGATCATCGTTTTCGCTATCACCATTTTGCCGGAAGGTTGCGGATAGCCCATCTGGGGAGCGATGTAGTAGGCCAATTCGTCCTTACTGTTCTGGTCGTAATTCGGCCGGGCGCCACCCAGTGCTGGACCAGGCAATTTCTCTTCGTTATCACCGACGTAGAGGTAAATGCCGATGCCCATTTGCTTCAGATTGGAGAGACATTGCGTCTGCTGCGCTTTGCGCTTCGCTCGCGCCAAGGAGGGGAGCAATAGACTCGAGAGAATAGCAATGATCGCGATGACGACGAGCAGTTCGATCAACGTAAAGCCTCGACACACGCAAGTTTTCAGCCCCGAACGGCCACACCAACTACCCATCGTTTTTCCAAATTGTTTCATAGTATTGGATCCTTCCTGATCCACTGACGAGCGACTTTCTCTGCCGAATCTTTTGACCTTTAATGACTGCGAGCTAAAAATTTGTCGTCGTCACCGCAACAACAGCATGACGACTGTCGCCAGGCCAATGGCGAGGCAGCAAACTGACACCCCCACAAGCCACAGTCCCAGCCTCCGCCGTGGCGTCCCTAACAGGAATCCAAAAGCCACAGCGAGCGTTATGACTGCGGCGACTATGAGAACCATCGCGCCGCAGAAGAGCGGGACAAACAAGTCGTGCGCGATCAACACGATGCCTTGCGGTGCAGCACACATATTTCGACGTCGAACGCGGAATCCTCGAACGCTACAGGGATAGTCCGGCCTGGAGCGGAAATGATTTCCGTATCGGAGATAAGGTGGAGCATCGCTTCGTAAAGTCCCCGGCGACCCACGAATCGACAGGCTTGGGCTAGGCCCGAAAATGTAAGCGCCTCGGGCAGGTCCTGGGTCCACGCGCCAGTGCGACTGGCGTAAGCTCCTTCGCGATTTCTTTGCACCAAGACTTTCATTCACCCGGCTTTCGCACGTGCCATGCCAATAGTGTGACGAGTCATTTAATCAGGGACCGGGGTGCTGGCCCGCCCGCCTCGGTGGGTGTCATTTCCCACGGCAAGACATTTTGGGCGACCTCACCCGAACGCCCTCCCAACGGATAAAACGTTGAACTGGTACTCGTTCCGCCCCGATATTTGAACGGCATGTCCCCTGGAAAATTAGCCGGAACAAATATTCTGGTCGTCGAAGACGACCCATTGCTGCATCGGCAGATCGTGGCGCATCTGCAAAGTAGCGGTGCGGATGTTGTCGGCGTACCCAACCTCCAGCAGGCGAAAGGCGAACTTGAATCGCAGCGGAGTTTCGACGTGGCGCTGCTGGATGTGAATTTGCCGGACGGTCTCGGCACTGACTTGCTGACCTCGGGAGTTTTTCCCCAACAGACGGCGGTGATTGTGATGACCGCTCACGGCGGAATTGATTGCGCGGTCGCCGCGATGAAAAATGGCGCCGCCGATTATCTGCGCAAGCCGTTCGATCTGGCGGAACTGCCGCTGGTGATTTCAAGGGCGCGCGAATCGGGCCGGCAGGCACGCATCAAAGAACACGTGCGGGAAACGAACGAAGATGCGGAGGATTCGTTTTTTTTCGGTGCCAGTCTGACAGCCCTGGCCAACCAGATGGATAAAATTATCGCAGCAGATGAGCGTCTCGGCTCGCTGTTGCCGCCCATTCTGATCGAAGGCGAGACGGGCACGGGCAAGACCACGATCGCGCGGCGGTTGCACGACCGCGGACCGCGACAAACCCGTCCGTTCATCGACATCAATTGCTCGGCGCTGCCCGATCATCTGCTGGAATCGGAATTGTTCGGGCACGAGCGCGGCGCTTTCACGGACGCGCGGACAGCGCGCATGGGGTTGTTCGAGGCAGCGGACGGCGGCACGCTTTTTTTGGATGAGCTTCCGAGCCTGCCACTCTCGGCGCAGGCGAAACTGCTCACGGCCATCGAGACGAAGCGCATTCGCCGCCTCGGCAGTAACAAGACCATTGAAGTGGATGTGCGGGTGATCACCGCGACCAATCGCGACCTCAAGGAATCTGTCGCCCAGGGTGAGTTCCGGGAAGATCTGTATCACCGCCTCGATCTGTATCGTGTCAGCATTCCGCCCCTGCGCGAACGCGGCGAGGACATCATCAAGCTGGCCGGGTTAATCCTCGCGCGCGTGTGCCGGCGCCATCGCGCCGCGCCGCGAACTATCAGTGCGCAGGGCCAACGCCAGCTCTTGAGTTATCGCTGGCCCGGCAATGTCCGCGAGCTGGCCCATGAGATTGAGCGCGCGGTGGTTTTTGAAGACGCCGCTGTGCTCGACTTCGCACGGCTTGCGCCCGACTCAGCCGCGCCGATTGCCGCCCTCCCAATGGCCGATTCGAACGAATGGTTTAATGACCAATTCGTTTTTCCAACGGATGGTTTTTCGCTGGATGCCGCCACGAATCGGCTCATTCATCAGGCTTTGAAACAGTCCAGGGCCAATGTCTCGGCAGCCGCACGCCTGTTGGGCGTCTCGCGAGATTTCCTGCGCTACAGACTGGCGGGAAAGCAAACTGAGAACATGCCCCCATCCGAGAGCGACAAAGGGTGAAGACACCCATGATGGTTCACGTTCACAGGCCACAGGCCGATGGGTTGGGGTGGGCCATCGGTGGCACGTTCTGTGCATCTCGAAGGTCATAGGGATGCCACAACAGGTAAATAACATGAAAATAAGTAAAACAATGGTGACCGGGATCTTGAGCCTGACGATGGGGCTGGCCCTGCTCACGAACTCTGCCCGCGCGCAGAGTCCGACAAACGAACCGCCCGTCGTGCCGCCCGGACCTGGCACGCCGCCTCCGGCAGGGACGGTGCCAGTCAGTCCGAAAGTGCCGACGGTGGTCGTGGTGCCCACTGTGCCGGCAACTCCCGGGGTCCCAGACCGGCCGGGTCCACCCGCTGGCAGTCAGCCGCCCGCCGAAGTGAAAGACAAAGTTGATGCCTTCAAGCAGGCCCGTGAATCGTTCCTCGCCAAGCAGCGTGAACTGGCCGGCGCGAAGCGGCAGCAACTGACCGAGGAACAGCGGCAGGCGCTCATTGAAACCATCAAAGCCAACCAGCAGGAACTCCGGGCGCGCATCGATGAAATCAAAAACGAGTTTCGTAACCGGGACATCGACACGGTGATTGAGGATGTCAAACGCAGTGGAGGCGATGGACGCCCGCGCCGCGGTGAAGATTAAAATTCTCCCGGTGTGACGACTCATTCCAGCAGGCGGCCGCGTGGTCGCCTGCGCTGTTATTTTTTGATAGCCGCGCTGATGACCGCGCGGCTCTCGTTTGGTGCCATGGACACAAATGACGTGAGTGCAATCTCCTTGCCCGACTGGATGCGCTTCTACGCGCTGCGGTCGGGGATTGGTTACAAAGACAATGTGCTTCTTTCGTTGCATCCGCGCGGCAGCGCCTTCGTGAGTGCGGGCGGAGATTTCATGATGGTGCGCCTGCCGGGCAGCGGCGTGGACGCACAATTTTTTCTCTCTGCGGACCGGACGCATTTTCTGGCGAGTGATGTCCCGGACAGCGAACACACCATTGCGGGCGTCGGCAAAGTTTCGTTCAAGAGCGGCCGGGCCACGACTACTCTGAGTGCCAATTACGTTTTTCAAGACCAGGTGCTCGACGTCTCGACGACAGAACCGGAGTTCAACACCATTCGCATCCGCGTGCATGACATGGCGGTGAAACCCGCCGTCCGCTACGATCTCGCGCGGCAATGGTTTGTCGAAGTCGAGCCAGCGGGCCGGCGCCAGGAATTCGCCAAGCCGCTGGACGACATTTGGGAAGCGAGCCTGAAAACGACACTCGGCTACGAATATGGTTTTCGCTCCCGCGCCACACTTTCAGCGCAAGCATCCGAACGGTTTTACGATGAGAAGACGCAGCGCACCGTCGCCGGCGAAACGATTCCTGACACTTCGTTGCGCATGCACCGCGTTATCATCGAGTCCGCCGTGGATCATTACTGGGATAAAAAGCGCGTCTGGCGAACGCAGGGCCGCCTGGGTTACTGGCGCAACAACGACAATGGTTCGGGCTACTTCGATTACGACCGCTGGTTCGCACAGGTGCAGATGCGCTACAAGCGCGCGCCATGGGAACTGCGGGCGCAGGTACGGTTCGACGATTACATTTATGCCCACCAAACTGTGAGCACCACGAACTCCGACCGCCGTCGCGAAAATGAAATCACCGTGGGCTGCCGCGCCGAACGGCAGATCACGAAGGCGACCAAAGTGTTCGTGCAGTACGACCGGGTTGTTTCCCGCTCGTCCCGTTCTCTCGATGAATATGATTCGCAAACGGTGAGTGGTGGGGCACAATGGGATTTCTAATCAGAATGCAACCCGGCAATGCCGATGAGTTGATTGGCCAGTGAAAAGATTCCGCAAATTTCAGAAACGACCTGCGAGCGCATTTTGGCTCGGCACGGGCGCCGTTACGTTTGTCGTGGCGGTTCTTGGCGCCGCGGTGTGGCTCATCAGCGCGCGCCTCGAAAGGCAGGTGCAGCAACAAATTCTCGACCGTGATGCCTACGCGCTGCACTCGGTGTTCATGATGCAGGTGCTCTCGAAGCAGGATGCCGGCGGCGCGGATTGGGGCATCAAAGATCCGCTGAACCAACTCACGGCCATTCTCGAAACGTCACGGTTGAAAGGCGTGCTCGCGGCGCGTCTCTATTCTCCCGCCGGTAATTTTCTCTTCGCCGTTCCCAACAATGTGGCGAGCGCGCCACTGAACGCGGTGGCTCTTCGCGAGGCGCGACAACTCAAACCATCGGCCCGGTTCGACGCGCAAGGGAAACTTCACGAACTGTTCGAAGGGGACCGCCCGACTCCACCCGTCCCGCTCGTGCGCGTAACGATTCCCATCCATGCGCTCGCCGCGCGGCAACTCGACGGCATTGCCGAGTTCATTCTGGACGGGCATCCCGTGGCCGCTGAATACAGCACGCTGGCGAGCCGGCTTTCGCGCCACGGTCTGATTGTATTCCTCCTCGCTGCGGGCCTGATCGGGCTGGTGATTGGCTGGTCGCTGCGGCGGTTGAGCCGCATCAACCACGCGCTGGCGGCGCGCACGGCGGAACTGGTGCGCGCGAATGAAGAACTCACCCTGGCGGCAAAAACTTCGGCGATTGGTTCTGTGGCGGCGCATCTGATGCATGGCCTGCGTAACCCTCTCGCGGGGTTGCAGAACTTCGTCACCGCCGGCGGGGGCGCCGCAATCACCAGTTCGGATTGGGAACTCGCCGCGGACGCCACCGCGCGAATGGGCCGGCTGATGGATGAGACGGTGCGCGTGCTCACTGAAGAACACGGCATCACGCGTTACAACATCACCAGTGGCGAACTCGCGTCCCTGCTCCGATCTCGGATGACGCCGCCGGCCGAGCAGTCGGACGTGAAGCTCGACATCGTGGCCGCCGCGGAGTCGTCCCTGCCGAATCGCGAAGCGAACATCGTGCTGCTCGTGCTTCAAAACCTCGTTAAGAATGCCATCGACTGCACTCTTGCGGGCCACACTGTCAGCGTGCGCTTGTTTGAAGACGCCAGTAGCTTTGTCTGCGAAGTGAGCGACGCAGGCCCGGGACTGCCGGAGCACGTGCGTGACAATCTGTTTCGCCCGGTGCGTTCGACGAAACCCGACGGCGCTGGCATCGGCCTGGCCATTTGCAAACAACTGGCCGCGCACATCGCCGCTGAACTCACGGTGAAAAAAACTTCGCGTGAGGGAACGGTGTTCGCACTCACGTTGCCGGCCAAAACCCATGCCTTGAAAGTCGCATGAAAACCGGTGCGCTTCTGTGGCTGCTGGGGTTCGCGCTCGCCTGGGCGCAGCCGGATTTGCGCTGGCGCTGGTCGAACCCGCGTCCCTTCGGTAACAACGCCACCGACCTCGCTTACGCGGGCGGACTGTACCTCGTGGTCGGCGAACGCGGCCAACTCTACTCCAGCTACGATCTCGATACGTGGACGCCGCAGGACAGTTTCACCACTAATTCACTTCGCGGCGTGGCGTTCCTCGGCGGACGCGCCATCATCGTCGGTGAAAATGGGACCGTCCTTTACGGCGATACGCCGGAATCATTCAGCGTGACCAATCTCGGCACGGCGAACTGGCTCGAAGCCGTGGCGTGCAATTCAACCAATCTCGCCGTAGCGGTGGGCGACAATGCAGCCGTGTACACGAGCACGAACGGGATTCTGTGGCAGCTTCGCTCGCAGCCGTTCAGCACCTGGCTGCGCGGTGTGGCCTACGGCGCGGGCGGGTTCGTTGCCGTTGGCGAGGGCGGATTCATCGCTACCAGCAGCAATGGAACGTCGTGGCAGCAACGCACCAGCGGCACGACGAGCAATCTCAATCGTGTGGTTTGGATTGTGGATCGTTACTGGGCCACGGGCGATGGCGGCAAAGCGCTGACCAGCGGGACGGGTGTCACGTGGACCCAGGAAAGTTCCGGTGCGAGCCGTCCATTGTATCTCGCGGCAGGAGATTCTGTGAAAAAACTCGTGGGCGGCGACACGGAGTTGCGCCTCAAACAAAACGGCGTGTGGTCGAACCAGCTTTCAACAACCAGGATTTCTCCCGCGCCCGCGTGGACTTACCTGAGCAGCGTGTGGGACGGACGCCTGTTTCTCGTGGGCGGGCGCACCGGAATGTTGCTCGAAGGTTTTAGCAACACAAACGGGACGGACACGTTGTGGGTGGATCGCAACCTTTCCGTGCGCACATGGCTTTGGGCCGTGACGCGCACCACCAATCTCTACGTCGCTGTCGGCGACAAGGGCACGGTGATGACGAGCTTTGACGGCGTGGATTGGCAACTGGAATTCGTGCCGTCCACCGTCACGAACAGTGTGTTCATCGGCGTGGGCGGCGCGCCGGGGTTGACCATCGCCGCAGGCAGCCAGGGTTCGCTTATCATCAGCACGAATGGTTTCGATTGGACGGCGATTGAGCCGCGACCTTCGGTGAACGATCTGCAAGGCGTCGCGTTCACGAACGGACTTTTCGTCGTGTGCGGCGGCGCGGGAACCATTCTCACCAGCACGAATGGCACGCAGTGGACGACGCGCGTTTCCGGCACGACAAACTTCCTGTCCGGCGTGCTGGCGTACCCGGGCGGGTTCATCGCAGTCGGGCATCGCGGCACCATCCTCACCAGTCCCGACGCTGTCACCTGGACGAAGCGCACCTCGGGGATCACGAATTGGCTTTACCGGATCGGCTGGTTCGGGAGCACGCTCGTAACGGTCGGCCAGAATGGCGTGATTCTGACCAGCACTGATGGCGCGTCATGGACAGCGCGGACGAGCGGGACTTCTCAATGGCTGAACGACGTGGCGCGTCTCGATGGCTATTACTTTGCCGTCGGTAATGGCGGAGCCGTTGTCATCAGTTCCAACCTCACTTCGTGGTCAGCGATTGGCACCAGCACACGGAAATCACTGTTCGGCGTGGCGACGCATCAGGGACGGTTGGTGACGGTCGGCACTGAGGGCGTCATCCTCCGCACCCGCGTGTTTCCTCAGCTCGATCCGCCGGTCTTCCAGAACTACGCGCGAACCACGAACTACAACTTGTATTTCCTTTCCGGCAAAACCGATCAACGCATCACGCTCGACCACAGTCTCAGGCTCACGAATTGGAATTCGGGCCCGCGTTTCGAATTCCTCGATGGAGGGGGCACGCTCCTGTTGCTGGAAACACGCGCCATGACCAATCGGGAATTCTACGAGGCTACGCTCGTTCCCTAACCGGAACATTCAGTACTTTTCGAGGAGCACACGCGCCTCGCGTGTTCCGACCGGCGCCCTCGCCGGTCGGAACGAGCGCCCACCGACGGACCAAATCGTGCGGGCTGGGGACGTCTTTGGAATGTTGCGCGAGGGCAGCAACACCGCACGCGAGGGCGCGTGCGTGCATTTGAATCATTCCGTCTAGGTGCTCCTCCGTTGGGAACCAGAACCCAGCCCCGGGAGGCTCCTGGGTGAGCGCGCCCATCATCAATACCCGCACTTCGCACGGTGTTTCATGTTGGTGCAATTTCTGCATCACGACAGGACACCGGGCGCAGTCGCCACGTGGCATTGAGACTGCAAGCGACTGGAACAATAATTACAACAATCATGAAAACATACAGATACATTCGACCAATCGCCCTCGCTGCAGCCGTGGTTTGCTCGTCCATCGCGATCCATGCCGCTGATTTTATCCCGGACCGCTATATCGTCGCATTACAGCCGAACGCCGACCCGGCGCAAGTTGCGGCGCGTTATGGCGTGACTCCAACGCACGTTTACACCGATGCCGTGCGCGGCTTCGCCGGACTCATCAGCAAAGCCCGCCTGCAACGGCTCGCGCAGGACGCTGACGTGACCGTCATCGAACAGGATCGAGTCGTATCACTCGGACAAGTGGCCAGCATGGGCGAGAGCGGAACCGTGGCTGCCACGTCCACGGATTACGTGCCGACCGGGGTCAACCGCATCGATGCGGAACTGAATCCGCGCACCGATGCCTCTGCTGTCGGAATCGCGATTATCGACACCGGCATTTCACTCACACACCCCGACCTGAACGTGGCTGGCGGCGTTTCCTATGTGCGCGGCGTGCGTTCGGCCAATGACGACAACGGCCACGGCAGCCATGTCTCTGGCATTGCAGCCGCGAAGGTCAATGACATCGGCATCCGCGGCGTTGCACCCAATGCGCGCCTCTTCGCCGTGAAGGTTTTGGATTCGACGGGCAGCGGCTCGCTGTCGGGTGTCATTTCCGGCATCGACTGGGTGACGAAGAATACGAAGACCAAAGGCATTCAGGTCGCGAACATGAGCCTCGGGTTCCAAGGCACCAGCTCGACGCTCGACAGCGCCATTACGAAATCCGTGGACGCAGGCGTCACTTACGTGGTGGCAGCCGGGAACAACGCCGCGGATGCGAACACATTCAGCCCGGCGCGGCACCCGAAGGTCATCACCATCTCCGCGTTCGTGGATACGGACGGCCAATGCGGCGGCGCGGGCGTGGGCACGGGCTACGGCGCAGACGACAGCTTCGCCTCCTTCAGCAACTACGGATCGGTGGTGGCGCTCGCCGCCCCCGGGGTGAACATCTACTCGACTTACAAGGACGGCGGCTACGCCACGATGTCCGGCACGAGCATGTCTTCTCCGCATGTGGCCGGCGCGGCTTTGCAATACATCGCCGGGCACGCGGGCGCGACACCCGCGCAAGTCCGTTCGGCGCTGCTCAATGCGGCCACGCCGCAATCCTGGACCTCTTGCACGCAAGATGCGACCGGCCGCTACCGCGGCGGATTTTTCGGAGACGTAGATGCCTACGCGGAACCAGTCGTGGATGTCGCAACGTTCTAGGACTTGCTGCGTGCGACTTCATGAGTATCCCCGCGCGCAGCTGGCCGCTCCACTTGGGTGGGGCGGCCATCACGCTTGAACAAGACGCAACCAACGATCGACCGCACCAAAGCTAAAACTGTCACTATGAAAAACTCAATCAATGCAATCGCGATCGCGCTTCTCGGCTTACTGACGGCAACGATGTCGCACGCAGCCGTGCCGGGCCCTGCACTCTCGGGAATATTCAGCTCCATCAGCGCGGGGAGCGTCGTGAACCTCTCCACCGAAGGAGAGATCGATTGGGTCCACTGGGGGTTGTTCACGGAGACGAGCCTTGATCGGAAAGCGGGTGTCATCGCGCAGATCAGCGACTTCACGCTCCTCGATGCGAGCAACGGATACGCCTACGTATATCAATACGCCGACAACGCGAACAGCTACGGTTGGTTTGACGGCACGCCGAATGCGACCGTCACCAACACCACGACCGGGGTGTGGGCTTACGGCGTTCCACAAATTGGCAGCGGGTTCAGGATCACCGCACCAGCCGACACCGCTACGCGCACGTTGAAAGTGTACGTTGGGGCCTACGGCGCGCGCGGGAAGTTTGAAGCCTTTCTGAGCGATGCCAGTGCCGCCGGATACACCAACACTTCGCTCTTCAATGTCATGAGCGGTCCGAGCGGAGTTTACACGCTCAACTACGCCGCCGCTTCAGCAGGGCAGCAGATGATTGTCCGATGGACGCTCACGTCGCCCTTTCAAGCGGATGGAAACGTGACGCTACAATCAGCCGCGCTGACTTCCAGCACCGCCAACAACCCTCCGTACGTCGCTCTCACGAATCCGCCGAACAACGCGAAGCTCTCCGCGGGAAACACCATTACGCTCCAGGCGACCGCGAGCGATCTGGATGGCACCATTGCCAAAGTCGAATTCTACGCTGACAGCACGAAGCTGGGCGAAGACCTCACAAGTCCCTACAGCTTCGCATGGAGTTCGGTTCCCGCCGGCGCCTACGTGCTGACCGCGCGCGCGCTCGATAATCAAGGCGCCGCGTCTGTGTCACCGCCCGTGGAAATTTTTGTCAACGGCTCGGGCGGCACCTTGGCGGCGAGCAAAACAACGCCGGCCACTTCAATTAACCTCACGACAGACGGCAGCCGCGACTGGGCGCATTGGGGTCTGGCAACGAATAGCTTGTTCAATCACAAGGCCTCTGTCGTCCAGCAGATTAGCGACTACACCAAGATCGGCACCAACACAGCCCAACGATACACCGACAATTATACGGCGTTCGCGTGGAGCGACGGCACGCCGACGGCTTCCGTGTCCGGCGCGAACATCGGCGTGTACACGACCGGGGTGACGAATGGGTTCGAGATTACCGTTCCGGCCGACACCAACTCGCGCACGCTGAAGGTGTACGTGGGGCTTTACGGAGCGCAGGGGAATTTTCAGGTGTGGTTGAGCGATTTCAGCGCCGCGGCTTTCACCGATACGAGCTTGAGCAATTATTACGGCAGCTCGTACGGCGTTTACACCATCACGTATTCGGCAGCGTCCGCAGGGCAATCTCTCAAGGTGCGCTATCGCTCGTTGAAACTGTTCGACCAGGACTACGGTAACGTCACGCTTCAAGCTGCGACCCTCGTCGTGAACTCGACGGGGAATACGCCACCCTTGGTGCAGATTACGTCACCGACCAACGGCACGGTGTTGACCGCTCCGGCGAGCTTTACAGTTTCGGCAAGCGCTTCGGACAGTGACGGCACGATCAACCAGGTGGAGTTTTTCAACGGCAGCACATCGCTCGGCGTGGATAGTTCCAGTCCTTACAGCGTGTCCGTGAGCAGCCTGGCGGCAGGCAATTACACGCTCTCGGCTGTGGCCACGGACAACTCGGGCGCGAAGGCCACCAACAGCGTTTCCATCATCGTGAACAATCCGCCGACCGCGTCGATCACCAGCCCGACCAATGGGGCGTCCTTCGCAGCGCCCGCGACCATTACGATTGCGGCGACGGCGAGTGACAGCGACGGAAGCATTGCGAAAGCGGAATTTTATCAAGGCGCGACCAAACTGGGCGAAGACACCACCTCTCCTTACTCACTGGCGTGGAGCAACGTATCGGCGGGAAGTTACACGCTCAGTGTGAAAGCCATTGATGACCACGGCGCCGTGGGCACCTCGGCTGCGATTTCCATTAACGTGACGAACCTGCCGCCGCCGCCAGTCACGATTTTCGGCGCTGTCGCCCAGGGCGATGCACTGAGGTTCTCGTTTGCGACGGAACTTGGCCGCTCCTATTGGGTGGAGCGCGCGGCGGCATTGCCGTCCACCAATTGGCAAACCATCACGAACCTCAGCGGCACCGGCACGAACGTCACCGTGCGCGACGCCAGCGCACTGCCGATACACTTCTACCGCGTGGGGGCGCAATGATTCGCGAGCACACACGCCTGCACGCGCATCGTTCAACGCAGCCGCGCTTTTCCGTGAATATTGTGTTTTTCACTCCAGTGCCGGTATAACGCGATATGCGCCAAACCCGTGAGCGTTTGCTTTCTGTTCGGACCGGCGCGTCATGGCCGTGCGCCAGATCGTCATTTCATTGGCCACGGCTGAAGGGCGACGAGTGATGAGGCGCAGATCGTCAGGAGGGCAATGACCACGAAACGCGACCTCTGGCGCCGGGCATATCCAATCAGTTTCCGGTAGGCATGCATTCGCTGGGGCGCACCATTACACACAGCAACCAGCCGAAACAACATCAGGTGGTTCGTTCATTGCACTACGCTGCTGGTAACGAAAACGCCTCCCATGTTTGAGAGGCGCGGAACTATCGAAAAATCTGCGGCGTGAATTACAACCCGGCAGCGTCAACGAGCGGCTCTGCATAACCATCGAAATCGCCAGAGAATCCGCCGCGCGTTCGCCCGGTCGCGTCCTGCCAGCAGGCGACGGGAGACTGCGCCGTGCCAGTCGCTTGCAGCACCGACTTCACCTGGGCGGGGCTGAGCGAAGGATTGGAGATAACCAATTGTGCCGCCGCGCCAGCCACGTGTGGAGAAGCCATGCTTGTTCCGCTGAGCGTGGCATATCCGCCGTCCTTGTAAGTCGAATAGATGTTCACCCCGGGCGCCGCAATCGCGACCACAGAACCGTAGTTGCTGAAGGTAGCGAACGTGTCATCGCCGCCGTAGTAGGTGCCTGCACCCGCACCGCCACAACTGCCATCCGTGTCCGCAATGGCGGAGACGGCAATGACCTTGGGATGCTTCGCCGGGCTGAAGGTGCCGGCGTCCGCAGCGCTGTTGCCCGCCGCGACCACGTAAACGACACCTGAATCAACCGACTTGGAAAGGGCGCTGTCGAGGGTGGAACTGGTGCCAGAAAAACCGAGGCTCATGTTGGCGACCCGGATGCCTTTGACGGCCGCGTTTTTGGTCACCCAATCAATTCCAGAAACCACGGCTGAAAGAGCACCGCTGCCGCTCTTGTCGAGAACTTTGACCGCGTACAACCGTGCATTCGGGGCGACTCCGCGAATGCCAGCGCCGTTGATCTTGGCCGCCACGATGCCTGACACATGACTACCGTGCCCATTGTCGTCATTGCCTGACCGGACTCCGCGCACATAAGAAACGCTGCCGGCCACGTTCAAATCCGGATGGGTGAGTGAAATGCCCGTGTCAATAATCGCCACGCCCATCGCAGAAGAGTCGGTGCGGGGATTGAGATTGGCACCGATCCGCGCCACGCCGAGGGGAACAGCGTCGCCGGTCGTCGCGCTGGCGACGCTCGTCTGCGCGGCGGTCTGGCCGATGCTGACCGTAATGTCCTGCTCAATGAGCAGTACGTCTGGATCGCGTTGCAGTGCATTGAGTCGGGCGGCGGGAATCATGCCGGCAAATCCATTCACGGCTGCGGTGTAAACGTGCTCGGCAGCGATGCCGTGACGATTGGCGACGGCAACTGGATTTGCCTGGGCCCGCACTTGCACGATGAACGATCCTGGAATGGGAGCCGCGAGGAGGCTTCCGGCCATGAACGAGATTAACAGTATGTATTTTTTCATAATGGGATTGTCGGTCGCGGAAAATAGCATGGCAGATGCCTCGCCACAACACGCTTGGAGAACAAATCCCGTGCCGCGAATTCAGACAATGGTGTCTCACGGCAGTCCAATTTCAGCACACGACGGTCAAACAATTTCACTGCGTCAACACCCGGTAAAAACGTTGGGTGGCCGAGTTGACGATGTCCGTGACGGACAGAGTTCCACCATTGCCGACAACGTTCGTGAACGTCTGCCACGCCAATGGACTGAGCGACGGCGTGAATTGCGCGGCGTAGCTGTAAGATGGCTGGCTCTGGAATGAGAACGTGAACGTGTTGGCGGCCTGCCCTGGATTGTAGAGTTGAACGGGCAAACCCAGAGGGGGCGGGCCTTGCAACGTCGCGGCCGCGAGAGTCACGTTTCCGTAATCAACATCGAAAAGATTTTGAATCGTCCAGCGAATGTGAAGGCGTTGTCCGGCGGAAGCCGCCGCGTAGTTCAGTGTGTAAATCACGTAGGAGTTTCCGAACACGTTGCTGAGGGTCAAATCGGTGAAGGCGCGTCCGCTGAAGTCGCTGAGCCAGGCCTGAAAATTTCCCTGCGCGCCGTAGAGGCCGGCGTAGATGCGCAACGTGCGCGAGTTCGTGTCGGCGGGAACCCTGAACTCGAAGCCATTCGTCAAGCCCGTGATGTAAACGCCCAGGTTGCTGTTATTCACGCTGCTGACCGGCGTGCCATCGCTCCACGAAAAGGCGGTGCGGTTGTCGGTGAAGCGAATCACTGCGTTCGTGCCGAGGCGGGAGAAGTCGGTGATCTGCGTGCCACCCGTTGCTTTGTGATTGAAGTTACTCGCGTTCAACAATCCCCGATGCGCCCAGTCCGACGTGCCTTCAGTGGTGAGATTCAAGGCCGTAGGCGCGGCGGTACGGCTGCCCGCGAGAGAGCCGCCGCTGCCCGCCACGAAGAGTGTCACCGGCGCGGACACGCCCGCGCCCGCCAGAGTGTCGATGGCGCGCGCCGTGATGATGTGCCGCCCGGGCGGCGGATTGGTCCAGACCAACGAATACGCCGGGCCGACCGAATCGCCGAGTTTCGTGACGCCCGCGTAGAATTCGACCAGCGTCACCGAGCCATCGCTGTCACTGGCATTGGCGGTCAGCGTGATGTTGGTGGGCGCAACGACGCTGGTGCCCTCCGGCGGCGAAGTGATGGTTACGAACGGCAGGTTGTTCGCACCGGGCGCCGTGAGCGCCGCCGACTGCAGCGTCACGTTCCCATCGGCCCGATACGCCGTTTGCAGCGTGTAAATGATGTCGAGGGTTTGATTGGTCGAATTCGCGGCAAAGTTAAGGGTGTAAAAAGCGCTCGGGCCATTTACGAGGTTGTTGACGGACGCGTTGGCGCTGTTGGTGTAGCCGTTGGCGCTGTTGTCGCTGAGGGTCGCGACGAACCTGCCCCGCGCTGCGTATGCGCCTACGTAAACGCGCAACGTTTGCATGTTGGTGCGGGCCGGGACGTTGAGACGAAAACCAGAGCCGATGTTCGGAGTGCCGTAAGCCCACACGCCCGTCGTCGTATTCGTCACCGCCATGTGCGGCCCGCCATCACTCCAGGTGTAGCCATTCGCGTTGTCGGCGTATTGGTAGATGTAAACGTAGCCGTTGCTCGCATCGACGGGTGTGAAGTCGCTGATCTGGGGCGTGACACCGGCTTTGCGATCAAGGCTTGTTTCCGTGAACAACCCCCAATGCACCCAGTCGAGCACGCCGTTGGTGGTGAGGTTGACGACGGAGCCGGCCGGAATGGAATTGAAAGTCGCGGTCAAAGTTCCCGCGCGACCAGTCAGGGCCAGCATCGAGATGACGCAGACCAGCGAAGTGGGGAACCACCGAAACAAATTCATGCTCATACGTTATGGCCCTCCCGGACCAATTCAAAATTGCGGCAGAGATTGAGCGCCCGCGCGGAAGAACCTTTGGGCCGCGGGCGAGGTGCGATTAGTGATCGTCACGAGCGTGCCGTCCCCGCTGAAGTTCGTCAGAAACTGCCAGTTGATGGGGGAGAGGGAATCTGTGAATTCGACCGTGTAGGTCGTGGCGGCTCTGGTTTCGAAGGAAAAAACAAAATCTTCGCCGACAATTCGCGGATTAAAAATGACAGCCGCAGAGGGTGTATTGCTGACCACGGTGATGCTGATGGGGCTGGAGGTTGTGGACGCGCCACGATTGTCGGTGGCGAGGGCGGTCAAACTGTAAGTGCCGACCGAGAGGTTGCTGACCGTGAAGTTGAATGGAGCAGCCGCATCAACCCCCAACACGGTTGTTCCCGCATAAAATTCCACGCTCGACACCGTCCCGTCGGAATCTGATGCAGACGCCGCAATCGTAAATGTGGCCGGCGCGCTGAAAATTGCGTGGTTAATCGGACTGTTCATCGTGACCGTCGGCAGGGCGTTCACCGTAATGGTGATCGAATTCGTGGTCTTCGCTCCCTGATTGTCCGTGGCCACGGACGAAAACGCGTAGGTTCCGTCGGCAAGATTGCTGACCGTCACAGCGTACGGACTCGTCGTGTCAGCACCAACCGATACAGCTCCGTTGAAGAACTCCACTTGCGTCACGCTGCCGTCGCTATCGGATGCAGTCGCTTCCAGCGTAAACGTGGCCGGAGCGGTGAGGACCGCGTTGTTCACGGGATTGGTGATGCTGACGACGGGCGGCACGTTGGTCGCCGTCAGCGCTCCAAGCTGAAGGGTCGCGGCCTGGAGCGTCACGTTGCCGTAAGTGAAATCGTACGCGTTTCCGATGGTCTGCCGCACGATGAGCCGCTGTCCCGGTGAAGCCGCCGCGTAATCGATCGTGTAAACCACGTAGCGGTTCCCGAACACGTTGCTCAGGGAAGTATCCGTGAAGGCTCGGCCGCTGAAATCAGTGAGGAACGCTTCGAAGTTGGCCTGTGCTCCGTACAGGCCCGTGTAAACCTTGAGCGTCCGCAGGCGGGTGTCTGCTGGAGCACTGATCTCAAAGCCGTTGGCGGCACCCGTCACGAAGAGGCCGGTCGTGGAACCGTTCGTCGTCGCGAGGGGAACGCCATCCGACCATGAGAACGCTGTGTAATTGTTATCGTACCGCGTAACTACATTGCTGCCGATGAGCGTGAAGTTGGAAATCTGCCCATTGCCCGTGGACTTGTGATCGAAGCTGGAGGCAGTCAGCGCGCCCCAGTGCGCCCAGTCTGAAGTCCCTTCCGCAGTGAGATTGACGGCCGCCGGCGAATTGCTGCGGGTGCCGGATAGCGCACCGCCTGGTCCGCCGACGAAGACGGTGACCCGCGAGGAAATCCCCACGCCGCCGGCATTGTCGATCGCGCGTGCGGTGAGCACGTAGGAGCCGGGCTGTGGATTTGTCCAGACGATAGAGTAGGGCGCACTCGTGGCTTGGCCGATCTTGTTCGAAGCAGCAAAGAACTCGACCGCGCTGACGGTCCCGTCGGCATCACCCGCCGTGGCGCTCAACACGATCATATTCGTTGGAGAAAAACTCGCCCGGTCCTCAGGATTGGTGAGAGCCACGAAGGGAAGATTGTTCAACCCCGGGGTGCTCAGAGCCGCCGCTTGCAAAGTCACATTGCCACCCCCGCCGCTGCCGCGCAGCCGTGCCAACGTGTAAAAAACGGTCAACGTCTGCCCCGGTGAATTGGCCGCGAAATTAAGGGTGTAAACGGCGCTCGGTCCATTGCCGTTGTTGTCCACCGCCGTGCTGTTGGTGTAATTGGGCGCGCTGGCATCACTGAGAAAGGCCACGAACTTGCCCTGCGCGGCAAAAGCGCCCACATACACTTTGAGCGTCTGAACATTGGTGCTTGCCGGAACGCTAAAACGAAAACCTGTGTCCGCCGCCGGCACGCCGTAGGCCCACACCCCCGTCGTTGTATTCGTCACCGCCAGGTGCGGTGTGCCATCAGTCCAAGTGTAACCGTTGGCATTGTCCGCGAACTGGTAAATGTAAACGTAGCCACCGCTCGCAGCGACCGGTGTGAAATTGCTGATGCGCGGCGCCACATTGACTTTGCGGTCGATACTCGTGTCGGTGAGCAGGCCCCAATGAACCCAGTCGGCGGAGCCGGCCACCGTCAAATTCACTGCGGAGCCAGCGGGGATGGAATTGAATGTTGAGGTCAAAGTGCCCGCGCGACTGCTCAACGTTGAAATCGAAACGCCGCAGGCCAGCAAAATGGAAAACCGAAAAAGCCGATACATTTCCAAAACCTTATGGCACGGCAGGAACAGCGCTCACATGCCCGTCAAAATAAAGCCGGTTCCAAATCTTACCGTGGACTGGCCGGTCGGGCAGATCGTCATACCAGCTCGGCACGATGTTGATGCTCACCTTGTCCGCATCCTCGATGGCCCAACTCTCTGCCGCGGAAGCGAACTGGGTCATCTCGGAAAGTTTCATCGGCTTCTCGGCCGGGCCAGGTGGGCTGGGATAACCAAATGGCCGGGCGGTGCCCGCACCGGGATCCACGTCCCAGTTCAACAGGTAAATCTTACGCCCGGTCACGCCGCCGGAGGCGCCGGGCGCGGACTTCACGTAGCCGGGGCAAATCATCACGTTCGCGGTTCGCATCTTCGTGTCCGGAGGGGGATATCCGAGGTATGGAGCGAGGAAGAAGGCCAGTTCCCGGCTCTGGTTCCGATCATAGTTCGGCTGCGCACCACCGAGACAGGGACCCGGGAGACGCTCCTCTTCATCCTCATCGGCGTAAAGTTGAAGGCCGATGCCCAACTGCTTCAGGTTCGAGAGGCATACCGTCTGGTGAGCCTTCGACTTGGCGCGCGCCAGTGCCGGCAAGAGCAGGCTGGCAAGAATGGCGATAATGGCGATGACGACCAGCAATTCGATAAGCGTGAACGCGTTACCGGCTGAACTTCGGTGACTTGATGCTGCAACGGGTAGTTTCATGGCGCGCCCACTTTCGAGCACCGTCTTTTTTATCATTGTTTTGCGCTATTGCAACGGACGTTTGCCGGCAAGAGTGGTCACGCCTTGAAGCACTGATTCACTGCGATTCCGCGTTTGGCTTTCGGAAAACCCGCCCGTATAAAACGGGGAATGAGTTTTCGTCGCGAAAGAGTGTTACTGATCGGACTCGCCGCCGTGCTGTTTCTGTGCGCTTTGATGACGGTGCGACAGGTTCTCGAAAACCAGTCGCATCACGCCGAGGTGCGCGAGGCGTTCATCCTGTCCCACCACAAAGGGAACAACGCCGACGCACAGCGGCTTTACGACCGGCTGAAGTATGACCTTCCCGAAGAACCAACCCGGCATCTGATCGATGATTTGGAGCGCACGGCAGTCCTAGCGCCGACGAACCAGTCGCCGTCCTCCAATCTGCTGGTGCGCTATCATCTCTCCGTGCAGCACGAAGTGCAAAAACGCGTGGAGCAAAAATACCTGAAGCCCAAAACGGAGAACGGTTCCTGAACATGGCTCCTGGCCAACAGCCCGCGCGTGTTGCAGTCGATGGAAAATTTTTCCGTCTCGGCCACGAAAAGTTCATTCCCAAAGGAGTGACCTACGGTCCATTTGCCCCCAACGGCAGCGGCGAAACCTTTGGCACACCCGAACAGGCGGCAAAGGACTTCGCACAAATCCGGGAACTGAACGCCAACGTCCTCCGGGTTTATTACGTCCCGCCGCTTTGGTTTCTCGATCTCGCGGAACAGCATGGGCTGAAGGTGTTCGTGGACATCCCATGGGAAAAGCATCGTTGCTTCCTCGAAACTTATGAAATGAGGGAGGCCGCGCGAGAGAGCGTCCGGGCCGCGGCCCGCGCCTGCGCAGGACATCCGGCGCTCTTTGCCTTCAGCGTGGCGAATGAAATTCCCGCAGAGATTGTGCGCTGGCATGGGGCCAGCGAAGCCGCCGAATTCATAGACCATCTGGTTTCCGAAGTGAAAGCCATTGACGCGGGCGCGCTCTGCACCTTCGCCTCGTTTCCGCCGACGGAGTTCCTCCAGCCCAAAGCCATAGATTTTGTCACCTTCAACGTTTACCTCCATGAGCGGGGCGCGTTTGAAAGCTACCTCGCGCGCCTGCAAACGATGGCGAACGACAAGCCCCTGGTCCTCGGCGAATTCGGAGCCGACTCGCACCGCGAAACAGAATCGCGCAAATGCGAGATGCTGCGCTGGCAAATCGAAGCCGCCTTTCGCTGCGGCCTCGCCGGCACGGTGCTCTTCTCCTTTACGGATGAGTGGTTTCGCGGCGGACAGCAGATTACGGATTGGACCTTTGGCCTCACGACCGGCGAGCGCACGCCCAAGCCGTCGTTTGCTGCCGTGCGCGATGCTTATGGGATCGCGCCCTATTTTCCGCTCGCCCGCGCGCCAAAGGTTTCCGTGGTCGTGGCGAGTTACAACGGAGCCGTGACGTTGCGCACCTGCCTGCAATCGCTCATCCGGCTGAATTATCCGGATTACGAAGTCATCCTGGTTGATGATGGGTCAACCGACACGACGCCGCAGATCGCTGCGGAGTTTCCAACCGTGCGCAACATCCGGCAAAACAACTTGGGTCTTTCGGCCGCGCGCAATACCGGCATCGCCGCCGCGACGGGAGAGATCGTGGCCTTCACGGACTCGGACTGCCGAGCGGACGAAGATTGGCTTTACTACCTCGTCAACGAGTTTCTCCGTTCGGACTTTGTCGGAGTGGGTGGTCACAACTTCCTGCCGCCCGAGGATTCGGCTGTCGCCGCAGCCGTGCTGGTCTCGCCCGGCGGTCCCGCGCATGTGATGTTGAGCGACCGTGAAGCCGAACACGTTCCCGGCTGCAACATGGCGTTCTACAAGTGGGCGCTGGACCAGATAAAAGGTTTCGATCCCTTGTATCGCAAGGCGGGCGATGACGTGGACCTTTGTTGGCGCTTGCAGGAGCTGGGTTACAAAATCGGTTTCGCGGCCAGCGCCTTTGTGTGGCACTACCGCCGATCTACGGTGAAGGCCTACCTGAAACAACAGGCCGGCTACGGCGAAGCCGAGGCGCTGTTGCAGCAGAAACATCCTGAGTATTTCAATGTGCTCGGCAGCGGGGTCTGGCGCGGGCGCATCTACGGGGCCGGGCTTCCGGGCATCGTGCTTCAGCGGGCCGTCATTTACCACGGCGTCTTCGGCAGCGGTTTTTTCCAGAAGCTTTACGCGCGCGAACCCTCATTTGCGCTGATGGTTTTCACGTCGTTGCAATTCTACGCTTTCGTCACACTGCCGCTTCTGTTCCTGGCCAGTTGGTGGATCGGTTTCCTGCCGGTGGCATTTCTCGCACTGGGACTGTCAGTGGGTGTGTCTGTCGTGGCCGGAATGCAAGCCTCGCTTCCCGCCGACCGGACCCGGGTGTGGTCGCGGGCGCTCGTGGCGCTGATGTTTTTCCTGCAACCATTGGTGCGCGGCTGGGCGCGTTACAAACGCCACCTTCTGGTGGCGCAACCGAAAAGGTCGCCGGGGCATTTTGAAACTGCGGCGACGACGTTCACAAATCCGTTCTGCTTCTGGTCCCGCGGCACCGAGCGCTACGCTTTCATCGAGGCTGTTCAGCTCGAACTGGCGCCAAGCGGATGGGAACACCGCATTGATTCAGGCTGGGATGAGTTCGATGTGGAAATCACCACAAACCGCTGGAGCACGGCCCGACTCACGACGGTTCACGAGGAACTGGCGGCAGGACGCCGGTTTTTCCGCTGCCGCCTCGACACCCGATCATCTTGGACAAGCTGGTTGCTGATCACCCTGTTGGCACTCGCCAGTTCATTCGCCGTCCTCCTGTTCCGCGAACAACTGCCTTACGTTTGGTTCGCCCTCGCCCTCGTGCCGATGGCGCTCCTGTTCGTGGCCACGGAGGAACGTGACCAGAGCGAAGCGATCGCCGCCTTGGTCGCCACGGCAGCCCGCCGACTTGGATTTGAGGATTGGCACGGCGAACCTTCGCAACACCCGGCCAGCATCACGGCTTCCTGACTTCGAGCCGGTAGAACGTTGCGGGCGAGTTCACTGGATTCGTGAAGCTCTGCACGGGTGCCGACAGTGGCCTTGCCCCGATGTGATGGACAGGTATTGGGTGAGTGTGTGAGCTGGGGAGCACACACATGAACAACCCAAGCAAACGAAAATACAAACGCTACGGTCATCTTCGAGCGCAAGGCGTACGTCGAAAAAGTGTTTTCGGCGCTCGGCGCTCTCAAGCTGCGCTACTGGATTCACGAGGGCTTGAAGCTGCACAGCCGGGAAATTCGCCAATAGATCGGGCCATTCACGTTCTTGCATCACCCGGAGAAGCGATCCCGCTTCATTGCGTGCGTGAGCGGATTGATTACCGCCATCCCCTTCACGCTGATGGTGTCAGCGGTGCGCAAGCAGGAGCATCGTGATCGCTACGGAGCGGAGGCCATGAATCGTTACGACCTGGCCCTCGAATCCGTGATGGATCGCGTCCATCATTTCCTGCGGCTCGAAAACGAGACGGGCCTTCCTCTCGTCGCGGAAGCGCGCGGGCGGAACGAGGACAGGGCTTTGGAAAATGTCTTCCTGCGGATTCTCTTCTCGGGTACGCGGACCCTGGGCCGTGAGAAGTTTCAGGATTTGACCTGCCCGCTGGTGTTTCGTTCCAAGCGCGACAACATCGCGGGCATCCAGGTCGCCGACTTGTGCGCGTATCCGTGCGCGCGGCATGTTCTGGAGTGTAGAGGTCGTTCATGGCTTGGGAGGAATGGCCGGTCAGCTTCATGCGGATTTCCCCGGCCATGCCGGCATTCGCCAGTGCGGAATTAAAACTGTGCCGGAGGGAATGGAAGGTCCGCTTGGAGAACAGATGCGTCCCTTTGCCGGCGACGGTCATGGGATCAAGGCCCGCCCTCATGACGATGCGTTTGAAGCCCTCGCTCAGTCCGTGATTGCCTCCCAGCCCATTGTTCGCAAGGGCAGGGCCGAGGAACCCCTCGGTCCCGAATTGGGAGAGACCCGCGAAGCCCATCGGCACGCTGCTCAACGCGAGGGCGACAGCGCCTGGCCATCAACCCTGCTGCACGGCGCGCTGCGGATGCGCTGATACAGCCAGGCCTTGGCAAAGATCCAAGGCCGTTGCACGCTCTTTTCGGAAATGTCCAGAGATGCGGCGATTTCGGCGTCTTGCATGCCCATGAAGAATTTCATCTTCACAATTTGCGCTCGCACCGGATCCTCGGCCTGCAATTCCTCCAGGGCTTCGTTCTCGGCCGGCAGCTTGTCATCCCCCACTTCCACGGCCTGCTCGACGAGGATGTCGGACTGGATTTCCCATTGAGAAGCTTGGAGGAATTCACCAATTCTTGGCGTGTAAGAGTAGAATTTGACAAAGCGACCGGGCCTCCGCACCGTCACACCTAAGTTCGGGATTCGGGTCTCACGATAACCGCAGTCGTGTGTGAACATCGCGCTGCTCAACAACCGGCCAAGTATTTCAAGAAAATCAAGCAAGCGCAGAAGACCCCTGAGAAGAAGCAAGCAGGTTCACTTCTGGGCGGCAGCGTCGCGGGTGCGCTGCCGCCGTCCCGCTGTCTTCACCTTCAGTGTAATTGGGCGCGACCCTCTGCGTCAGCTTGGTTGAATGAGCATGATTGAAAAGCATCTGTTGCAACACCTGAACGAGTTCACGGGGTTCGCCCGCAAGCGGCTGGCCGACCCGGAACTCGCCGACGATGCCGTGCAGGAGAGCCTGCTCAAAGCGTTGAAGGCGTCCGGCACCATGCGCGACACGGAGAACGCGAAGGCGTGGTTCTACCGCATCCTGCGGCGCACCATCATCGACCTGTATCGCCGCCGCGATGTGCAGAAGCGGGCCGTGGCCCGGATGGAACGCGAACTGGATTCACCGCCGACGCCGGACGAAGAGCGCGTGACGTGCGGCTGTCTTGAGAAGCTGATTCCGACCTTGAAGCCTGAATACTCAACGCTCGTGCGTCGGCTCGACTTGAATGGCGAGGCGTTGGAACCGGTCGCCGCGAGCCTCGGCATCACGACAAACAATTTGAAAGTCCGGCTGCATCGCGCCCGCAGGCAGTTGAAGGAGCGCGTCACTCAAACCTGTCGCGTGTGCGCGAAGCACGGCTGCCTCGATTGCACCTGCGACACAATTTCCGAACGAAAGGACTGACTTATGGCCAAAGACCCCATCTGCGGAATGACGGTGGACGAGTCTTCACCGCTGCGTGCCGAGCGCGACGGGCAGACGTTTTACTTTTGCAGCGAGCACTGCCGACAGAAGTTCGTCGGGCAGACGCGGGCTGGGAAAACGATTCCGCTCACTCCGACCGACACAGGCGGCTGCTGCGGTGGTACGAAAACCAAACCCGTGACAGGCTCCAACGATTGCTGCGGCGGCAAGCAAGAGCCAACGCAGCACGAACCCGCCGCGCACGAACATTCACAGCACGGGCCCGCAGCAGTGAAGCCGTCCGCTGCCGCGAAATACTTCTGCCCGATGTGTCCCGGCGTGGAGTCGGACACGCCGGGTGATTGTCCGAAGTGTGGCATGGCGCTGGAAAGGAATCCGGCGTGGGTTGACCCCGTAGCGGGCAAGGTCATCTACACCTGCCCGATGCACCCCGAAGTGCAACAAGACCATCCCGGCGACTGTCCGAAGTGTGGGATGGCCTTGGAACCGAAAACCATTTCGGCGGCACCCGAAGAAGAGAATCCCGAACTCACCGATATGACGCGCCGGTTCTGGATTGGCGCGGCGCTCACGTTCCCCGTGTTCGTGATCGCGATGGCGCACATGATTCCGGCGCTACGTCATCAAGACTGGTTGATGAGTGATGCCTCGCGGTGGATTCAGTTTGTGTTCTCAACTCCGGTTGTGGCGTGGGCGGGCTGGCCGTTTTTCAAACGCGGTTGGCGTTCCATCGTCCACCGCAGCCTGAACATGTTCACGCTCATCGCCATTGGCGTCGGCACGGCCTACGTGTTCAGCGCCGTGGCGGTGCTGGCCCCCGGTTTGTTCCCGCCATCGTTCGCGCATGGCGGCAAGGTCGGCCTCTACTTCGAGGCGGCGGCGGTGATTATCGTGCTCGTGCTGCTCGGCCAGATGCTCGAACTGCGGGCGCGGAGTAAAACCGGCAACGCTCTTCGCGCACTCTTGAATCTCGCGCCGACGAAAGCGCGGGTCGTTTTCGGCGGCGACGAAATCGACACGCCCTTGGAACAAGTGCGCGTGGGTCAACAACTTCGCGTGCGCCCCGGCGAAAAGATTCCGGTCGATGGCGTCGTGCTCGATGGAAAAACTTCCATCGACGAGTCGATGATTACTGGTGAACCGATTCCAGTGGAGAAAAGTGTCGGCGACAAAGTGACCGGCAGCACGCTCAACACGACGGGCAGCATTCTCGTGCAAGCCGAGCGCGTCGGCAGCGACACCGTGCTCGCCCGCATCGTGCAGATGGTCGGCGAAGCGCAACGCAGCCGCGCCCCGATTCAGGCGTTGGCCGACAAAGTGGCCGGATGGTTCGTGCCCGCCGTGCTGGCGATTGCCGTGCTCACGTTCGTCGCCTGGTTCGTGTGGGGGCCGGAGCCTCGACTAGCCTACGCCATCGTCAATGCCGTCGCCGTGCTCATCATCGCCTGCCCGTGCGCCCTTGGACTGGCCACGCCCATGTCCGTGATGGTCGGCGTCGGGCGCGGCGCTCAGTCCGGTGTGCTGATACGCAATGCCGAGGCCATCGAGATGATGGAGAAGGTGAACACCGTGGTTGTGGACAAGACCGGCACGCTCACCGAAGGCAAGCCGCGCCTCACGCAAGTTCTCCCGGTCAACGGCGTGCGCGAAGATGAACTGTTGCTGGCCGCTGCTTCGGTTGAACAGCGCAGTGAACACCCACTGGCGTCTGCGATTGTTCTGGGCGCGAAGGAGCGCGGTGTGAAGGCGCAGCCCGTCGTTGATTTTCAGTCCATCACTGGCGGCGGAGTAGTCGCCAAGTTGGGCAACAAGGAAATCGCGGTGGGCAAACTCAAATTCTTGCAAGAGCGCGGCGTGACCGGACTGGAAACCGTCGAGCAGCAAGCGAGCGTGTTTCAAGCCGAAGGACAGACCGCGATGTTCGTCGCCATCAACGGCCAGCCTGCGGGTGTCATCGTCGTCGCCGACCCCATCAAGAAGTCCACGCCGGAAGCCATCGAACAACTGCACCGGCTCGGTTTGAAAATCATCATGCTCACCGGCGACAACGAGCGCACCGCCCGCGCCGTCGCGCAGAAACTCGGCATTGACGAAGTGGAAGCGGGTGTTGAACCGGCGCGAAAGCACGAGCGCATCCAACAACTCCGGCAGCAGGGCCGCATCGTGGCGATGGCCGGTGATGGCATCAACGACGCGCCAGCACTCGCCGCCGCGCATGTCGGCATCGCAATGGGCACCGGCACTGATGTCGCAATGGAGAGCGCGGGCATCACGCTCGTCCAAGGCGACCTGCGGGCCATCGCGAAGGCCATCACGCTCAGTCGTTCGATGATGCGAAACATCCGGCAGAATCTTTTCTTCGCTTTCATCTACAACGCGCTTGGCATTCCGCTCGCCGCCGGTGCGCTCTACCCGTTCTTCGGCGTGCTGCTCAGTCCCATCATCGCAGGTGCGGCGATGAGCCTGAGTTCCGTCTCGGTCATCTCGAACGCGCTGCGGCTACGGCGGGTGAATCTGTAGGGAGGCTCGACTCCGTGGATAATTTTGGAACCAAGCGGCGCATTTGGCTGGCTGGCTTGCACAACCGTCTTTTTCAGGCAGCCCGTTGGCCGATGGGTTCAACGACGGCGTTCGTCGGCCAAGGCGAAGAACTCCGGCACGCACCACACTCCGGTGGTGTGTGCGCGGGAGCGCGATGTGGACGGGGAATGTTCGCGCGCTCCTGTGCGTCGCTTTTCCCCTCGCCGTTCGTTTTGGTTCACCAAGGTCAGTCCATATTTTCCTTCCCGGCGCAATCTGGTTCACTCCGTCCGTGCTCGGCGATTGAAAAAAGGCCCATCAAAAAAGATGAACTGATTTACTCCGAACTCGCGCGCCTCCACCCTGACCGCAGACAACTGCATGAAAGCCAATCAAGCGAGCGGGACGAGCAAGCACCGACCCCGGCGGGGAGATGATTCTGGCGCGGGCGACGCTTGGTGCCAACTGCTGGGCCTAAACGACCAACTCCGCTTCGAACCGCATGACATCGCCGCGCAACTCGACGCGCGCGGGCGCTACGATGTACCGCTCGACGAGGAATTTCCGCTGCTCATCAAACTCTTTCGCTACACCTCGCGGCGGCACACGCGCGGCGCGACGTGGCACGAGCGGCTCGAGCTGTTTCTGCCGCTGGACGGCCCGGCGCGCTTCCGCATGGGCGAGCAGGAAGTCGAGTTGCAGGCGGGCGAACTGCTCGTGGTGGACAATCTCAAGCTGCATCACGTCGTGGATTTTCCGGGCTTCGACACGCGCGTCATCGTCATCAGCTTTCTGCCGGAGTTCGTGTACAGTCTCGGCTCGCCGTCTCACGACTACGCCTTCCTGCTGCCGTTTTACTCGAAGGTCGAGCGGCGTCCGCATGTCGTGCGGAGCACCGACGCCGCGGCTCCGGAGGTGCATGGGGCACTGGTGCGATTGTTGCAATGTTACTTCGGCGGCGCGGCCAAACCGTTTTATGAGGCCGGCTCGAAGGCGTTTCTGCTCGAACTGCTCTACCATCTCGCCGCGCACTTCCGCGCCTCGGCGGTGGTGAAATGGGAATTCATGCGCCAGCAGGAACGGTCGTTGCGGCTCAAGAAACTTTTCGATCACATCAGCGCGCGCGCGGCGGAAAAACTCTCCGTCGGCGCGGCGGCGCGGCTCGTCGGGATGAGCGCGCCGCAATTCATGAAGACCTTCAAGCAGGTCGCGGGCATGACGCTCGTCGCGTACCTGAATCACGTCCGCCTCGCCCGCGCCGCGCGCCTGCTGCGCGAGACGAATCGCTCCATCGCCGACATCGCCGACGCGACGGGCTTCTCCGACCAGAGCTATTTCGACAAGCGGTTCAAGCGGGCCTTCGGACTGACGCCGAAGACGTTTCGCGCGGAGGCCGTCCGGTAAATTTCGTCCAACATTTCACGCGGCCTTGTCCTAGTCGTGCAGTCAGGCTTCAGCCAGTTTCGCCGGCATGAACCCGTTTCGCATCGCCATCGTGCTCGCCTTGGGCTGCCTCATCGCCGCCGCCGCGCCTCTGCCGCGCCTCAAGGTCTCCGCCAATCGTCGCTTTCTTGTCACCGCCGACGGCCAGCCGTTCTTCTATCTGGGCGACACGACGTGGGAACTCTTTCATCGCCTGAATCGTGAGGAGGCGATCCAGCTGTTCGAGAATCGCGCGGCGCGAAAGTTCAACGTGCTCCAGTCCGTCGCCATCGCGGAACTCGAAGGCCACACCGATCCGAACGCCTACGGCCATCGGCCGTTCGTCGATCTCGACGTGACCAAGCCGGACGTGAAGGACGGCCCGGCCAATGATTACTGGGACCATGTGGACTTCATCGTGCGCGAGGCGAACGCGCGCGGACTCTACATCGGCTTCCTGCCGACGTGGGGCCGCTTCTGGCATGACACGAATCAGGGTCGCAAACCGCTCTTCACCGTCGCCAACGCCGAGACCTACGGCGAGTGGCTCGGCCAACGATACAAGGACGCGGGCCTAATCTGGATTCTCGGCGGCGACCGGGGCGTGGACAACGACGAGCAGAAAGAAATCATCCGTGCGATGGCGAAGGGCTTGCGCAAGGGCGACGGCGGCAATCATCTGATCACACTTCATCCGAACGGCGGTTCCGGCTCGTCGAAAACTTTCCACGACGACGCGTGGCTCGACTTCAACATGCGGCAGAACGGTCACGGCACCGAATTCACCGGGCGCTACGATCAGACGCGCGCCGATTACGACCGCACGCCCGTCAAGCCGGTCCTTGATGGCGAGCCGATTTACGAAGATCATCCCGTGTCCTTCAATGCGAAGAGCCTCGGTCACTCCATCGCCGCCGACGTGCGCCGTCCGCTCTATTGGGATTTGTTCGGCGGCGCCTTCGGCCACACCTACGGGCATCACTCGGTCTGGCAGATGTGGTCGCCGGGCAAGGGACCGATCAACAACCCGCTTCTGCCGTGGAGCGACGCCATCAACCAACCCGGCGCGGCGCAGATGCAGCATGGCCGCGCGCTCATGGAATCGCGCCCGTTCCTCACCCGCATCCCGGACGACTCGGTGCTCGTCACGGACCTCGTGGCGACGAGCGTGCCCGGCACCGGCACGCGGCACTTCGCCGCCACGCGCGACGAGTCGGGCAGCTACGCGATGGTCTATGCCCCGGTGGGGCGCGCGTTCAAAGTCCACATGGAGAAGATCACCGGCGCGCAGGTGAAGGCGTGGTGGTTCAATCCGCGCGACGGCTCGGCGAAACTTCTCGGCGAATTTCCGAACACGGGCGAACGCGAGTTTCTTTCCCCCGACAAGGGCGAGCACCTCGACTGGGTGCTGGTCCTGGATGACGCAGCGAAGAATTTTCCCGCGCCGGGCAAACTGCTCAAGCCATGAGCAAGACCTTCAGAAGCGGCCTCTTGCTGTTCGTCTCAATGGCGGCGCTGGCGGCGGCGGATGAACCGCTGCCTCGTTACCACGAACTGCGCCTCTACACCGTCGCGTCGAACAAAATGGACGGCGTGCTGGAACGCTTCCGGGAAACAGTCGATCCGGTGCGGCAAAAGCACGGCATCCGGACTGTGGGCTACTGGACCGCGCCGGGGACCACGAACGGCGGCACGTTCGCGTATCTGATGGCGGCCGCGAGCAAGGAAGAATTGCAGAAGCAGGAGAAGGCGTTCGGTGCCGACGCGCAGTTCAAGGAAGGCTACGCGGCGTCGAATCAGAAGCACGGCAAGAACGTGGACAAAATTGTGGCGCTGCCGCTCGCCGTGGACGCGACGGCGACGTTTGACTTCGCGGCGTCCGCCAGGCCGCGCGCTTTCGACCTGCGCGTTTACTCCGTGCTGCCCGGCAAGCTCGACAAGTTCCGCAATCGCTGGCGTGATTTCGCGGTAGCAATCTACGAACGGCACGGCCTGCACAGCGTCGGTTGGTGGGTGGCGGAGAAGAAGGACGCGGACGGCCACGATCAATTCGTCTGCCTGCTCGCCGGTGACAGCGTCGCGGCGATTCAGAAATCCATCAGCGAATTTCATCAGGACGCCGAGTGGCAGCGCGTCGAGAAAGACACCGAGCAGAACGGCAAGCTGCGCAGCGGAGTAACGGCGCACAAACTAACTCCTACGGACTTCTCCAAGTTGAAATGAAATCCATCCTTGTTGCTCTCACACTCACGTTCGCCGCGGCGCGAGCGCAAGAAGGTGGACGGAAAAGTTCGCATTACGCGCCAAGGCTCCAATGAACGGATTAGCGGAATGCTCGTCCAACTCGCCACCGATTGACCCAATTGACTCGCAACCATGAACACATCAACTCCAAACTTGAACCGTCGGGACTTCACCAAAACCACGCTGCTCGCGGGTGCCGCCCTCGCGTCGGGCGCGCTCAGCACCTTCGCCGCAGACGCGCCGACGAAACGCATCCGCACCGGGCTGATTGGCTGTGGCAGTGTTTCAAATCAGTATCTGCCGCAGCTCACCCAGTCGCCGTTCGTGGAAGTCGTGAGCCTGTGCGACATCCGCCACGAGCGCGCGAAGAAGCAGGGCGAGCGATTCAAAGTGGCGAACACGTACCCGAACATCGACGCGATGCTCGCGGGCGTGCCGTTCGATTTCCTCGTGGACACCACGGACATGCAGGAGCACGAGAAAATAAATCGTCGCGCGCTCGAAGCGGGCAAACATGTCTGGAGCGAGAAACCGATTGCGAACTCGCTGGCCGCGGGACAGAAGCTCCTCGCGCTGGCGCTCAAGAAGAATCTGCGGCTGTGGGGTGCGCCCATCACGGTGCAGAGTCCGCAGTTCGCGTTCATGGCGAAGCAACTGGCGGCTGGCAAACTCGGTCGCGTCGCGGCGGCCCACGCGGATTATGGGCACGAGGGACCGAACTGGTCTTCCTTCTTTTACGAGAAGGGCGGCGGCTCGATGCCGGATCTCGCGGTGTACAATCTGACTTCACTCACCGGGTTGCTCGGCCCTGCGAAGCACGTCAGCGCGATGTTGAGCATCGTCACCCCGGAGCGGGAGATTCGCGACAAAGGCAAAATCAAAGTGACCGAGGAAGACAACGCCATGGTGTTGCTCGACCACGGCCACGGCGTCATCTCGCATGTGCAGTCGGGCTTCAATTATTTCAACCCGCACGGCCACGACGGCAGCCAGGAGACGCGGCACACGATCAGCATCGTCGGCTCGACCGGCTTCCTGGGAATGGTGGGCTACGACTGGGCGCCGCTCGGCGTGGACTTCGCGACAAAGGATGCGCCGAAGATGGAGCGGCACGCCACCGACGCACAGGGCTACGTCTGGCAGCAGGGCGCGGTGCTTGCGGCGGAATGCCTCGTCACTGGCAAGGAACTGCTCGTCACGCCGGAACAGGCGCTGCATGTCCTGGAGATCATCACCGCCGCACGCGAGTCGTCGCTCACGGGAAAACGCATTAAACTTAGTTCCACATTCAAGTGGCCCGTGGTCGGTTGATTGCTCAACAGAGGCAACGACCAACCGGGGCAAGTTGTAGGTTCATAGAAGACATCAAGAAGACTCAGATTCGCAGCCGGGATGCAAATACCTCAGAGATGAAATCACCGAAACCATGTCGTCGCGCCTTGGCCAATCGCGAAGCCGTGTCGTTCACGCCCGCCGCCGGACGGGAACCCGCGTGCGTGGCGGCCGCAGGCGACGACGTCTTCACCGGCGGCTGGAAAGAACGCGGACGCATCGGCGTGAACCGCCTGAGCGACGACGCGGAAGTGGGTGTGTTCGACCCCGGCGAAACTGTCGGTGGCAACAAGAACACCGGCTGGATGGACGTGATGACCGGCATCACCGCGCACTGCCGCAAGAACGGCGAGTATCTGGTGTTCGTCGAGGAAGACTACAAGGCGAAGGTTTTGCTGTATCGATGGAAGCCATGAGAGTTGAAATGGCCTTGATGAAAACGCTTCTACACTGGCTGCTGGCGCTCGCTTGCACAGCTCCGGCCTTTGCCGCCAACACCTTCGACATCCGCTCGCATGGCGCGAAAGGCGACGGCGCAACGCTCGACACCGCCGCGATTCAATCAGCCATCGATGCGTGCCGCGACGCGGGCGGCGGGCAGGTGTTGTTCCCCGCGGGGCGCTATCTCTCGGGCACGATTCATTTGCGCAGCGGCGTGACGCTGCATCTCGACGCGGGCGCGCGGCTCATCGGCACGACGAATCTAGCGCACTACGCGCAGCCCACGCCGCCGGCCTTCATGCCCGAAGCCAAGTGGGGCAAGTGGCATCGCGGTCTCATTGTCGGCGAGAATGTCGAGGACGTGGCCATCACGGGAACGGGCATCATTGATGGCAACAAAGTCTTCGACCCGACGGGCGAGGAGCGGATGCGCGGGCCGCACACCATCATCTTCGTCAACTGCCGCCGGTTCACGCTGCGCGACGTGACGATGGTTGATGCGGCGAACTACGCCGTCTTTTTCCAGGCCAGCGACGACGTGGAGATTCGCAACGTGAAGTTCATCGGCGGCTGGGATGGCGTGCATTGGCGCGGCGCACCCGAGCGCTGGTGCCAGAACGTGAACATCATCGGCTGCCAGTTCTTCACCGGCGACGACGCCATTGCGGGACGTTACTGGAACAACACGGTCATCAAAGACTGCCTGATCAATTCCTCGTGCAATGGCATCCGGCTCATCGGTCCGGCCACGCGGCTGACCATCGCGAACAATTTGTTTCGCGGCCCCGGCGAAAAGCCGCATCGCACCTCCGGCGAGAAGCGCCGCACCAACATGCTTTCAGGAATCATCCTTCAACCCGGCGCGTGGG
Organism: Akkermansia sp.; assembly: GCA_043758205.1. Classification (GTDB taxonomy): domain Bacteria; phylum Verrucomicrobiota; class Verrucomicrobiia; order Limisphaerales; family SIBH01; genus JANNGC01. The sequence continues at coordinate 61,164 of JAYVNY010000191.1, forward strand.
ATGCCACGCGCGGCCCGCTCGACGACGTGCTCATCGCCAACAACGTCATGCAACACGTCGCCTCGCCCGTGACGCTTTGGACTAAGCCCGGCAACACCGTGGGCAAGGTCATCATCAGTGGACTCGACGCCACGGGTGTTTATCGTTCGGCGTTTTCGGCGGAGAGTTGGGCCAGCGAACCAATCACCAACGTGGTCCTGCGTGGCGTGCGCGTGGAATTTTCCGGCGGCGGCAAGGGCTGGGCGACGAACCAAACCGTGCGCGGTCCCGGCGTCGATGCGCGACCGCTACCAGCGTGGGGTCTTTACGTTCGTAACGTCGAGACGCTCACGCTGGAGGACGTGCGCTTCAGCCTCGCGGGCGACGACCTCCGCCCGGTCCTTCACGCCGAACGCGTGGTTCGATTGAACCTCGACATCTTCAAGTTCACGCGCGTGCCGGGCGTGAACGAGCCGATGGTCACCACGAATGTGGGAAAGCTTTCCATCACTCCATGAACCGACGTGAATTCATCACTGCATCTGCCGCCGCGCTGGCGTTGCCTGTGGTGGGCTTGAGCGCCGAGGCGAGAAACATTTTCCAACAGCGCGGCTATTATCTCTGCTTCATGCGCATGCCGACGTTTGGGCTGGAGGTGTGGCGCGAAATCATTGATGGCGCGGCGGCGGATGGCGCGAACACGATCATCCTCTGGTTGGGCGGGGCGTTTCGCTCGAAGAAATTTCCCATCACCTGGCAGTGGGCGAAGGAGCACGAGAACGTGAAGGCCGACTTCGGTCGCGAACTTATCGCCCACGCGCATCGGCGCGGGATCAAGGTGCTGCTCGGCTTCACGCCCTTCGGCTACGACGGCGTGAATCAACTCCCGCTCGAAAAGCCCGAACTAAAAGCCGTCAGCAAAGATGGCAAGCCGGTGAACGAATTCGGCATCGGTTGCTGGGGTTGGAACCTGTGTCCCGCGAAGACGGAGTCGCAGCGCTTCATGCGCGAGTATGCGCGCGAGATGGCGTTTGATTTTTATCCCGAAGCGGATGGCCTCTTCATCGAGTCGAGCGACTACGCCATCTGCCACTGCCCCGATTGCGGCCCCAAGTTTTTCGACCACGAGTTCGCTTTCGTCCGCGACATCTCGAACGAAGTCTGGGCGCGAAAGCCCGACGCGACGGTCGTGGTTTATCCGCATTACTTCTCCGGTGCGAAGCTGCGTTTCGCCTTCGCCGAGGCGACGGCGAGCAAGCAGCCCTTTGACCCGCGCTGGACGCTCTTCTTCACGCCGCACAGCGCGGCGCTGGAGCCGTCGCTCATCGCGAAAGCCCGCGGCGCTTGGTGGTGGAACGAAGCACCGTGCCGCTTCGATGTCGCGAACCTCCGCGCCGGTGTGAAGAAAGCACGCGACGCGAAGTGCAGCGGCTACGTCCCTTCACTCGAATGCTACAGCTATGTGCCGGTGAAAACCGAGTTCGGCGAACCGTGGCTCGTGGGCCAACGCCAAATCCCATTTGGCTTCGGCTGGTTGAAGGACGGCGCGAACCCGTATCGCGAACTGCCGGTACGCGCCATTCGCCTCGCCTTCCGCGAGCTGACCGCAAATCCCGACTTGCCTGACCCCGAACTTCGCGCGCGACTCGGACGCGAACTGTTCGGTGTGAACTGGCAGCCCGCGCAGATGGACGATTTGTTCGAGCTGTTCCGCGTCTTCAACACCGACCGCGACTGGTCCGTGCCTGGCGCGCTCACCACACCCGGTCTGGTGCGCAACCGCTCCGAGCGCGGCAAACTCGACGCCAAAAAACGCACGTTGCTGCGCGAACAACTAAACCGCGTCCGCGCCATCGCCGCGCGTCACCGCGACTCGACGGGTGATGGCGCGAAGGAACTCCACCGCATTGCCCAATGGCTCGCTGACCGATGGACGCCCGAAAACTCCGCGCTGCTGAACGCGCCAGAGCCACAGTAGTCACTGGACGGCAGGAGCACCCGGTGCCCAATTCCATTGGGATTGTTCGAGGCCAGCCCCCATCCGCTACTTCGCCGCCGGCCCGGACTTCCAGCCGTCCACGGTGAATTCGCCGTGAATGTGGCTGCGTTTCCCCTGACGGTCCTGGATGCCTTAGCCGGAACCATGCAGTCCAAAACGATGCCAGACACCGCCGAGGCGGGAAGGGCGCAGAGAAGACAACCTTTCTCTCCTTTGGCTTCGGCCCACTATTTGGTGGGCGGCCTGCGGTTTCCAGTTCCGCTCTTTCTCTGCGACCTTCCCGCCTCGGCGGTGCCTTCCCGCTTTTCCGACGGCATGGTTCCGGCTAAAACGCAGAGGCCGCAAAAGGGGACTGGGCATTCAATGATGCGCGGCCAAGGCTGCGGCCACATCGGCGGCTCCCTGTTGCGCCGCGAGTGCGGCGGCATCGTTGCCGGACGTGTCTTTGGCTTTGGCGTTGGCACCATTGTTCAGCAGCAGCTTCACGGCGGCGAAGCGGCCGGTGAGCGAGGCGAACATGAGCGCGGTCTGGCCGCTCATGTTGCGATGATTGACGGTGGCTCCTGCGGCGATGAGTTGCTGCATGATGTCCGTGTAGCCTTTGAAGCTGGCTCCGGTGAGCGCGGTGAAGCCCATTTTGTTTTGGAAGTCCACCGGCACATTCGGCTGCGCCAGCACCAGCTTCACGAGATCGGGATAGCCGTGGTAAGCCGCGACGATGAGCAGACTGTCGCCGCGCGGGCTGACGATGTTCGGTGTATATCCAGCATCCAGATACAACTTCAGCGCCTCGGTCTCGCCGTTGCGAGCGTGATCGAAGATAAGCGTTAATAACTCGGCTCCGGGTTGCTTGCGCGCGTCCTTCACGACGACCACCACAGGAGATGGATTGAGCCATGCGGTGATAAGCGAGGTGGCGGCCAGGCTCAACACGACGAACAGGAAAACGCGCACGGAGGTGAGTTTGAAGAAACGCATGATGGTATCAAATGAAGCCCTGCCTCTCGTCACGAGAGGCAGGGCATGCTTCATCAGTTACTCGGCCAGCTTGTCTGCGACCGCTTTCACTTTCGCGACCTCAAGACCTGCGGCGGTGGCGACACCAGTGCCGTAGGCTACGTCAGCCTTGTAAGCGAAGGCCGCCATGCGGGTCTTCACGCCTTCATCTTTCACCCCGGCAAGAGTGCCGCCGAAGGTCGCGATCAGGTGGTCCTGGTCTTCCTTGCTGAAGTCGCGGAATTTCTCACCCGCCTGGCGGAAGTTGAGCGTCTTTTTGGTCGGACGCTGCTGCGTCGTGCCAGTCAGCGGGCGCGTGCTGTAGGAATAGTCCGCGTCCTCTTTGAAAGAACCGGTCGCGATGCTTGGCTCGTAGTTCACATTGTTCTTCGTGTGTCCTGAGTTCGCAGCACCGTCCTGGTTGTTACTACGCACAGAGGCGAGCGGGCGATTGATCCGCAATTGATTGCCGTTCGGCCCCACGCGGTGGAGTTGGGTATCTGCATAGCTGAACATGCGGCCTTGCAGCAGGCGGTCTTCACTGGCTTCAATGCCTGGAACCAAGTTGGCCGGGGCAAATGCGCTCTGCTCCGTCTCTTGGAAGAAGTTATCGGGCATCCGGTTGAGCGTCATCTTGCCAATCGTTTTGAAAGCCACCCCGCGCCATTCTTTCGTCGCGTCGAGACCGTCGTAGTCCAGCTTGTCGAGTTCCGCCTGGGTCATCAAAGCCACCCGCAGTTCCCACGAAGGGAAGTTGCCCTTGGCCACGGCGGCATACATGTCGGTGGTGTAGAGATTGAAATCGTCCGCCTGCGCTTGCTGCGCCTGAGCCGCGGTGAGGTTCTTGACGCCTTGTTGAGTGATCCAGCGGAATTTGACATAGGTGGTCTCGCCTTTGGCGTTGAGGAACTTGTAGGCGTGGACGCTGTTGCCATCCATCTGACGGTAGTTCGCGGGCGTGCCGAGGTCGCTGAAGAGATGCGTCCACATGTGGATGCTCTCCGGCGTGTGGCTCATGAAATCCAGGAAGCGGTTCGCGTCCTGGCGGTTGTCCACCGGACTTGGCTTCAAGGAGTGAACCATGTCGGGGAACTTGATCGCATCCCGGATGAAGAAGACGGGCAGGTTGTTCCCCACGAGGTCCCAATTGCCTTCAGTCGTGTAGAACTTCGTCGCGAAACCCCGCGGGTCCCGCAGGGTCTCGGGCGAATGATTGCCATGAATGACGGCGGAGAAACGGACGAAGACAGGCGTCTTCTTGCCGCCGCCGGAAAATAACGCGGCACGCGTCACCGACGACATGTCTTCTGTGGAGACGAACTCACCATGCACACCGGTGCCCCGCGCGTGGACGACGCGCTCGGGAATGCGCTCGCGATCAAACCGCTGCAGCTTCTGGATCAGATGCACATCATCGAGGAGCACTGCTCCATCGGGTCCGGCGGTCTTGGAGTTTTGGTTGTTGCCCACGGGGGCACCGTTGTCCCGCGTCAGAGTCTGCGCGGAGAGAGGGTTGACGGCCAAGGCGGCCAGGGTGAGGGCGACGAGTTGTAGTAATGGTTTCATAGGCACGGGAAAATTTTTACCCACGCCGGTTCGATTGATCTAGTTCACAAAACAGACAAGACCGATATACTCAGTCAATCAATGAACTTCCGTGATCTCGAATATCTCGTCGCCGTCGCTGACCTCCGGCACTTCGGACAGGCCGCCACGCACTGCCATGTCAGCCAGAGCGCCCTGAGCCTCCAGTTGCAAAAGCTCGAAGCAGAACTGGGCGTCCAACTCATCGAGCGCACCAGCCGTCGCGTCGTGGTGGCACCTGCGGGCCGGGCGCTGGTGGAGCGGGCGCGGAGCATCCTTCTCTCGAAACAGGAGCTGCTCGACGACGCCGCGCTTGAGGTCGGCCAGATGCCAGCCACGATCACGCTGGGGATGATTCCGACCATCGCGCCCTATCAAATCGGCGCGGTGCTCCGGGGGATGAAGCAGAGGTATCCAGGTACCTCTTTGAACTTCGTCGAAGACATCACACAGAACCTGGTGCAGAGCACCGCGCGTGGTGAACTGGACGCGGCGATCGTGGCCACCGCAACCGATGACACACTGATCGCCGAGACCAACCTCGGCCACGACGAACTGTTGCTCGCGGTCGCCCGGACGCACCGGCTCGCCGCGCAAGCGCACGTCGAACCCAAACAACTCCAGAAAGAAACGATGCTGCTGCTGAAGGACGGCCATTGCCTGAGCGAGCAGGCCATCGGCTTCTGCACCGCCAAGCGGACGGGGGCCGCGCTGATCTCCATCGCCGCGAGCATCGAGACCTTGAAAGCGATGATCCGCGCCGGCCTGGGCGTGACGCTGATCCCACGCATGGCCATCGCCGCCGCACCGCCCGACAAGAGCTTGGTCTTCCTGCTCCTCAAGCCAGCGCCCTCGAGAACCATTCGCCTCATCACGCGCAAGACCTCGCGCCTCGGCCCGCTGCTGCAAGCAGCACTGAAATGGCAGTGACGACCTATTGAGCCTCGGGCCATTGGGTGACACGGCAGAAGGCAGAATGGATCGCGGGCTTTAGCCCTTGTCATGACCCACATCTTGCCGAGCGCGGCGTTCCCCCTCACCCCGGCCCTCTCCCGCTGGGAGAGGGAGAACCGCATCCAGTCTCCTTCGTAAGAGGCGTGCTTTTCCGGTCTGGACGCGGGCGGACTGGCTCCCTCTCCCCTGGGGCGAGGGCTGGGGTGAGGGGAATGGGACGTGCGGCTCACGGCGCGTTCCCCTCGATTACGTCCCGTTGGGGCTGAAAAAACAACGGTCGGTGCTGTGGGTAATGGAAAGGGCTTTAGCCCGCTGCACCGTGAAAAAGCCCAGCGGGCCAGGATGTTTCAAGCGCTCGGGATGGTGAACAGTGAAGCGGCCTCGAGGCCGCGCTCCGTCACCGTATTGCGCGAGCCTCAATAAAATGCAGCAGCTTCCTCACCCTTCAGGGGCGCAACGGCTCGGGGAAAATCATTCAGCGCGCCATGCGGTTGTTGGCCGCGCCCTCGGCGGGTTCGGCCCCGATTAGGAAGAGGACGAAGAGCAGTCCGGCGAGACGCAGCCAAGGGGAGTCGGGCGTGGTCGCGGCGGCAAAGGAACGGTTTTGCTTTGGGATAATCACCTGACGACCCTCACGAGGCTCCGAAACACCAGCAAGCAAAAGAACCCGGAGACTGGCCAGGGATTCAGCGGCGCGACGTGTTCGAGGCGGTGCCGCCGCGCGTGGCTGGTTAACGAGGCGGGAACTCCGCCAACAATTTTCCGCCCTTCCCATCCCAGGCGCGCAGCACGCCGTCCGCGCCGCCACCGAGCACGATGCGTCCGTCGGCGCTGGCCGCCACGGCGTTCACGAATTCGCCCGCGCCGGCAAACGCGCGCACCTTGTCGCCCTTGTCCTTGAGCAGCGCCACCTGGCCGTCGGCGGAGACCAGCACGACCTCGTCGCTCACGCCGATGAAGGCGGCGGCGGTCACTTCTTTGCCGAAGCCTTCGAGATTTTTTTTCCGCTCGCCCGTGGTCGCATCCCAGACCTTGGCCACGTTGTCCGCGCCGGTGGTGATGAGTGTCCGTCCGTCGCGCTTCCAAGCGATGCCCATGACGTGATGCGTGTGACCCTCGAAGGTCTTGAGGATTTTGCCGGTGCCGAGTTCCACCGTCCGGGCCATGCGGTCGGCGGCGCCGGAGGCAATCAGCCTTCCGTCGGCCGAGATGTCCAGCGCCAGCACCGAGTCGCTGTGGACGTTCGGGAAATCGCGGACGAGCGTGCCGTCCTTCACGCGCCACAGTTTGATCTCCCCGCCGCGCGTAGGCTCGCCGCCGCCGGTGAGCAGGTGCTGTCCGTCGGGCGTGAAGCGCAGTGCGTTCACGCGATCGGCCAGGGGTAAAAGGGGGCTGTTGTTTCCGAGGGCGCGTTCCAGCGTCCAGTTATCAGCGGGAACAATTCCCGCGCCGCCGTTCGCGCCGGAGGACACCACGGTTTCGCCGAGCAGGGCCAGGCGTTTAATCGCCACCCCGGTCGGCAGCGAAGCAATGGCCGCCCCGGTGTCACCGTGCCAAAGTCGCGCCACGCCATCGTCGCCAGCCGTGATCAACTGTGATCCGTCCGCCGAGAACGTGACCGCCCGGACGGCGCGTTCGGTGGTGGCCAGCGATTGCTTCGCCGTGTTCAACGTTTTGCTGGCCTGGGTCAGCGCGGTCTCGGTGCCGGTGAGTGCGGTCCTGGCTTCGCTCAATGTGGACTCCGACTTCTTCACCGCGGCCGCCGCCAGGGCCAGTTCGTGTTCCGCAAAGGACTGGGGCGGCGCGGCTTTCTCCACGGCCTTTTCCGCGTCCTTCACAGTCTTGGTTGCGGCGGTGAGTTTCTCCGTCGTCTCCTTGTGCTTCTTGCGATCTTCGGCGGGAACTTTTTCCAGAGCGGCCCTGGCGTTGGTGAGGGTCATGGATTTTTCCTCCGCCTCGGTGGTGAGCTTGGCCACCTTGTCCTTGTCGTCCTTCGCCGCTTTCGCCAGCGCGGTGGCGTTGGTGGATTCCTTCTCGGCGGACTGGATGGCCTCGGTGAGTTTCTTAATCTCCGGACCGAGTTCATCGAGGGCCTTCTCGGCCACGCGCTGCGCGGTGAGCGCGTTGGTCAGCGCCTCGCGCTTCTCGCCCAGAATTTTCGCCAGCGCCGCATTGGTGTCGGCGGCTTTTTGCTGGCGCGTGACGGCGTTGGCCCGGTTGGTCTCCGCCGTCTGGAGCGCGGCTTGGCGGAAATCCATTTCGGATTTGGCGAAGATCAGTTCGCGCTCCCGATCCGCGAGGAGAAACGCCGCCGCGCTATCGCCCTTCAACTCGGCGACCGGGTTCGTCATGCCGATGCGCCAGAGCTTCGCTGAGTTTCCTCCGGCGGTGGCGAACACTTTTCCATCCGGTCGCAGGGCCAGCGCGATTAGCCCGCCGTCGTGTCGGGCTTCGAAGATCGCCTTGCTGGTGGCGATGTCCCAAACACGCACCGAGCCATCGGCGCTGCCGGCCAGCAGCAGGTTGGTTCCCGCCGGGCTGGCTTCGAGCAACGTGATCGGCGTGGGCGACTTGAATTCCTTCTCGATGGCGAGCGCGCCGCCATTTGTGGCCGCGCGTAAAATGCGAACTGCGCCGTCCGCGCCAGCCACCGCGAACTGATTCGTCCCCAGGCAGGCGAGCGCGGCAATTTCATCCGGCAACTGAAGCGCGCCGTTGGTGCCGAGCGATGGGACACTCACCAGTTGAAGGAGGTTGCTCCGCGCCAAAACCAGTTGGCGGCTCCCCGGGACAAACTTCAACGAACTGATGCGCACCCCCGTGGCCACGGACTTCACGATTTTGCCGCCCGCGTCGAGCAGCCTGAGTTCGCCATTCGTCGAGACGGTGGCGACCCACTTCGCGTCGTAACTGGCCGCGAGCACATCATGGCCCGCCGGGAGTTTGAACTTCGTCGCCGGCTTCGCGCGCCGCCACAGCTTCACGTCGCGGTAGCCGCCCGAGGCGAGCACTTCGCCGTCAGGGCTGAAGGCCAGCGAGTTGATGGTGTCGCGATGCGCCGCGCCGGCATTGCTCGATTTCTGCAACTGCGGATCGTTCAACCGCGCCGCGAGCTTCCCGGTCGGCAGGTGATAGATGAAAATCTGGTTGCCCCGGCCGCACGCGGCGAACTGCCCGTCGCGCGTGAGGGCCACCGCGTAAATCGAGTTCAAACCCGCCGGCAGTGGTCGCCAGACGATGGGCGCAACCGGACGCACTTCGCCTTTGGCGCCCTGCTCGATCCAGAGTTGAACGAGACCCAGTTCTTCCGGCGTGAGCGCGGAAGCGGCGACCTTGTTGTCAGCGGGCGGCATGATCAACTCCGGGTCCAGATGCGCGGCCGCCTTGAGCAGCAGGCTTTCCGCCGGCTTCTTCGGCACGACCGCCGCGCCGCCGTCACCGCCTTTGAGAATCGTCTGGGGCGTTTCGAGAATCAGGGCGCCCTTGGCCTTGGTCTGGTTGTGGCAGGCCAGGCAGTTGTTGTTCAGGATGGGGAGAATCTCCCTTTCAAAGTCCACCGGCCCGGCGTGTTTGATCTTCGCGATGGGGATGGACTTGGTGGCGGCGGGATCAGCGGCGTGCGCGGGCGCGAGGCAGAGAAATCCGAAGATGGCGGAGGCAAGGAAGGGGAAATGAGGAATGACGAATGACGAATGATGAAGGCAGGCCCAAGCGCGACGCACCAAAGCCGGGGCGGTGTTGGTGGCATGTCGTTTGGGATTTTGGCCTTCGGATTTCATTCGTTATTCGTCATTCGTCATTCGGCATTTCAAACTCATTTCGCCGGGGTGTTGGTTTTCGCCGCCGCCGTGACATTGAGCACGATGGGCGTCGAGTAGAGGGTGAAGGTCGCGTCCTTGCCGGGCGATTTTTTCCCCGGCTTGTCCGCCTTCATCGGCTTGCCAGTCGCCAGGCTCTGCAAGGCGAAGCTGTAACGGCCGGGCGCGAGTTTCTGCGCGCCGAGTTCGATTTCATAGACCGCGTTCGTCGCCTTGGGATCGAGGGTAAATTCCTTGGCCGACTCCAGCGCCGGGAGGCCCACCGGCTTGAGCTTCAGCGTGGCGGTGAATTCTCCATCGCGGATGACGCGCAGCGGGAGCTTGAGCTTGCCGCCCGCCACGGCCTCGACGGCTTGCCCCTCGGCGACTTCGATCCGCAAAGGCCCGGCTTCATCCATTACGCTCACTGAGGCATTGGCGTTGACGCGCGAGAACAAGGCTTCGGTCGCCGGATCGCCCACGCCCCAGACCAGGTTCGCCGACCGGGCCTCGCGCAGCAGATTCGTTCCGCCCACGCTGGCCGTGCCGCGAAATGTGAACGTCCCCGCAACCGCCGGCACATCTTCCGCCGCGTGCAGAAAGAGGAGCGTCGAATTCTGCCCCGCCTCGATCCGCGTCGGCGTGGCGGCAATTCCTTTGGGCAGATTCTCGACCGACAACTCGATGGATCCGTCGAAACCGTCGCGGCGCAGGGCGAGCACCTTGAACGGCTGCGTCTCACCGCGTCGCAAAGTCGCCGCGCTCACGACGAGGTTCTTCGCGTCTTTGTTCGCCGGCAACGGCGTGGCCGGGAAGGCGACGAGCCGGAAGTCGGGTGCAGCGGTGCGAATGACAAGTTGATAGGCGAGCGCCGGACGGCCCGATGGCTGGTTGAACAGGTCGCGGACTTGCAGCAGGTAGGTGCCATCCTCCTTCACTTCAAACTTCCCCACCGGATCACGGTGCGTGGTGTTGAACTCCACGCCGCCGATGTTCGCCGGGCTGTCGTTCAACTCCAGCACCTCAGTTGCGCCGTTCGTGCCGGCGCGTTGCACGACCACGAACGGATCAGTCGGCCCTCCGAGCCGGTGGGAAATGACTTCGATCCAGAAGACCTCGCCCTTCTTCGCCGTGAGGCTGAACCAGTCGCGGTCGCCATTCGCGGAGAACGTGCCTGCGACTTCGCACGGTGCGGTCAGCACTTGCGCTGTCGCGGGCCAATGGTTCGACTCGCGCTCGGTGATGACCGGTGCGGCGGGGAACCGCAGCACCGCGCCATCTGAAAGGCCGCTGGCCTGGCGCACCCGATACTCGAACAGGTCCAAGCCGGCTTGCGCGGGCATGGTCGAGAACGCCTTCGTCACGCCGGGCGAGTTGGGAGTCAATTCCACTTCGAGGCGTTCCAGCGCGGGATTCGCTTTCGCATCGATCACCTGGCCCTCGGGAAGATTTCTGCCGAACACGGCAAACTTCGTCCTGCCGTCCGCGCCGCCCGCCAGCGGGAGCAGATAATCAATGTGCGGAAAAGTCCCAACGGAGAGGCGGTAAAAAAACTCCGGCCCGCCGCGATACGTGAGGTCATGCAGCCGCAGCGTGAACTCGCCGTCCGCAGCCGGCGAGAAATCCAGCAAACCACTGCGGCGGCTGCGGGCCACTTCGCGGCCTGCGCCGTCGTGCAGTTCCAGCACCGGCTCCAGCTTCGAGTCGAGTTGGCGCGCGTCGCAGCGCGCCAGTACGCGCTGGCCCTGACGCGCGGAGAAGCGGAAGGAACCGACGCCGCCCGCCTCGGTGCGCCCGTTCACCGTGCTCTCCAGCGGAATGGCCTGGGGCAGGCCGCTGCTGTTCTTCGTCTCGGCGATTTCTTTCCGCACGCCGATGGCGAAGGCGCGCGGATTCGACAAGCCGAACTTCCCGAGCGCACGCGCGTCATAAATCCCCGGCGGCACCTCGGCGGCAATGGTGACCTCGAAGCGATTGGACTGCGGCTGGCCGGCCGTGATGCCGGGGTGTGAGAACTGAAGTTCCTTCAACTCATCCAGGTCGGTGCCGCCGACCGTGACCTCGACGACGCTGCCGATTTTTCCGCCGGTTGGTGAAAGGTGGAGCAACCGCGCCGAGGGCAGTTGCCCGGAGACAGACGGCGCCCAATTGAAAACGAGCACGACGGACAGCCCGAGATAGGAAGCGACGCCCCGGCCAAGGCGGTTCCTCCGGCGCGACCCGGGGTTGCCTGATGACTTTTGGAATGTGCCATGCACCACGAAATTATTTTAGCCGAGGCGCTCCGCCCACTCGCCAGACAATTCCTTGATTTCTTCCGCCAGCCGGCGCGCCTCCCTCTCCAGCACGAGCGCCCGCTCTGCCGCCAGTTCGTCCAGCATGCCTGGCTTCCGCTCGCTCAACTGGCAAAGTTGGTAGTCAGGACTCTCCCGCAGCCGGTTCAGCGCTTCGATGACGTTGATGATTTCCCGTTGCAGCGTCTCATGCAGCCGCTCTTCTCCCTCTCTGCATTTGGCGTGGGGGCCAAGGTGAGGTGAACGGATTTGCGCTTGCTGCAAGTGTGGGAACGTGCCAATTACCCGCAGCAATCAACTCGTCGAAAGGCATCTGCGCATGAAAAAAATCACTCTCAAACTCAGCGGCATCCTGGCGCTCTTCTGCTTTGCACTCACGGCAGGAGCTGCCGCGCCAGTCGTTACCAACGTCGTCGCTTCGCAGCGCAGCGGAACGAAGCTTATCGACATCCGCTATAACGTGTTCGATGCGGACGGCGACCTGCTGAAAATTCGCATCGAGATTTCACACAACGGCGGCAGCAATTATTCGGTGCCGGCCATCACGTTAAGCGGCGACGTGGGCAACAACATCACGCCGGGCACCAACAAGCTCATCGTGTGGAACGCCGCCGTGGATTGGGACGGCGAATACTCGCCGATGATGCGCGTGAAGGTGATTGCCAGCGACAGTCGCGGCTATCCGGGACTGCAGTGGGGCCAGGAAGTGCCGCCCGGCGGTTTTCTCCTCGGTCAGGACGGCGGCGCTGAAGGAGTTGGTCCCGCGAAGCATGTGAACATTCCGTATTCTTTCTGGCTCAGTAAGTTTGAGATTACAGTGGGGCAATACGCGGACTTTTTGAACACTGCTCTTGTGGCGGGTGAAGTGACGCGCACTGGAAATTCGATCACGGCAAACAACGGTTTCTTCATCGGTATCCCCGCCACAACGCTCATCTACAATCTCGGAACTGACCTTCAATGGAACTTGAACAAGATTGACGTGCTGCAAGGCAAAACAAATTTGCCGGTGGTTCTCAACTGGTACGGCGCTATCGCCTTCGCGCAGCATTATGGTTACGACCTTCCGACGGATGCCGAATGGGAAAAAGCCGCTCGCGGTGCTGATCATGACGGTCTTGGCGAACACCAAATTTATCCGTGGGGCAACGCAATAAACGGAGGCGACGCGAACTACAGTGGCAGCGGAGATACTTACGAGAACACAACGGCTCGGACACCTGTTGGATACTACAACGGCACGCAGGTTCCGTTCGGCCCGGATAGAGCAAACGGCTATAGTCTTTATGACATCGCTGGAAATGTCGCTGAATGGACACGCACGACATACACGGCGAGCGACTCCTATCCGTCCACTGAGTCACCCACAAACCCTCTGCATGCTCTTACACCGGCAGTCACGCGCTCTGTTCGCGGTGGTGGGTGGGCAAACAGTCCAAACGAAACTGCATTCAAATGCTATAGTCGCGACGGGGGCGGCCAGAGTTATCAGAGCGGCTATTGGGGTTTTCGTGTCGCCCGTCGTTCACCTTAATTCGACTTCCGTCTCTTCACTTGAAGAGCATTTTTTCATTCTTTTCGTGGACTGCGGCACTGCTTATTGGGTTGCTTGCCGGGATGGCACGCGCCGACCCCGAACCGTACGCTGAGTCCGCTCCCTTCGTTGTGAATACCAGCACGCCGCAACTTGACAGTGACGGTGACGGAATGCCGGACAGCTACGAAATCGCGGTTGGACTCAACCCCTTCTTCAATGACGCCAACGCCGATCCTGATGGCGATGGTTTGACCAACCTCCAGGAATACAACGCCGGGACGAGTCCGTTCGCGCCCGACTTGCCACAACTCTCGCAGGGCGTTTCCGCCATCTTCAGTGTCAACACGCGCATCATCATCCTCGACAGCGATGGCGACGGAATGCCTGACGACTGGGAAATTGCCCACGGACTCGATCCCTTTCGCAACGACGCCAACGAAGACCCGGACGGAGACGGATTGACGAACTTGCAGGAATACAACGGCGGCACGAGTCCGCTGTCGAACGATTCGCCCGCCACGAGCACGGGAGTCTCCGCGCTGTTCACGGTCAACACGGCGATTTATCCGTTCTCCCTGACCGCAGACACGGACGGCGATGGAATGCCGGATTGGTGGGAACAAAAGTATGGCTTGAACCCGCTCGTGAACGACGCCAGCGGAGATGCGGATGGTGACGGCGTTTCCAATCTTGGGGAGTATCAACAAGGACGCAATCCAGCGGCGAACGAATCACTTACCGAGGTCGCGGCAGTCTCAGCGGCCTTCACGCTGAACACTCTCGAAGCGAGAGTGGATACAGACGGCGACGGCATTCCTGATTCCTGGGAAATCGCGCACGGCTCTGATCCATTTCGCAACGATGCGAACGAAGACCCCGACGGCGATGGGCGGACCAATCTCGAAGAGTACAACGCTGGCACAGATCCGCTGGTGAATGATTGGCGCGGGCCGTCGTCCGCAGTGTCGCCACTGTTCCTCGCTGATACCGGCGGCTTCACCGTCTCGCGCACACAAGACACGGATGGCGATGGAATGCCGGACTGGTGGGAAATCCAATACAGACTGAACCCGATCTTGAATGACGCGGCTGGTGATGCGGACGGCGACGGCATTTCAAATGTCAGTGAATACAATTCCGGCAGCAATCCCATCGTCCAAGATCGTCCGCCCGTGATCGGCATCTCCGGCATTTTCCTCGTGGACACCGGCGGTCGCTCCTTCGATTCGGATAGTGATGGGTTGCCGGACTGGTGGGAGAAACTCTACTTCAACGATCCGCGTGCTGCCAACCCACTCACTGACACGGATGGCGATGGCCAATCGAACTACGAAGAATTTATCGCTGGCAGCAACCCGCTCGACGCAAGTTCCACTTTTCGCATCGCGGGCTATCAAGCCCTGCGCCAAACCAACGGAACGCAAATCGTGATTCACTGGGCAAGTTTCGAGGGAAACACCTATTCACTTTGGAGCGCATCTGTCGTGCAAGGTCCGTATTCGATGGTCGCGACGAACATCGTCGCCACGCCGCCGTTCAACGCGGTAACGAATGTGGCGGGACCCAGCAACAAATTCCTCCGAATCGGTGTTGCGCGTTAATTCATCCCAGCGCCTGCAAAATCTCCTGTCCCGCCCGGCGTGCTGGCGCGGCGGGCCGGCTGGCCGCTCGGTGCCCGTTGTGCCCCTTCGCACCCGCGCTGGCCATCAATCCAACCCCAGCCAGATTTTCACTTTTTCTTCCACGGCTTTCAGTTGGGCGGGATTCAACACCGCGCGACGGCGGATGAGTTTTACGGCGGGGACGGTGTAGAGGCTTTGCGCGTCGAAGCCGCCTTCGTCGAGGCCGGAGACGCGCAGCGGCACTTCGTAACGGGAACCGCGCAAGGCGGTGGTGTAATAGACAACGGCGATCAGAACCCGGTCTTCGTCCGCGATGTCGCAGCCGAGCACAAGGGCGGGGCGGACCTTGGCGGCCATCCCGAAATCGATCTGCCAGACTTCACCGCGCCTTGCGTTTGGCATACTCGGCTTCCCGCTTGTCGAGGGCGCGGGCACCATCAGTCGCGAGTTGCATCAACTCGTCATCGTTCAGGCGATCATCAACCACTTGCGTTTGCAGCCAGCGAACCAGCTTGATCTTCTGACGATCCGGCAGGCGGGTGCAGGCTTGTTTGATTTCGGCCACCGTGCTCATGGGCGGAAAATTAGGCGGCCTGAGTTTCTGCGTCAATCTCGTGGTCACGCCGCATCATCCCAAGCGACGGAAACGCGCCGGCCCAGCGGCGGCAAAATCTCCAGTCCCGCCCAGCGTGCTGGCGCGGCGTGCCGGCTGGCCGCTCCCCGCCCGTTGCGCAGGAAGTCCCACCTCACCCCGGCCCTCTCCCCCAGCGGAGAGGGAGAAGCCTTGCGCCGCGCAGATTTGCCACGGTCAGCGGAAATCGTCCGCGTCCAAACCGCTGCCTTTGATGATGCTCTTGAGGGTGCCGATGGGGATGGGCTTGCTGCCGTGCTGCGCGACGATGACCTGTCGCCCGTCGGAGTGACGCCATTTTTGGTGGCTGCCGCGTTGATCCACCAGAACAAATCCGTGGCGGCGCAACACCCTGACCACTTCATGGGCGTTGCAAACTGGGAAGTGCCGGCTCAAGGCAGAGCCAGTTCGATTAGGCGGGAATTCTTGCGGAGCTTGACCGGCGAAGGTTCAAACCAGAGCGCCAGCGCCTCTTTGGCGTTGAGGATGGCTTCCGCTTCCGTGTCGCCTGCCGTACTGCAACCCGGCAGTTCGGGGAACACCGCCGACCATCGCTTCGTCCGCGCATCCAATTCGATCAGCAACCGGAATTTCATGTTCTGAAAATAGTGCGGCGGCCAACGGTTGCCAATCATGTTTGTGCCGTAGTTAAATTTGGTTCCCATCTCGCACGGCGCGGCGCTCTGGCGTTTCGTTTCATGCGACGGAACGCGCCGGCCCAGCGGCGGCAAAATCTCCTGTCCCGCCCGGCGTGTTGGCACGGCGTGCCGGCTGGACGCTCCGTGCCCGTTGCGCCCGCGTGGTGGGGCCAGTCTCGGCACGAATCTTTGCCCGGAGATTTGGGGCGGACGGAGATTAAAACTGTCATCCCCGTCCGCCCCAAATCCACGGGACACTGCCGGGCTGGTGAAAAAGTTCCGGTTGCGCGCGAAGCCCACCTCACCCCGGCCCTCTCCCCCAGCGGAGAGGGAGAAGTTTATGCGCGGCGCGGGCGATTCGTGATTCATCGGCGTCTTGTCAGCCCCATTGCGCCAGCGTATTCTTCGGCCATGAAAAGCAGCCACGCCTCCGCGCCGGTTCCGCCGGAAAAGCTCAAGCCCGTCCTGCACGAAAAGATCGAGCGCATGAACGGCGAGCAACTGGCGTTACTAGACCGCGTGTTGCTGCAACTCGAAGCCGAGCAGGCCGCCGACCGATTGAGCGAAGCTTTCGATGCGGATCACGCGCAGGGCAAGCTGCGGCGCGTGGCGGAGTTGGTGCGGCAGTTCCGGGCTGAACACCGCTACGCATGACGGTCTGCCTCGACACGAACGTCTTTCTGCAAATCTTCGGGCGGAAGCAGCCATTTCATCAAATCCTCTGCGCCTTGCTGGATGGCCGGCTCACCTTGGCGGTGTCGAACGAAATCCTGCTCGAATACGAGGAGGTCACGGTCAAGTTTTCCGGTGCGGAGCGCTGGCGGGACGTGGTGGCGTTGCTCGAACTGCTGGACCGGCTTCACGGCTACACCGGCAGACAGAGCCGCAGTATCGCTTCGCCGTCATCACCGCCGACCCGGACGACAACAAATTCTGCGATTGCGCCATCGCGGCCGAAGCGGATTTCGTGGTAACGGAGGACACGCATTTTGCGGTGTTGAAATCCGCCGGTTATAAGCCGCAGCCCATTTCGCCGGAGGAATTTATCCGGGTCCATCTGGCCTCTGAATAACCACCACGCGTCAGTGGTTGAACAAAAACTCTTTGGTGTTGAGCAGCGCCCACACGATGTCCTCGTAGGCCTGGCGGCGCGCGGCGATTTCCTTGTCCGGCTTTCCCTGGATCGTCTTCTCGACGTGCGCCTGGCCGGTCTTGATTTCCGACGGCAAGGGCGCGCGCGTGTAGGCGAGGAAATAAAGTTCCCGCAGCTTCTCCTCGTCGCTGCGCGTGCTGTCTTCGCCCAGTGAAGCGGCGCGTCCGCCATCGCGGGCGAGCTTCTCCTGAATGTCCTTGGCGTTCAGCAGGTGCAGGCTCTGCGCGAGGCTGGCGTCCTGCGAACGCTCGCACTCGCACGCGCTCGACATGTCGGGGCGACCAAAAACGGTGAGGAAATACGACGAGGCGTTGAAGCTGTTGTCGGGCAACTGCACCGCCTGCGTCCCGGCGGGCAGGCCGTCAAACTTGCTCTCGGCTTTCGCGACGGCGTTCACCGAGTCCAGCAGCACCTCGGCGGTGAGACGCTTCGGGTAGTAGCGGGAGAAATTTTGCTTGTCGATTTTGTTGTGCGCGTTCGGCACGGCGCTGAGCTGGTAGGTCTGCGAGTTGCAGAGGTCGCGCACGAGCTGCTTCAAGTCATAGCCGCTTCCGATGAATGATTGCGCCAGTGCGTCGAGCAACTCGGGATTGGTCGCGGGATTCGTGTCGCGCATGTCGTCCTCCGGCTCGACGAGGCCGCGATTGAAGAAGTGCTTCCAATACCGGTTCACCAACGAGCGCGCGAAGAATCGGTTTTGCTTCCCGGTCATCCAATCGGTGAGCGGCTGCCGCGCGTCATCGTCGGCCGTGAGATTCAACGGCGTGGCCCCCAGCCCGGCCGGCTTTACGGATTGCTTGGTCTTCTTGTTCGTGGCGGTGGCGACGGAGCGTTTGGCAAAAACAATTTCATCGCCCGGCTGGGTGCCGCCTTTGCGGCTCACCTGCGAGAAGAAGGCGGCGAAGCTGTAATAGTCCTGCTGGCTCCAGCGTTCATAAGGATGATGGTGGCACTCGGCGCACTTGAGGCGTTGGCCGAGGAAGACCTGAGCCGTGTCCTCCAACTGCGTGGTCGTGTCGCGCGCCTGACGATACCAGGCGGTGGCCGGGTTCTGTGAGACCTCGCCCGAGGCCGTGAGCAGCTCGCGCACGAAATCATTGTAGGGCTTGTTCTCCAGCAGTCCGTCCCGCACCCAGTCGTGGAAAGCGTAGGTCATGCGCGCCTGATTGGCGTCGGCGCGTTTGTTGCGCAGCAGCGCGGCCCATTTGTTGGCGAAGTGATCGGCGTAATCCGGGCTGTCGAGCAGGCGGTCAATGCAGCGCGCGCGCTTGTCCGTCCGTCCGTCCGCGAGAAACTTTTGCGTCTCATCCAGCGTCGGCAGCCGGCCCGCGACATCCACGGTGACACGACGAAGGAAGGTCGCGTCATCGGTGATTTCGGACGGCGGCATGCCGATGGTCTTGAGTTTTTTGAAGACCTGTTCATCAATGAAATTTTTCGCCACGGGCAGGTTCGTGACCGCGATGCCGAGCGGAATGATGGCGCGGAAGACGGCGACCTTGGCCTGATAACGCACCATCACCGCCACATCGCCGGGCTGCTGGTAGAGCTTCACCAAGCCGCTCTCCTCGGTGCGCGCCATGTCCTTGTCGTTCGCCTCGTAGAGCGCGCTGCGCGTCACATCCTCGGCGTGGCCGTCGGTGTAATGCGCCAGCACAGCGAGCTGCTGTTCGGCGCCAAACGAAAGCGTGCGCTCCCTCGGAAACACTTCGATGCGATCCACGACCGGATCGTTCGTGCTGCCGTAAGGCATGCCCTGCGTGATCCAGCGGATGATCAAGCGGTAGTCGTCGGAGTTCGGGTCGAGGCGTTTGCCGCCGCCGTGCGGCAGCGTGGCCGCGCCTTTCAGCAAGAGCAGGCTGCGATCCGGCGCGGCGGGGAACAGCCGGCGACCGCGCGCTTCCTTGACGAGGTGTTCGTAATCTTCGCTTGGCTCGAAGCCGAGCAGCGAGAGCTTGAATCCGTTTTGCCCGCTGGCCTTGCCGTGGCAGCCGCCACCATTGCAGCCGGCCTTGGTGAAGATGGGCACGATCTGGTTGGGAAAGTTGACCGCCGCCGCGACGCGCACGTTCTCAACCTTCACCGTCATCTGGCCGGTGACGCCTTCCGAGGTGCGCGCGGTGACGGTCGCGGTGCCGTCGCCCACAGGCGCGAGAAATCCTGACGCGTCCACGGTCACGATGCCGGCGGGCTTCACCTCGTATTTCGCGCGGCGTGCGAAATCGCGTTCCGCACCGTCGTCGAGCTTCGCGGTGACGAGCAGTTGCCGCCGCGCGTCGCTGGAGCGCAGGCGGAGCGTCGTGCCGGGTGGGGCGTCGCCCGTGCCGAGTTCCAGCGCGACAGGCTTGGCGGCTGCGACCTGGTTCGCCGTGACGAGCCACGCGGCGAACAACAGGGCGCTGAGGAATGGGGTGGAAGTCATTCGCATATCAAATCAGTTCGCGCATCGGCGGCCATCCATCCACCAGATACTGCGGGCGTCCGGAAAGGTCGGGCAGGGTGACGCGGTTCGGGTCGAGGCCGAGTTGGTGATAGAGCGTGGCAAAGACTTCGCCGAAGTGAACGCCCCGATCCGCAATCTCCCCGCCGAGCCGATCCGTCGCGCCGATGACCTGGCCGGTTTTCATGCCGCCGCCGGCCAGCAGCGCGCAGCCGACCTGCGGCCAATGGTCGCGCCCGGCGTCCGCATTGATCTGCGGGGTGCGGCCAAATTCGCCCCAGGCCACGACCGCCACATCCTTGTCCAGTCCGCGCTCGTGCAGATCCTCGACCAGCGCGCTCATGGCCTGATCGAAGAGCGGCAGGTGCGTGAGCAACTCGCTGTGATTGTTGCTGTGAAAATCCCAGCGGCCAAAGTTCAGCGTCACGCAGCGCGCGCCCGCTTCGACGAGGCGGCGGGCGATGAGAAACTGTTCGCAATTTCTCGGAGCGCCGTCGCCATAGTTCTTCGGGTCGCCCTTGCCGTAACGCTCGCGCACTTTCGCCGGTTCCCGGCTGACGTCGAGCGCCTCCAGAAGTTTGCTCGAAGTGAGAATGCTGAAGGCCTGTTGCTGGAAGGAATCCATCCCTTCGACCGCGCCGCTACCATCCACGTCGCGCCGGAAATTATCGAAGCCCGTCAGCAGCGCCTTGCGATCCGAAAGACGGTCGAGCGTCACTCCGTTAAGTTTGAGGTCGCCCAAGCCCGGTCCATCAGGACGAAAGGCCGAGTGCGTCGGGCCGAGAAACCCCGGATGACCGGGCGAACCGTACGGCGGATGCCCGGCCTTGGGCGCGAGTCCGACAAAAGGCGGAATCGTCGGCTCGGTCGGGCCGCGCAGCTTGGAAAGCACCGCGCCCATCGAAGGCCAGCCGCCAGGCGGTTGCGTCGGCACCGGACGGCCCGTGTAGCAGATGAACGAGTCGTGGTCGCCGTTGGGCGAGCCGTACATCGTGCGGATGGGCACGAGCTTGTCCATGATCGCGGCGCAGCGGGGCATGTGCTCGGAGATTTGGATGCCGGGGACGTTGGTGCGGATGGGGCGGTGCGGGCCGCGAATTTCCATCGGCGCGTCCATCTTCAAGTCGAACATGTCCTGATGCGGCGGCGCGCCGACCAGATAGATCATGATCACGGCCTTGTGCGACTTGCGAATTCCGGCGAGCTGTTCGGCCTGGAGCAACTGCGGCAGGGCCAGACCGCCGAAGGCCAGGCTGCCAATCCTCAAAAAATCACGACGCGAAACTCCGTCGCAAAACTTGGATGAGGAGGTTCCGGCGATAGTCAACATGGTTCAAATCAGCTCGCGCATCGGCTGGTAATTGTTGTCCACGAGGAATTGCGGACGTCCGCTCAGGTCGTGGACTACGGCCTTGTTCACGTCGATGCCCAGGCGTTGATAAAGCGTGGCGAACACTTCCTGGAAATGGACCGGACGTTCGTTCGCCTCGCCGCCGAGACGGTCGGTGGCACCAATAACTTGCCCGGTCTTCATGCCGCCACCGGCAAGCAGGGCGCACGAGACGCGCGGCCAATGATCGCGTCCGCCGTCCTTGTTGATGGTCGGGGTGCGACCGAATTCGCCCCAGACGATCACCGAAACATCCTTGTCGAGTCCGCGGTCGTGAAGGTCTTGCACCAGCGCGGTCACGCCGCGATCCAGCAGCGGCAAATCCTTGCGCGCGTTGTCGAAATTCTTGCCGTGATAATCCCAGAAACCAAACGCCACGGTCACGAAGCGCGCGCCGGCTTCGACGAGGCGGCGGGCCATGAGGAATTGCTCGGTGAGCATCGGGGCGGCGTCGCCGTGCGTCTTGGGATCACCTTGGCCGTAGCGTTCCACGATGCGCTTGTCCTCGCGCCCAAGGTCGAGGGCTTCGATAAGCTTGCTGGACGTGAGCACGCCGAAGGCCTGCTGGTTGAAGGCATCGAGTCCTTCCATCGAACCACTCGCGTCCACGTCGCGGCGAAATTTGTCGAAGCTGGCGAGCAGCGCCTTGCGGTCGTTCAGCCGCTCCAAGGTCACGCCATTCAGCACCATGTCGGATTTGCCTTCGCCCGCCGGACGGAACGAGCGATGCGGCACGCCGAGGAATCCCGGCCCGGAAGCGTTGTAAGGCCGGTGCTGCATGACCGGCTCCAGCCCGACGAAGGGCGGCACCGCCGGATGCGTCGCGCCTTGCAGCTTGGAGATGACCGAGCCGATGGACGGCCAGCCGCCCGGCGGCTCGTTGCGCTTCAGTCGGCCGGTCAGGCATTGGTAGTCGTAGTGATTGTCCTCGGCGCCCACGACGCTGCGGACGAACGCGAGCTTGTCCGCCATGCGCGCCATGAGCGGCAGATGCTCGCAGATTTCGATGCCGGGGACGTTGGTGCGAATGGGTTTGAACTCGCCGCGAATCTCCGACGGCGCGTCCAGCTTCAGGTCGAAGGTGTCCTGATGCGGCGGCCCGCCGGGCAGGTAGATCATGATGATCGACTTGTGCGACTTGCGAAGACCGGAGCCGGACTCCGCCTGCAACAAGCCCGGCAGCGAAAGTCCCCCAAGGCCCAGCCCGCCAATTCTCAGAAAATTCCGGCGCGAAAGTCCGTCGCAGAATTTTGAGGATGGGCCGGGAATGGTCAGCATGATCAGATCAGTTCGCGGATGGGTTGGAAATTATTGTCCACGAGGAACTGCGGGCGGCTGGAAAGATCGTTGAACGTGACCTTGTTGGCGTCAATGCCGAGCCGCTGGTAGAGCGTGGCGAAGACTTCGCCGAACTGCACCGGGCGCTCGACCGCTTCGCCGCCGAGACGATCCGTGGCCCCGATGACCTGACCGGTCTTCATCCCGCCGCCCGCCAGCATCGCGCAAGAAACGCGGGGCCAGTGATCGCGCCCGCCGTCCTTGTTGATCGTCGGCGTGCGGCCGAACTCGCCCCAGACGACCACCGAGACATCCTTGTCCATCCCGCGCTGGTGCAAATCCTCGATGAGCGCGCTCACGCCCTGATCGAGCATGGGCAAGTCCTGGCGCAGCGCGTCGAAGTTTTTCCCGTGATGGTCCCAGCGGCTGAAGGCAAGCGTGACGCAGCGCGCGCCCGCTTCGACCAAGCGCCGGGCCGTGAGGAAATGCTCCATCAGCTTCGGCCCGCCATCGTCGCGGTTCTTGGGGTCGCCCTTGCCGTAACGCGCGCGAACTTTTGGATCTTCTTTTTCGATGTCGAGCGCCTCCAGCAGCTTGCTGGAAGTAAGCAGTCCGAAGGCTTGCTGATTGAACGCGTCGAGACCGTTCATCATGCCGCTCGTGTCCACGTCGCGGCGGAAATTGTCAAAGCTGGTGAGGAGCGCCTGGCGATCCGCGAGGCGGTCGAGCGTCACGCCGTTGAGCACCATGTCGCTCTTGCCGGCACCCTCGGGCTTGAAGGGTCCAAACGCCGGGCCGAGAAATCCCGGTTCGCCCGCCCGCGCCCATTCCATGTGGCCCATCTTCGGTGCGAGGCCGACGAACGGCGGGATGAATTTATTGACCGGGCCTTCAAGTTTCGAGAGTACCGCACCGAGCGAGGGCCAGCCCCCGGGCGGTTGGTTGCGTGAAGCACGCCCGGACAGACATTGAAAGGCATCGTGATCATCCAGCGCGCCGACCATCGAGCGGATGATGGCGATCTTGTCCATCTGTTTGGCGAGCAGCGGCAGGTGTTCGCAAATCTGAATGCCGGGAACTTTCGTGGAAATCGGCTTGAACTCGCCGCGCACCTCGGACGGCGCGTCCATCTTCAAATCGAAGATGTCCTGATGCGACGGCCCGCCCGGCAGGAAAATCATGATGATGGCCTTGTGCGAGCGACGAACGCCGGCCGCGGATTCCGCTTGAAGCAACTGTGGCAGCGCCATCCCTCCCAGCCCGAGCGCGCCGATCTTCAGGAAATTACGACGCGATACTCCGTCGCAAAAGCGGGACGGCCGAGGTCCGAAAATCGTTAGCATGGTGTCGCGTTATTTCTATCAGTGCTGCCGTGCTCTGACCAGTTCGCAAAACGACTTATTCACCAGAGCTTTGTCGAGCGCGGTCGCTTCCTCGAAGTGGCGCGGAGGTGGCACGGCCAAGGTGCGGCCGGTTTGCCACCGTGGGCCCGTTGGGGTGCCAAACGAATTTGAATCATCGCCCTCGGGCAGGCCGTCAGAAAACCTCGTGACCCCAATCCCACGAATGCTCCGTGCGGGCTGCGCCGTCCTCCTGACGGCGGCGCTCAGTCTTCGTGCGGCGGAGCCGTCCACGGGTTGGGCCGTGTTGCAGAAGCGTTGCCTGGAATGTCACGGGCCGGAAAAGCACAAGAGCGGCTATCGCGTGGATGACCGTGAGACTTTGTTGCGCGGCGGTGACTCCGGGCAGGCGGCGATGGTGGCGAGCAACAGCGCGGCGAGTTCGCTGGTGCAACGGCTCATCACGACCAATCTCGACGAGCGGATGCCGCCGAAGGGCGAGCCGCTGGCGCCGGGAGAAATCGCGGCGGTGAAGGCGTGGATTGACGCTGGTGCGCGATGGCCAGCGGAAGCGCAAGCCAAGGCCGGTGGAGCAAATCAGCATTGGGCGTTCAAAGCTCCAGTTCGTCCGCCGGTGCCCGCGCTCGCAAATCGTAAATCAAAAATCATAAACCCCATCGACGCCTTCATCCTGTCGCGCCTGGAACGCGAGCGCCTGAAGCCTTCGCCCGAAGCAGGACGGGCCACGCTCCTTCGCCGGGTGTATTTGGATCTGGTGGGACTCCTCCCCACGCCGGAGCAGGTCGCGGCCTTCGAGAAGGACCGCCGCCGTGATGCCTTCGAGCGTGTGGTGGATGAACTGCTGGCCTCGCCCCATTTCGGCGAGCGCTGGGGACGGCACTGGCTCGACCTCGCGCGCTACGCCGACAGCGCGGGTTATCAAATCGACCGCGTCCGTCCGGGTGCCTATTTGTATCGCGACTGGGTGGTGGAGTCCTTCAATCGCGACCAACCGTTCGACCAGTTCACCATCGAGCAAGTCGCCGGCGACCTGCTGCCGAACGCGACGATGGAACAGAGGATGGCCACGGGCTTCCATCGCATGACGCTCTCGAACCACGAGGACGGCGTGGACCAGGCGGAGTTCATCTGCAAAGCCAAGGTGGATCGCGTCTCGACCACCGCCACGGCGTGGCTGGGGCTGACGGTCGGCTGCGCGGAATGCCACTCGCACAAGTATGATCCGATTTCGCAACGCGAGTTCTACCAACTCTACGCCTTTTTCAACGAAGCCCGGGAACTGGACGTGCCGACTCCGCAGCCCGGCGAGCGGGAGAAGTTCGAGCAAGCGCGGAAGCTTTGGGAGTCAGAGAAGGCGCGACTCGAGGCAGCCCGCACTCGTTACTCCGACACCGAGGCGCAGACGAATTTCGCCCGCTGGCAGCAAAGCGCCGGGCGCAAGAGTTTGAGCAACTCGGTGACAGCCATGCTCGACGTGCCCGCAGAGAAGCGCAGTGCGGCGCAGAAGAAGGAGCTTTGGAAATACTACCGCGAGATGGATCCGGGCCTGAAAGAGTTTGGGGCCAGGCTCAAGGCGCATCAACGGCTCCAGCCCAAGTATCGGGGCGAGGAAGCGTTGATGCTCGCGGTGATGACGAATGCGCCCAAGACGTTCGTTCATGTGCGGGGAGATTTCCTTCGGCCCGGCGAAGAAGTGCGACCCGGTGTGCTGCGCGTGTTGAATCACTTCGAGTGCGACAGCCCGCCGACCCGGCTTGACCTGGCGCGCTGGATTGTTTCGCCGGAGAACCCGCTCACCGCGCGCGTGGCGGTGAATCACCTCTGGCTGCATCTCTTCGGGCGCGGGCTGGTCAACAC
>JAYVNY010000192.1:0-18004 GCA_043758205.1 Akkermansia sp.
GGCGTTCCTGTTCGAGCCGCCCACGAGCTACGCGCCGTTCCCGTGGAAGCAGGAGACCGGTCCCGACAAATATCGCCGCGCGCTCTACACCTTCCGCCGTCGCTCCACGCCGTATCCCGCCCTGCAAACCTTCGACGTGCCGAATGGTGACTCCGCCTGCGTGCGCCGTCAGCGCTCAAACTCCCCGCTCCAGGCGCTCGTCTCGCTCAACGAACCGATCTTCGTCGAATGCTCCCAAGCCCTCGCGCGCCAGACGCTGGCCAATGGTGGCAAGACCGACGAAGCGCGCCTCACCTACGCCTTCCGCCGCGCCCTCGCCCGTGCGCCCCAGCCCGACGAGGTGCAGGAACTCACCAAACTCTTGAACAAGGAAAAGCAACGCATGGCCGATGGCTGGATCAGCGCGCCCGAAGTCGCCACCGGGGCAACCGCCGTGCCGAAAGATTTGCCCGTCGGCGCGACGCCGACACAACTCGCCGCCTACACGCTGGTCTCGCGCGTCCTGTTGAACCTCGACGAGACGATTACGAAGGAATGATCCCATGAACTGCCAATCACATCTTTATCGCGGACACAACCCCACAGCGGTATCGCGCCGCTGGTTCTTGCAGCAATGCGGCGTCGGTCTTGGAGCCATTGCCCTCGGCAGTTTGTTCCAGCAAAGCGGCTGGGCCGCGCCGTCGTTGAACCCGATGCTGCCGAAGCAGCCACATTTCAAACCGAAGGCCAAGCGCGTCATCTACTTGTTCCAGGCGGGCGGGCCGAGTCATCTGGAACTGTTCGACCACAAGCCGGAGCTGGCGAAGTACGATGGCAAGCTGCCGCCGGCGGATTTGCTCAAGGGCTATCGCTCCGCGTTCATCACGCCGAACTCGGCGCTGCTCGGGCCGAAGTTCAAATTCCAAAAACATGGCCAGTCCGGCGCGGAGTTGTCCGAATTGCTGCCGCATCTCGCCGAGGTCGCGGACGACATCGCCATCGTTAAGTCCATGCACACGGACGCGTTCAATCACGCGCCCGCGCAGATCATGATGAACACCGGTTCGCAGCAGTTCGGGCGGCCGAGCTTCGGCGCGTGGACGACTTACGGCCTCGGCAGTGAGGCGCAGGATTTGCCGGGCTTCGTCGTCTTCAGCACCGGCGGCAAGGGCACGAGCGGCGGCGCGTCGAACTGGGGCGCGGGCTTCCTGCCGTCGGCCCATCAGGGCACGCTCTTCCGCAACGTCGGCGATCCCGTTTTGTATCTCTCGAATCCCAACGGCGTGGATCGGGAGATGCAGCGCAGCACGCTCGATACGATCAATGCGTTGAACAGAAAACATCTTGATGTCGTGGGCGATCCCGAGATCGCCACGCGCATCAATTCCTTCGAGATGGCTTACAAGATGCAGGCCAGCGCGCCGGAGCTGATGGATCTTTCCAAGGAATCCAAAGCCACGCTGGAAATGTACGGCGCGGAGCCGGGCAAGTCGTCGTACGCGAACAGTTGCCTGCTCGCCCGCCGCATGATCGAACGCGGCGTGCGCTTCGTGGAAATTTTCCACGAGTCATGGGACCAACACGGCGACCTGACCAACGGCCTCAAGAACAACTGCAAGGCGACCGACCGCGCGAGCGCCGCGCTGGTGAAAGATTTGAAACAACGCGGCCTGCTCGACGACACGCTGGTGATCTGGGGCGGTGAATTCGGTCGCACGCCGATGGTGCAAGGCGGCAACGACGGGCGCGATCATCATCCGAACTGTTTCAGCTACTGGCTCGCGGGCGGCGGCGTGAAGCCCGGCCTCACGCTCGGCCAGTCCGACGACTTCGGCTTCAACGCCACCGAGGACAAAGTTCACGTCCACGACCTGCACGCCACAGTGTTGCACTTGCTCGGCTTCGATCACACCAAGCTCACCTATCGTTTCCAAGGCCGCGACTTCCGCCTGACGGATGTGCATGGCGAGGTGGTGGAGAAGCTGCTGGCTTAGGTGATGCGAGCGGTTGAAACATCCGCTTCACGGAGGCGCACGGCCCACGTTCGAGACCTGCCGGTTTGGGGCCAAACCCAAAGGCCAGGCAAGGAGTTCCGCTTGACTGCTCAATTTCTCGGAGCAACTTTCGTCCGAATGATACTGAGTTGATACTGTATGCCGCGCAAGGTTCGCCAATTGATTGCTGATTTGGAAGGTGCAGGGTTTGTGAACCGTGGCGGCAAGGGCAGTCACCGGAACTACACGCATCCGAAAGGCCAGCGGGTGACGGTGAGCGGCGGTGCCGGCGACGACGCCAAGCACTACCAGGAGCGGGACGTGAAGCGGGCCTTGAGCGCGGTGAAAGACTGAAATCGTTATGACTCGAAAGCAGATCAAAGCACAGGCGGCGCGTTACGCGAAGTTTGTGGAGTGGAGCGACGAAGATGAATGCTTCATTGGCCGCTGTCCCGAACTTATGGGCGGCGGCGTGCATGGCAGTGACGAGGCCAAGGTCTATGCCGAGTTGTGCGAGGCCGCGGAGGAATGGATCGAACTGCTGCACACCGACGGCAAGGTGCTGCCTGCCCCCTTGGGCGCGGCGAAGAAGTTCAGCGGGAAGTTTGTGCTGCGGGTGGAACCGGCGTTGCACCGCCGCCTTGCGGCCAAAGCCGTTGCCGCCGGGGAGAGCCTGAACAGCTATTGCGTGAAAACGCTGGTGAAGGCGTGAGGGGAGTAACCACCGAAGGATAGCTCCATGCCCCAAGGGCCGGGTCGGAGACCGGCGCTCCAATCTCCGGGGCACAGGGGCGAACGCGCACGGCCCACGTTCGAGGTCTTCTGGTTTTAGGACAAATCCAAAGGCCGGCGTAGGATGGTCGAGAGCGAGGTTTGGCTCCGTTCCGAGATCGCCGCGTCGTGAGATTGACGCTGCCATGGCCCACGGCTAATTTTCCGCCATGAGAACGCTGACGAAATCTTCCGTCCAACGCCGCGCGGCGACCACGAAGCGTTCACCAAGTCAAACCTCGCCCGCACCCGCCCCGTTGGAAACCGTGACGTGGGACACGCGGATCGAATTTCCACCACGTCAGAAAGTTGGTTCCATTCGGGCGCGCTTCGTCGAGGTTCCCAACCGGCCCTTCACCACGTCTCGTAATCCCCGCGACTGAACATGCCCGCCGCACCACCGCCGGTTCGCTTCCCGTGGTTCGATCTCGTTCAAGGAACGGAATTGCAGCAGGGCGATCTCATCGACGGCTGCCCGGTGTTCCATCCCTGACTCGGGGCCGTGTCGGGCGGGGCGGAAGTGGAAGTGCAGTTCGCCCGCCGCACCGGCGTCATCCTCACCCAATCCTGCGACCTCGCCCTGCGTCCCGACGGACGCAGCCACTGCGAGGAAGTTTTGTTCTGCTCCGCCTACTCTTACGGTGAACTCGTTCACCACCGCGTGTTCGGGAAACGGGCGGGCTGGGAAGAGGCGCGCAAGGGACGGCATCCGGGCTTCCATGTCTTGAACCGCTGCGGACTGCCCGGCCACGAGCGCGAATTCATGCTCGTGGATTTCAGCCGCGTGTTCACGGTTCACCTGGACTTGGTGCGCGAACTTGCCGCCGGACCCGGCCCGCGCCCGCGGCTCAATCCGCCCTATCGCGAACACCTCGCCCAAGCCTTCGCCCGCTTCTTCATGCGCGTCGGCCTACCCGTGGACATCCCGCCGTTTCGCTGAAGGAACAACTGGAGCGCCGGTCTCTGACCCGGCGTGTTGCTCGATTCCCAACGGGCCGGGTCGGAGACCGGCGCTCCAATCTCCAGGGAACAGGGACAGACGCGCACGGCCCACGTTCGAGGTCTTCTGGTTTGGGGCCAAACCCAAAGGTCAGGCGAAGGATGGTCGAGTGGAAGGTCAAATCCATGTGTGCGAAAGTCCACGCGCCAGACTGGAGCAATGGACATGAAAAAGAATCCGACGCCGCTGCAACTCAAACGAAAGATTTGGAAAATTATCGTCGCTGAACATTGTTTCAAACGTGTCGCGGCCATGTGCGCCTACGTCCACATGGTGCAACTGCAATCCGAATCGTACCGGTTGCTGGCAAGCGCCATCGTGGGTGAATATGCCCGGCCATTCTGCTCCGGCTTACGCAGCAACCTTGGCGACCTTGATGGGAAGTACGCCACGTTCAGCGCACCCGAATTGACCGAGCTACACAAAAAACTCGTCCAGGCACGACACGATGCGTACGCACACCTTTCGCTCGAAAGGCAGGGCGTCTATTTCAAAATAGTTTCCGACGCGGGTGGCTTCTCGATTTACAGCGGGCTGCATGAGGATGACTTGAACCCCGATTGTATCCCGATGATTCAGCTAATGGCTGTGGAGTTACACAAGCGGCTCGGCGTCGATGGTCGCCAATTAACAACCGAACTGCTTAAGAATGAAACACTCGTGCCGGGCGAATACCGGATCGGCCTTGAGGACGAAACAATTCTTTCCCCGATCAAGCATGGCGAGTTTAGCTGGCCGGAAGACTTCGACAGCGTGCGCATCCTTCCTGACCGCAAAAGTGAAAAGTGAACATCGAGAACATGACCATCACAGAACTGGGGGCACCCACAGCGCGATTGGGCTGACGGCCCGCATTGGCGTGCCGTGTTTTGGGGCTTTGCTTTACAGCCGGTGGGGCCTCGGATTTAATGCAGTCGGCAAATGAATC
Source organism: Akkermansia sp. (assembly GCA_043758205.1). GTDB lineage: Bacteria > Verrucomicrobiota > Verrucomicrobiia > Limisphaerales > SIBH01 > JANNGC01. The sequence goes on from JAYVNY010000192.1 coordinate 4,673, forward strand.
ACTCCGCATTGAAAACAAATGTCCTCCTGCGTCTCGCATTGTTATTGAGCCTGTGCGTTCTGCTGGGCTTCGGAGCGGGGGCCGGGCGGGCGGCTAATTTGACCTTCATTGTCGGGAACACTAACGGCATCACGAACGCACAGGTGGTGGTGCCGATTCGGGTCAACCAGTTCACCAACATCAGCCAGTTTCAATTTTCCCTTCACTGGAACACCAATGTTGCGACTTTTGTCAGCGTTGAGCAGTTCAGCCTGCCGGGAATGACGAACAATAATTTCGGGCTGCTGATGAAGACCACTGGCACGCTCACGACGGTTTGGTTTGAGCCAAACGGCGGCGCAACCAACCTGTCGAACGGTGCGATGATTTTTGGCGTGCGCTTTCGCCTCGTCGGCTCAGTGGCGGCTTCCAGCCCGGTGACGATTGACGGCACGCCTACCGCATTCGAGGCAGCGAACGGAAATTCCACGATAGTACCCGTGTCGGCGGTGAACGGAACCGTCACTGTCGTCCCCGACAACACGAACGCCCCGGTGCTCGCGACCATCGGCAACAAGTCTGTGGACGAGGGGAGTCTGTTGTCTTTCACCGTCACGGCCAGCGATTTGGATGAACCGGTTCAGGAACTCACCTACAGTTTGTCGAACGCGCCCGCGGGCGTATCCATTCACCCGACCAGCGGGCTGTTCACTTGGACACCCGGCGAAGCGCAAGGGCCGGGCGTTTATCCAGTCACCGTGCGAGTCACGGACAATGGGGTTCCCGTGTTGAACGATTCGGAAACGATCCAGATCACCGTCAACGAGGTGAACAGTGCGCCTGTCCTGACGACCATCGGGTCCAAGTTCGCCATTCAAGGCAGCCCTCTCACCTTCACCGCCACAGCGAACGACTCTGATTTCCCCGCGCAGTCACTCAACTACAGCCTTTCCAACGCGCCCGCTGGAGCCACGATTCATCTTTCGAGCGGCGCGTTCGACTGGACGCCCGGCGCGACGCAGGGACCCGGAAACTACCTCGTCACGGTCTGGGTCACGGACAATGGCAATCCGGTTTTGAGCGATTCGGAATCCATCTCCATCAGCGTGTCGGTGGCTCCAGTGCAAATAATCACCCAGCCAGCCAGTCAGATTGTCACGAACGGACAGATGATGGCTCTGAGTGTAGCCGTGACAGGGAGCGTGCCGCGCTATCAGTGGCGCAAAGACGGCACCAACATTTTGGGCGCGACCAACGCCAGCCTCGCGTTTGCACCAGTGCAGATGTCGGACGGCGGCCTGTATTCGGTGACGGTCTCAAACGATCTCGGAGTCGTGGTCAGTTCAAACGCTTTGCTGGTTGTGACCGCCTTCGGTGCTCCTGTGGTTCGTGCGGATGACGAGGTCGTGGTTGGAACCGTGACTCGCACCGCCTCCACCACGCTCACGCTGGCGACGGCTTTTCCGCAGGGCTACATCTTCTACACTCTGGATGGCAGCGCCCCGACTTTCTCAGCGCCGCTCTACGCTGGGCCGTTCACGATCAGCAACACGGTCGTAGTGCGCGCGCTCGCATTGAGTTCAGACTTTTCGCAGCAAGCTGAGGCACCAGCGGTCACGATTTTTGTCCTCTTGTATTCGGTGCAAGTGACGAGCGGAGGCGGCGGAGTCGCGACTGTTTTTCCAGTCCAGTCCTACTACACCTCAAACAGCTTGGTGACTTTCACAGCCACACCAAACGGCGGCTGGAGTTTTCTGCGCTGGGAAGGTGATGCGTCCGGTTCCAGCAATCCGCTCGGACTGACGGTTAATCGTTCGGTGCAAGTGCAGGCGGTATTCGGCACCAGCCTTTTCACGAACGTGTTGGGCAGCGGACGGATCGAGATCGCGCCCGGCGGGCCGGTGCCGTACGGGAGCACGGTGGAACTGCGGGCCGTGCCGAATTCCGGTCAGAAATTCGTGGCGTGGGGCAACGCCGTTTCCGGGACGAACAATCCGCGCCTGTTCACCATCACCCAGCCGGGGCCGACGGTGGCGGCGTTGTTCGCGCCGGGGCCGGCGGGCTTTCCGGTGATTACCAATCAGCCCGCGAATCGCGTGGTGTCGGCGGGCGGGAGTTTGGCTCTGAGCGTGGGCACGAGCGGCACTGGCCCGTGGCAATACCAATGGCGGCGGAATGGCGCGGCGCTCACGGGCGCAACCAACGCCGTGCTGGAAATCAGCGGTGCGTCGGTGGCCCAGGCGGGCCGCTACGACGTGGTGGTGACGGGGCCGGAGGGAACGGTGGTGAGCGCGGCGGCGTCCGTGCTGGTGACGGTGTTCGACGTGCGCCCGGTGGTGTCGTTGCTGGGCGCGCCCGGCACCGGCTTCCGCGTGGAGTTCACGGATGATTTCGACGGCGGGCGGTGGCTGCCGCTGACGAACGGCGTGCTCTCAACCGAGCGTCAAGAGGTGATTGATTTCACCAGCACCAACCGCGCACGGCGGTTTTACCGGACGGTCGTGGTGCCATAGCGCGGGGCCGCGCGTTGCTTTCGTTCTTCGATGTCGGTGGTGTGAACCGGATCAACACGCACTGCTTCCGGCAGCATTTTTTTGCGGCCATCAGCGCCACGAATGCCACCGCGCCACTCAGCCGCATCATTGATGACGCCGCTGATTTTTTGGCGCGCGGACTTTCCAGTCCGCAGCAAGCCACGGACGACGGAAAGTGTGGGCAAGTTCTTGAACCTCAAAACTCAGCGGCTCGCTGCGGACTGAAAAGTCCGCGCGCCGATTACTTGGAACTTCCGTCCCGCACCGGCTCGAGCTTCCCAATCGCCGCCATGATCTCGTCGGCGACCTGCTGGTAAATTTCCTTCAACCGATCTTTCGAGCACGTCTTCGCCTCGGCCCGCAGTGCGTGGAAAAACATCGGTTCGCCGTATTTCACAGTCACGCGCACCGGCTTGGGGATCGGCACGTCGCGGCCATACGCGGCCAGCGTGCCCCACACGCGCACCGGCACGACCGGTGCGGTGGACTTGATGACGAGCAGCCCCACGCCGGAGCGCACCGGAAGCAGACTGCCGTCACGCGTGCGTGTGCCTTCGGGAAACATGATGACTGCGCGGCCCAGCGACAGGGCTTCCAGAATGCGCTTCATCCCGGACGAGCCGCCGCCCCGGTCAATGGGCACGGCCTGCCAGTGCGTGAGCAACCAGCGCGTGAAACGAAAACGGAACAGCGACTCGCGCGCGAGGAAGGAGCATTGCCGTTTCAACCCGCACCCGATGAGCGGTGGATCGAGGAAGCTCGCGTGGTTGGAGGCAATCAGCACCGCGCCCTCCACCGGCACGCGTTCGGGATGCAGCACGCGCCAGCGAAAATACGTGGCATACATCAGGCGGAAGAAACTCCAGCCGAGCCAGTAGATGGGGTTCATCTGGTCGAGAGCCGAGGGTCGAGGGTCCAGGGCCGGACGGAGCGCGCGCCGTGGCCGGCTCTCGTCTCTCTTCTCGCGCCTCTCGACATTTTCATCTCGGTGCGGCCAGCCGCCGCTCGACCTCGGCAATGATGCGGTTGCTCGTCTGCTCGGGCGACTCGCCGGAGTTGTCGATCATCATCGCGCCGAGCGGAATCATCAGCGGCGCGGCGGCGCGCTGGCTGTCGCGTTCGTCGCGCGCGGCGAGATTTTCCGACACGCCCTGTTCGAGACGGCGTTGCGAACGCTCCTTCAGACAGGCGTCGAGATAAAATTTGAAATCCGTGTCGGGAAAAACATTGGTGCCGATGTCGCGGCCTTCCATCACCAGGCTGCCGAATTGCAGGCACTCGCGCTGCTTGAGCTTCATCCAGTCGCGCACCTTGGGCACGGCGGCGACGTGCGAGACGGCCTCGCTGACCTCGGCGGTGCGGACCTCCTTCTCGGGATAATAGCCGTCCACGGTCAGGCGCACGACGTGGTCAATGCAGTCGAGTTTGGTTTTCCAACGGCGGCAGGCGTTGGCCACGGCCTTCGGGTCGTTCACGTCGAGACGCTTTTGCAGGCAATGCCAGGCGAGCGCGCGATACATCGCGCCGGTGTCCACATAGACGAAGCCAAGCTTCTTCGCGATGAGCTTGGCGTTGGTGCTTTTGCCGCTGGCGCTGGTGCCGTCGAGCGCGATGACGATGGGATGTTTGGTTTCCATGTTAAGGACGCCCGGCCCGGCTTACGAAAGGGAGCGCGCCCGCGCCCGCGAGGATCACGACGGCTCCGATGATTAAAACGCTGAACGACATTTGGAATGGCCCGCCGAGGCGGGCCGGCCGGAGTGTTGTTTTCCGCACGCGCGGGATGCAATGAGAGAATTGAATGGGCGGAGCATGGAATTCGAGCCTGTCACCGTCACCGCCGCCGGAACGACGGTCCGACTAACCCAGTTGCCCTGCTTCTCTGTTTCGTTACACTGCGCCGCCTTTGAAACTGTCGCGCTCCACTTTACTGCTCGTGCTGCTCAACGCCACCTGGCTGGCGGTGGCGAGTTGGTACATCGTGCGACACTTCGACGGCGCGCGCGTGGAGCCGCGCGTGCAGGTGGTGACGAATTACGTCCCCGTTTTCAAAGCCTCGCGCCCGGCCCCGCCCGCTCCCATCACGGTCATCACCAACATCATCGCGGCCACGAATGAGTTTCGCTGGGCACAACTGGAGTCGGAGGATTACCGCGATTACATCAACCGGCTGCGCGCCATCGGCTGTCCTGAGCAAACCATTCGCGACCTCGTGATCGCCGACGTGGACAAGATGTTCGCGCCAAAAATCCAGGCCGCCAGCGTCGGCCCGCGGGAGATCAAATACTGGCAGCCGGTCGAGCAGGAGATGTGGGACGGCTCGGCAGAGCAGGCCGCGCTGCGCCAGCAGCGCGCTGTGGATTACGAAAAGCGCGAGGTCATCCGCCAGTTGCTCGGCGTGGATTTGATCGGCGAACGGCTGCGCGTGCAGGGCCAGGCGGATTATCACGGACAGCGCCTCGGCTTTCTCCCGGAGGAAAAACGCGCGCAGGTTCGCAGTGTGCTGGATCAATTTGCAGATAAGGAACGCGAGCTGATGGAGGAGCAGATTGACAACGGCGACGGCTTCCTCGCCACCGGCGATCTCGCGCGCCTCCGCAAGGAAAAGGACGCCGCGCTCACGCCGTTGCTCACGCCCGAGGAGCGCGCGCAGTATGATCTGTGGTTCTCCGGTTCCGCCAGTGCCGTGCGCCAGAGCGTCTTCGGCATGAACGCGACGGAGGAGGAGTTTTTGAAGCTCTACCAGTTGCGGAAAAACCTGGATGCGCAGGGCGGCGTGGATAACGCGAAAGCCTGGGAGAACTATCAGGCGGAGGCGCAGAAAGCCCTCGGTCCCGAGCGCCACGCCGAGTGGACGCGCGCGCAGGACCCGAACTATCGCGAACTGGCCCAGGTCGCCGCGCGTTTCAAACTGCCCGCCGCCACCGCCGTCGAACTGCATAGCTACTGGGCCCCCATCGAAGCTGAGCGCGCGCGTGTGGACGCCGACCCCAGCATGAACGCCGCGCAGCGCGACGCGGCCTATCGCGCCATCGCCGCTGAGACGCAGAAAATTTTCAAGGAGGTGCTGGGCGAGAAGGCCTTCCGCTACTACTCGCGCCGCACGGCGAATCCGTGGACGCAGGCGGGGCAGTGAGCCAGTGGTCCGTGAAACAGCATTCAGTAAGTCAGTAAAAACGCGCCCGGTTCCACCGCCCCACCGATTACTGATTACTGACTAACTGATTACTTTCCCCTCCCGTTTGCCGGATGGACTTTGCCGCTCTGCCGACTACCCTGCCGCCCATGAGCGAGTTCAAGTTTTCCTGTCCGCATTGCGACCAGCACTTGCAATGCGAGGACCGCCTCGGCGGAAAACAAATCCAGTGCCCGGCGTGCAAGCACCTCATCATCATCCCGCCCTCGCCGTCACAGCAGGCGGGCGGAAATTTCACGCCGGAGTCCGGGCAGACCTGGGCCACGCACATTCCGCGCGCGCCCAAGCCGCCCACCCCGCCCGCGTCCTCGGAATAATTTTCGTCACCTTGCGGCTGTCTTGAACATCCTGTGGCTCAGTTCAGTCAACCAACGCCATGCAACCGTCCGTGACACCAATGGAGAAGACCGAAGCGCCGTTTGATTTTCAACCGCGCACGCGGCTCGTCTTCGGCGTCAACGCCGTGGAACGCGTGGGCGAAATTGTCCGCGAGTTCGGCGCCAAGAAAGTTCTCCTCGTCACCGATCCCGGCATCGCCCAGGCCGGCCACGCGGAACACGTTCTCAAAAGCCTCGCCGCGGACGGCGTGCGCGCCGTCGTCTTCGACAAGGTGCGCGAGAATCCGACGACACGTTGCGTGGAGGACTGCCTCGCGGTCGCGAAAGCCAGTGGCATCGAGGCGATCATCGGCCTCGGCGGCGGCAGTTCGATGGATACCGCGAAGGGCTGCAACTTCCTCCTGACCAACGGCGGGCAGATGAAAGATTACTGGGGCGTGGGCAAGGCCACGAAAGCCATGTTGCCGCTGGTCGCCATTCCCACCACGTCCGGCACGGGCAGCGAATGCCAGAGCGCCGCGCTCATCGCCGACGAGGCCACGCACCAGAAGATGGCCTGCCTCGATCCGAAGGCCGCCGCGCGCGTCGCGATTCTTGATCCGGCGCTGACCGTTTCACAGCCGCCGGGCGTCACCGCCTGCACGGGCATTGATGCCATCGCGCACGCGGTGGAAACGGCGGTGACGAGGAAGCGCAACGCCATCTCGCGGATGTTTTCGCACGAAGCCTTCAAGCTGCTCGCGCCGAATTTCTCCCGCGTGATCGCGAATCCCCAAGACCTCGACGCACGCGGGAAAATGCTGCTCGGCGCGGCCTTCGCGGGCACGGCGATTGAAAACTCGATGCTCGGCGCGGCGCACTCGATGGCGAACCCGCTCACCGCGCACTACGGCGTCGTCCACGGCCAGGCCGTGGGCATGATGCTCCCGCACGTCATCCGGTTTAACGCCGAGCACGAACCCGCGCGCCTCGGCTACGCGGAGCTGGCCTCCGCGCCAGAAATCGCCTGCGTGAGTGAAGGCTTGGAGCAAGCGGTGGAGGCGCTCATCCGCGAAATTCAGACGCTGCTCGAACTTGCGAAGCTGCCCGCGACGCTCGGCGAATGTGGAGTGAAAGAAAGCGACCTGCCGAAGCTCGCGGCGGAAGCGGCGAAGCAGTGGACGGCCACGTTCAATCCGCGGGCCGTCACCGAGAAAGAGTTTCTGGCGCTCTACGAAGCGGCGTTTTGAAAGGCCGATCGCCTGGTCCTGCTGACGAGGGTTCTACTTTCCCGCCTGCTGCAATTCCGCCGCGATCAGTTCCGGCTGCCTCATGATCTGCCCGCGCAGCTTGCGCGATTCCTCTTCAACTTGCGCGGCGATGGCGCGGTCGGGGGCGGCGGTGACCAACTTGCGCGTCAGCACGGCAAGGCGGTTGGTGAGTGTCTCGACCTGCCAGACTTTGGTTGCCAATTCTCGCACGCTCGCGCGGTAGCTGTTTTGAAACTCCTGCAGTTCCCACAACGCGTTCACCAAGAGGCTGCCGCGCGGCGGCGTGACCACGGCCTTGCCGAAGGTCGCGTCCAGCCCGTGCGGCATGAAGAGCATCCGCCCCGTCTTGGGCTGATGGTACACGCGGTAGTTGTTCTTGGTGAAGGCGTAGCCGTCCACGCTGCCGAGCAGCATTTCCATCGCGAGAAAGCGCGTGAACTGGTCCACGTCGAGCGAGGCGCTCAGTTTCGTCAGGCGGTCGGCGCGCGGCGTGCGCGCGGCGGCGACCAGGTCCAACAAATCTTTCTGCGAAAAATCATCGCCGTTCTCCTGATCAAGATGCTGGTCAATGTCCTTCGTCTCGCCCTCGTAAAGATTGCCGCCCGCGAAACCGAACTCGCGCTTGAGGAAACCTTTGTTCACGCCTTCGACGAGATTGTAGAAGCCGAGTTCGCGCCCGTTCAGCTGCACGCGCACGCTGGCCACACGCGCGGCAGGCAGGCCGGCGTCGTGGAAGAGTTGCGCGGCCAGCACCTCGCGCATGTAACTGGGGTCTTGCAGGCAGTTGTTCAGGTTCACCTTGCTCAGGCCGTGAAACTCCTGGCCGCTGGTGAACTCGTTGAACTTGAGCGACAGCCCCGGCTTGCGATCAATCGGCTGAAACGTCGAGTGGCCTTTCAGCCGCACGCCCACGTCACGCCAAGTCGTGGTGCCGTCGCGGACGATGGCGCGGACGTAATCACGCTGGCCGAGCTTGAAGGCGGAGAGGCTCGAGGCGGGGACTTCGATCTGGAGGGTGTGAACGCGGCCCTCGTTGAAGAAGGGTTCCGACGCGTCCGACTTGGTCGCGGCGCGCAGAGGCACGAGCGCAACAATGGTGGCCAACAGAAAGATCACACGTATCCACATGGTGCCTTCTGACGCGGCGCGAGGGCGAAGGATTCGCGTGACTTGCGCCGCCACCGAGATTTTACAGTCGTCACTCACGTTAGTGGGACAAGCGCCCCCGCTTGGCGAACTGCAAGCGGGGGCGCTGGCCAGACTAAGCCAGCCGGGGGCGGCTGGCCCACTACGGAGTCCGCACTTCGTCGTCCACTTGCAGCGCGCCGCTGGTGATGTCGGCCACGCGCAGGGTGTCGGCGGCCTCCTCGGACATTTTCAATTCGCCGACTTTCTGCCCGGCGCGGAAGACGGAGTAGCGTCCGCCCGCCGCCGGGACCTGACCCACTGGGAATGAAACGACGGCGATCATCACCTGCTGGTTCACGGAAGTGATGCGGCCCACGGGTGAACGGACGGGCGTGAGTAGCGGTGCGGTGGTGGTGGCGTTGTTCGTTGTAGCGCCGCCTTGCGGAGCGACCGGGCGCACGGTGAACGAAGGTTCGAGCGTACTGCGACGTTTGGCGCAACCCGTGATGACGAGGACCACCAGCAACGCGCTGACTGGGAGCGAACGGAAAATGAAACGAAACATTTTTCTCACGGGCGTGGAACGTAGCGAGGCAGGGCGGAACTGTCACTCGGCATTTCATTTGTGCCCCCGGCGTCCCGCCGGGCAGGGGCTTGGTGGCATCAAGCGTGACTCGGCTCGGGTGCAGCGTACGTCGTCATCAAATCTCCGCCCGGCAGGATGCCGGGGGCACGTTCACCCGCCGGCGACGATGCGGACGATTTCGAGACGGTCGCCATCGCGCACTTCGCGCTGCGCGAACTCCGAGGGTGCGACAGCTTCGCCATTGTGTTCCACCACCACACTGCGCGGCAGGAGGTTTTGTACGTGGAGAAAATTTTCGAGCAAGCAGGGAAATTCGCCGCTCACACTCGCACCATTTGCGATGACAGTTCCAGCCGGCATGTCAGGCGAGGGTAAGGCAACTGATTTCGGGCGGGCAGTTGATGCGCACGCCAAAGACACTGCCGATGCCTTTCGTGACATGAATCCACCGCTCATTCCACGGCCGCAATCCCGCGACAAAGCGCTGGTCACGCACCGGCGCGAATGGCGTCGCGCCCAACCACGGCACGCGCAACTGCCCGCCGTGCGTGTGGCCGGAGAGCATCAGGTTCCAGCGATGCGCGGCCAGAGCGTCTTTTGTGTCGGGATTGTGCGAGAGAAGAATCGTGGAGTGGTCATCGCCGTCGGTCGCAGCGCGAAAGGCGCGCTCGGGTTCAAAATTCTCCGCCCACGTATCGCCGACGCCGACGAATTGCAGCGTCCATTCGCCCGCCGACCAGCGCGCGGCAGCGTTGTGCAGCAAAGTGATTTTGCTGTCGCGCAGCACGTCGCTGATCCAGCGGATGTCCGCGTGGCCACCGTGCTCGCCCGCCCAAACTCCGCCGTCGTGATTGCCCAGGGTGGCGAAGCAGGGCGCGGCCTCGGAAAGTTTTTTGAGAATGCGCGCGTAATCCGCCGCGTGCTCGAAGCGTTGGGTGATGAAATCGCCGGTGACGCAAATCACCTCCGGCCGCCACGCCAGCGCGCGATCAATCGCCGACTCGATGTAGTCCAAACCCACGACGCCCGAGGCGTGCAGGTCGGAGAGGTGGAGCAATTTCAGCGGACGCCGCGCACCGCCCGCCAGCGGCACGGTGTGGTGACTGACTTGCAACCGCTCAGCCTCGAAGAAGCGCGCGTAGCCGAAGGTGCCAACGGCGGCAATGGAAACGCCGCCGAGAAACCGGCGGCGTGATATTTTCCAAGCAGGAGTTTTCATCGCATCGAGTGATGCGCTCCGGCGGATTACTTCATCAGCAGCATCTGGCGCGCGCGCTTGATGGCCGAGTTGAGCCGGCGCTGGTAATGCGCGGGCAGCCCGGTGTATTTGCGCGGCAGGATGCGGCCCTGGTCCGTGACGAACGTGCGGAGCAGGTTGGTGTTCTTGAAATCGAGCGCGTCGAGCGTGAAGTCAATTTTCGGCTTCGGGCGCGGGGTGCGGCGTTCCGTGGAGCGAGCGCCGTCGCGCTTTTTGTCCGTGTTGGTTTTGCGTGGCATAGGATTATTTCACTTCCTTGTGCAGGGTGTGGCGGCGGAGAAACGGGTTGAACTTTTTGAGCTCTAGTTTCTCCGGTTTCAATTTCTTGTTGCGGGTCGTGGTGTAGCGCGAAGGGGTCTTGCCTTCCTTGCGCGCTTCCGAGCATTCGATGGTGATGATTTCGCGGGCCATAAATTATTCCTTCTCCTTGGCTTTCTCTTCCGGTTCTTCCTCGTCGCCGCCGCCGGAATCGCTTTCCGACCCGCCGACGCTGTCCACACTGCCAAGCGCGCCGAGGCGGCGCTGGCGGAGCGCGCCATCGCGCTCCAGTTGGGCCTGGGCCTCGACGGTGAAGCGCGTCCAGGGAATCGCTTCGAGCCGGGCTTTCGGAATCGGTTTCGTGGTCAGTTCGCACACGCCGAACGTGTTGCGTTCGATGCGTTTGAGCGCCTCCTCAATTTCATACATCGCATCCTGATCGGACGAGAGCAGGCTGAGGGCGAAGTCGCGGTCGAAATTATCCGTGCCAGAATCAGCCATGTGCAGGCTGTAGCCGGCCATTTCCTCGGCGGATTCCTTGGCCAGTCCGGTCATCTGCGCCACCAGGCGTTCCCGCAAATCCAGAAGCGTGGTGTAGTACTTGAACCACTCGGGCTTGACCTTGACCGGCCCTGAGCCATTGCGGGCCATGATCGTAGGCTTGGCGACAGGATGGCCGAGAATGGAAGCAGCCGTGGTCTTCGCCGGGGCGAGTCTTTTCAGAGCCGGCTTCGGAGCCGGTTTCGGGGCGAGCTTGGCGACCGGTTTCGAGATCGGCTTTGGGATCGCTTTCGCGACCGCCTTGACCGGGCGTTTCGGAGCCGGCTTGGCCACGGGCTTCGAGGACACCTTGCCGGCCGGAGCCTTGGCCTTCGGCTTCGCGCTGGGCTTGGCCGGGCTTTTTTTGGCGCTGCTTTTCTTTGTGCTCACGACTGAAAAATCTGTGTTTTGTTCCCGAAATTCCCGGGAAAACTTGGCTCCCAAAATTTAGAGTGGGCGAATGTATCAAACGAAAGTGAGAACACCACAAAAATTTCCGCCCGGCTCCCGGCCCGTTTTCGAGCGGTTCCTTGACACGGTTTTCGCGCGCGACGAATGCTTCGCCCATTGATGAAATCATCCGGTGTCACTTGGAAATCCGCCGCGCTCACCTTCGTGGTTGCGCTGGTTTTTTACCTGCTGGCCTGGTCGTGGATGACCCGCTGGCAGACGGGGCAAGGTCCGTGGCAAGTCGCGTTCGGCACCAATGCGACGGGCGTGCCGCAACTGGTCATCCGGCAGGACGCGCTCAGGCTTTCCAATGTCATCGTCCGCTTCGTTGGTGAATCGCTCGGCACAAATGGCACCGGCGCGGTTGCTTTCGTGAAGCCGAAAATGCCCGTCCCATTCGGACGCCTGGCCTATGATGACCTGATGTCGCAGCCTGGCAGCGTGGCGTTGGATTGCTTTGGGCATGTCATCGAATTGCTGCCGCGCAATCTCGGCTTGAACGGCGTGGCGCAACCGTGGCGCAGCGGTGCTGAGTTCACGCTCGGACCGACGAACAAACTTTCGGAGGAAGCGCGGAAGAAATTCAAAGGCGGTTACAAGTAGTCCGGGCCCACAAAAAGCACGTCGGAGGTGTATTTCCACCCACGCGCATTCGCCGGACAAATTTCTTCTCGCCCCTCGCCGGTGCGCCACGATAATCCACCCAATCGTGAACGCCCCGGCTCCAGCTTTGTTGCCCGTCCTCAAGCAATACTTCGGCTTCGACTCGTTCCGTCCGTTGCAGGAGGAAATCATCCGCGACTCGCTGGCGGGCAAGGACGTGTTCGCGCTGCTGCCGACGGGCGGCGGCAAATCGCTCTGCTTCCAACTGCCCGCGCTCGTCCGGCCCGGACTCACCGTGGTCGTGTCGCCGTTGATTGCGTTGATGAAAGATCAGGTGGACGCGATGCAGGCGAGCGGCGTGGCGGCGACGTTTCTGAATTCCTCGCTCACCCCGGACGAGGGGCGCGCGCGTCTGCGCGGCCTGCACAACCACGAGTATCGCCTGCTCTACGTGGCGCCGGAGCGCCTGATGCTCGGCGGGTTCCTCAGCGACTTGCAGCGTTGGAATGTCGCGCTCATCGCCGTGGACGAGGCGCATTGCATCAGCGAGTGGGGTCACGATTTCCGCCCGGAATACCGGCAGATTTCCCAGTTGCGCGAGTTGTTTCCGAACGTGCCGTTCATGGCGCTCACCGCCACGGCCACGGATCGCGTGCGCGCGGACATCATCAAGCATCTGAAGTTGCGCGAGGCGGGCTGCTACGTCGCAAGCTTCAATCGTCCGAACCTCACCTACCGCGTCATTCCGAAGTCGGGCGCGTACGAGCAGGCGTTGGAATTCATCCGCGCGCGCCCGCAGGACAGCGGGATCATCTACTGCCAGAGCCGCAAGAGCGCGGAGAGCGTGGCGTCGAATTTGAACGAGGACGGCGTAAAGGCGCGGCCTTACCACGCGGGTCTCGAAGCGAAGGAGCGCAGCAAGAATCAGGAGCTCTTTCTGCGCGACGAAGTGCGCGTGATTTGCGCGACGATTGCCTTCGGCATGGGCATCAACAAGCCGAACGTCCGCTTCGTCATCCATCACGACTTGCCGAAGAACGTCGAGGGCTACTATCAGGAGACGGGGCGTGCGGGCCGTGACGGATTGCCGAGCGAATGCCTGCTGCTCTTCAGCGCGGGCGACGTGGTGAAACAGCGCGGCTTTATTGATGAGAAACCGGAACCGGAGCGCACCATCGCCCGCGAGCAGTTGCAGCAGATGGTTCACTACGC
>JAYVNY010000193.1:0-9734 GCA_043758205.1 Akkermansia sp.
AGCAAGTTCCGCAAGGTTTCTTCGCGGCCTGGCCCGGCGCGCGCGGAGCGACGACGCCCTACCACGCCCGTGTTTTAAGAACAGTGTCCAGATGCACCCTGTGACTCAACTCAGGCATCTCCCTCCTTGACGCCATCACTCTGCCGGGCAAAGTAACCGGCATGGATTCCAATTGGGCCTCTGAAAACATTCAGACCATCCGCACGCTCATGGAGCGTTCCGCGCTTTATCGCCGCGCTCTCGCGCCGGTGATGTTGAGCGCGGGCGTCATCGGACTCGTCGCCACCGCTGTCGCGCACTTTGTGCCGGTGAGTTCCAATCGCAGCTTTGCGCTCTACTGGCTGGGCGTGTCGCTGATCACATCCGTGGTGTCGTTTCTCCTCGTGCGCCGTCAGGCGCTGCGCGACCAGGAGCCGGTCTGGTCCCCGCCCACGCGCCGCGTGACCGAGGCGTTGCAACCGTCGTTCATCGCGGGCGGGGCGGTGGCCGTGATGATGATCTTCTGGAACGAGAATCTGGGCGTCGCGTCGTGGCATGCGGCGGCGGCGTGGGTGCTGCTTTACGGCTGCGCCTTGTGCGCGGCGGGATTCTTCACCCCGCGCGGTGTGAAGCTGTTCGGGCGGGCCTTTGTTTATGCGGGCTGCGGACTGCTTTTGATTTCCCCAATTCCCATCGGCGACACACGGCAGAACGCCCATTACGTCATGGGCTTTTTCTTTGGCGCGCTGCACCTCGCCTACGGCATCTACCTCTACTTCACCGAACGCCGGAACCGCGCGTGAATCCGGAACCGTTTCTGAATCTCAACCGGGTCATTCACGAGAAGGGCCGCCTCGCGATCATGTCCATGCTCGCCGCCGCGCCGGAGATGCCCTTCCGCGAAATCCGCGACACCCTCAAGATGACCGACGGCAACGTGACCGCCCACCTCCGCACGCTCCACGACGCGGGCTACGTCTCGCTCACCAAGAGCATGGAGGAAGGGCGCGGCCTCACCACCTACTCCTTGACCGCCACCGGACGCAAGGAGTTCACCGCCTACCTCGACCTGCTGGAAGACATCGTCGCCCAGACGAAGAAAAAGTAAGAAATGTTTTGAACACAATTCCTGAGCCGCAGTCTCACACTTTGTAACGCAAAGTAACTTATGGAAATGACATTAATCCAGGACCGGAGCGCGGACCGCCGAGTCCGCGCGTTCGTGACGCCAAGCATTGATGAACTGGCCACGGTTCCCAAACTCACGGCCGCCGCGACAGCCAGTGAGCGTGGCGCGGTTCCACGGAGACACGCGGACTCGGCGGTCCGCGATCCGATGCGGGTGCTGCGCGCCACGCACCTTGGCATGTGCTTCGGCGTGCGCGATGCCATCGCCCTCGCGCAGGAGACCGCGCGCCAGCAGCCGGTGACCGTGCTGGGTGAACTGGTTCACAATGAAACCGTTCTGGCGGATTTGCAGTCGCGCGGCGTGCGCTTCGCCCGTCAGCCCGAAGAGGCGACCACGGACACCGTGGTGATTACCGCGCATGGCACTTCGGACCGGATGCGCGCGCGGTTGCAGCAGGACGGTTTCAACGTCGTCGAGTCCACTTGCCCGCTCGTTCACGTCGCGCACCGCGCGTTGCGTGAATTGGTGACGGCGGGCTTTCACCCCATCATCATCGGCCAACACCAGCATGTTGAAGTGCGTGGGATGACCGGTGACCTCGACGCGCACGATGTGGTGCTGACGGAGCCGGACGTGGAGCAACTCCAGCCGCACGCGCGCCTCGGCATCGTCTCGCAAACCACGCAGCCCATCGAACGCGTGCGCCATCTCGTGCAGCTCATCCGCGCGCGTTTTCCTGATTCCGAAATTCGTTTCCGCGACACCGTCTGTCAGCCGACCAAGCAGCGCCAAACCGCCGCCGTCGAACTCGCGCAGCAGTGCGACGTCGTCGTCGTCATCGGCGGCGCGAACAGCAACAACACGCGTGAACTGGTCGCGACTTGTTCACGCCACTGTGTCCGCGTGCATCACGTCCAGGGCGCGGCGGATTTGCGTGCGGAGTGGTTTCACGGTGCTGAGACCGTCGGCATCACTGCTGGGACTTCGACACCGGATTCGACCATCGCCGAGGTGGAGCAATGGTTGAACACCTTCACTCCCACCAAATAACTCACGGAGCGCGTATGAAACACTGGCTGAAATACTTCGAACAGAACCGGGACCACCGCCGCGTCATCCCGTGGCGCGAGGGAATTAACATCGAACCAAAACTCTTGAAACCGTTCATTCGCTCGCTGCAACGATTTCAAGTGGGTGAGAGCGGGGAAGGGCGGCACCTGCGCGCGGCGGCGAACACCACCGGGGATCGCGACTACATCAAGTCCATCGATCTGTTCATCAAGGAGGAGCAGGAGCACGCGCGGCTGATGGCGGAGATTCTTAAACGCTTGCACGCGCCACTGCTCACGAGCCACTGGAGCGACGGCTGTTTCATTTTATTACGCCGGCTGTTCCGGCTGCGTCAGGAACTGATGGTTCTGCTCACGCCGGAGATCATCGCCAAGCGTTACTTCCGCCTGCTGCACGACCGTGTGGAAGATGCGAGCGTGCAGGCGGTGTGCGCGCAAATCCTGCACGACGAGGAGGGGCATGTGGCGTTTCACGTTGAATACTTGCGAGGCGCGTTGACGAAACTTTCCTTGCCCTCGCGCGTGTTGTTGCGCGGCGCGTGGCGCGTGCTGTTCCGGCTTTCGGTGCTGGTCGTGTTGCTCGATCATCGCTCCCTGCTCAAGGCGTGCGGTGTTTCCATCGCCACGTTCTGGTGGGATTGCGAACTGATGCTCGATGACGTAGCGGCGCAAATTTTCGCCTTCGCGCCGAGCGGAGTGCCGGAAGCGGCGCCGGCGGCGGAACCAATTATTTGAGCGAGGAGTCTTGGAGGAATCATGGAACCAGTCGGCATCATTGTCATCACAGCCACCTTCGTCTTCGTGGGCCTTGCGGTGTTGAGCGCGGTGGTGGGCGTCATCCTCTGGTCACGGGAGCACACGCGGTTCCTGGGGCCGTTCGTCACATTCGTGCCTACGCTGGCCTTGCTGGGCGCATCGGGCGGTTCCTGGATTTTGGCGCTGCTCATGGCGCGGGTGGCCGGGTCATCGCCGGATGCGCCGGGGCTGGCCTGGCTGGTGGGGCTGGGTCTTGGCGGTGTGGCGGGCGCGCTGCTGGGATGGTCGTTGAGCCAGAGGAAGCAGGGAGCTGCGCGCTGAGACTTTTATGAAGATGCCATTCAACACTTTCACCACTTCGCTGTCGAACCGACGATGACCACGCCATCCCACGCGCTGCCGCCGCTGGCCCTCGGGCAGATTCCCACGCTGCTGCGAGGCGAGCCGGGGCCGATTCAACTGTGGATCGGCGACTGGCGCGCGTCGCGGGTGCTGCTCTACGCCGCCGTGACGGTGGCGGGCACGGCGGCCTTCGGCCTGGCGCTGGGCGCGTGGCGCGATCCGGTGCAAGGGCTGTACACGGCGATCAAATTTCCGCTGATTGTCCTGCTCACGGCCTTGGGCAACGGCTTGCTGAACGGAATGCTCGCGCCGTTGCTCGGGACGAACATCAGCTTCCGCCAGTCGCTGCTCGCGGTGCTGATGAGCTTCACCATCGCGGCGGCGGTGCTCGGGGCGTGCGCGCCGCTGATCTATTTCGTGATGTGGAATTCACCCGCGTTTGGAACGGCGACATCGGCGACGACGCTGCTGATGCACAACCTCATTTTCCTCGGCCTGGCGGCGGCGATGGCCGTGGCCGGCATCGCAGGCAACGTGCGCCTCTACGAACTGCTCCGCCGAATCAGCGGCAGCGACGGCGCGGCGCGGCGGACGTTGTGCGCGTGGCTGGGGGGAAATCTTTTCTTCGGCAGCCAGCTCGCGTGGATCGCGCGTCCCTTCGTGGGCGCGCCGCAACTGCCGGTGGAGTTCCTGCGCCCGAACGCGCTGGAGGGAAATTTCTACGAATCGTTTTTCCGACACGCCCAGCAATTGTTTCAGTGACCACCCACTCAAAAATTTATGAACGAGAACCCGCCCTCGTCCCCCGCGCCCAACACGCCGCCGCCCATCCCGCCCCCCATCAATGCCACGCTGCCGCTCGGCGAACATCCCGATGACCGCATCCCCATCACCGGCCCGGTGACGGCGGTGGAGGCCATGCTGCGTCAGCCGCGGCGGATGATTTTCCAACTGCGCCAGTCCGGCTCCGGCAAAATCATCGCCGGACTGCTGTTCGTGGCCGTGCTGTGCGCGGTGGTTTATGGACTCGTGGTCGGCAGCTTTTCCGGCGGCGAGCAATACTGGATCGCGCCCGTGAAAATTGTCGGCGGCATGATGGTCGCCGCGCTCATCTGCCTGCCGAGCCTCTTCATTTTCTCCTGTCTCGCCGGTTCGCAGGCGCGGCTGGTGGAGGTGTTTGGACTCGTCGCGGGGCTGCTGGTGCTGACGACGATTCTCCTCATCGGCTTCGCGCCGGTGGCGTGGGTCTTCTCGCAGTCCACGAATTCCGTGGCCGCGATGGGCGCGCTGCACCTGGCGTTCTGGGCGGTGGCGACGTTCTTCGGCTGGCGCTTTTTGAAGAACGGCTTCGCGCATCTCAGCGCACAATCCACCGGCGCGCTGCACGTCTGGATCATCCTCTTCGTCCTTGTCTGCGTGCAGATGACCACGGCGCTCCGTCCCATCCTCAGCCACAGCGAGACGTTCTTTCCACAGGAGAAAAAGTTCTTCCTTGCGCATTGGTTTGATGTGCTGGAGCAGCGCCCGACGCAACGCTGATGAATGCGCGGTGGGGCGAGACTCCGTCGAGAGCGGGGTGGAACGGGCTACCAGCCCGTTCCGCTGGGCAACCTGCCCAGCGGAAGGAGGGTGAGCCGCCTCGGCTAAGGTCAGGCCTCTTGACTTGCGCCGCCCTCGATCTTCCGCCGGGCTGGTAGCCCGGCGGCACAGGCTGGTAGCCTGTGCTACCCGGCGTTCCGCCTCGCTCCGCTCGAGATGGTGCTCGACAGAGTCTCGCCCCACCGTCGAAATGATTTTCGATGACCGCCCGCGAAAACCAACTGCGCCGCCGCCTCCGCTTCTGGACGTGGTTGCTCATCCTCAGTCTCGTGTTCAGCGGCGTGACGGCGTTGCCATTGCAAGCGGAACTGGAACTGATGGCGCGCTGGCTCGGGGCAGGGGACGGCGCGGGGGCGGAAACGAGTTCTGCTTTCGTGAAATGGATCGTGCTCGTGCGTGATGCGTTGCGTGAGACGAACGGGAAATTCCCCTTCCTCGCTTATGGCACGGACTGGCTGGCCTTCGCGCATATCGTCATCGCGATTGTCTTCGTGGGCGCGCTGCGGCACCCGGTGCGGAATTTGTGGCTCTACCAGTTCGGCCTGATCGCGAGCGTGTTCATTATCCCGTGGTCGCTGGTTACGGGCGAGGTGCGTGGGATTCCGATTTGCTGGCGGCTGATTGATTGCAGCTTTGCCATCGGTGGTTTCGTACCGTGTTGGCTGTGTCTGCGCTGGGCGCGGGAGCTGGAGAGAATGCACGCGGAGGGGGCGCGGTGACTCGACGGAACTTTGGACTCTGAACCTTGAACTTCGAACTTTGAACAAACTCTCCTTCGAGTGTTGGCCGCGTTCAAAGTTCAAAGTTCTCCGCTCCGTTTTTCTGCCGTGCCCGCCGCGCCCAAATTAAGATTTGCCTTCCGAAATTCGCCCCGCAATGCTCACACCCACGCATGGCACAATCGATTTTCCACCCCAGCATTGAAGGCGCGCAACACGGAGCCAAAAGCCTCCCGGACTTTCTTGACTACGCCCGGCTCGCCGGGGCGAGCGGCGCGCAGCCTTCAAACTACATGCTGCACGGCGGGAAACTTTTTAAGAGCGCGAAGGAAATTATGGATGCCTTCGCCCAGCGCGGCATGACGCTCGACGGCATCTCCGCGCACTGCCCGTTCTGGGTTCACACCAGCGCCTGGACCGGCACCCGCAGCGGTAATCCCTTCATCCCCGCCGACGTGGCGAAGAAGCCGGCCAAAGAAATCGAGAAATGGGCCGAGACTTATCTTCTCAAGTTGATGGACTTGTCGGCGGAACTGAAAGTGAAAATCATGCCGATGTTTTGGGGCGTGGCCTTCGGCTGGGAAATGGCCACCGGCTACCCGTGGGGCTTCTGGCAGGGGGGCGACTACGATTTGGTGGCCGAGGGCAAGGATCGCTTCGTCAAGAAAACCGCGAAGCTCCGCAAACACGCCAACGAATTGGGGATCCACCTTTGCCATGAAATCCATCCCGGCACCGCCGCCCAGTGCGCCGATGATTTCAACCTGCTCGTGGAAATTTGCGACGGTGACAAATGCCTGGGCGTGAACGCCGATCCCTCGCACTGTTGGGAAGGCGAGACGTGGGAGACCCGCTTCCTGAAAGTCGCGCCGCGCATCTACGCCGCGCATGTGAAGAACTTTACCATCCGCTCCGGCATCCCGCTGCGCATGATGGAACCCAACTGGCAGAAGCGCGCCATGCAGTTCACCGACCTCGCGAGCGGCGACTTGAACATGAGCCGCTACGTCGAGTGCCTCGTGCTCACCGGTTATCCGCAACGCTACCGCCAAATCATGAAGCGTGATTCTGCGCCGCTGGTGGTCGAGGCCGAGAGCGCCTACCGCGACCTCGACGCGACCAGCGCGAACGGCATCGCTTACGTGCGCGACAATCTCTGCTTCCCGCTCGCGGCCGGCTCCTTCGAGGACGGCATGGGCGCCTGAGCGCCCGAGCTGAAACAGGCCGACGTTTCTTGAATGCCCGGCTGCTCGGGGCGTCGGTAACCGAACGAATGCGGAGCGGTTGCGGCTAGTTAGATTGACCGTCTCGGCTGGCGCATCAATGACTACTACCAAGACCCGGCGCAGTTGCGCCGGCGCGGCGTGGACCACACCGAGCATGTGCGCCTCCTGCTCGACATCATGGCGCTAGCCTTCTGGACCGACTCGACGCGCGTGAGCACGTTCATGTTTGGCAACGCGGTGAGCGGGAAAATTTTTTCGTTCCTCCAGGGCGTGAAGGGCGGGCATCACGAAATTTTCCATCACGAGAAGAAGGAAGAAAATCTGGAGCAGTATCAGCTCATCAATATGTGGCACGTCGAGCAGTACGCCTACTTGTTGGAAAAGTTGCGTTCGATCAAGGAAGGGGAGGGGACGTTGCTCGACAATTCAATGATCGTCCTCGGCGCGGGCATGCACGACGGCAACGCACACGACTCGCACAACCTGCCCGTGGTGCTCGGCGGTCGCGGTGGCGGCACGATTACGCCGGGGCGGCATCTGCTCTACGAGAAGAACACGCCGCTGTGCAATTTGTGGAAGTCCATGCTCACCCGCGCAGGCCTGCCGACGGATCGGTTGGCTGACAGCACGGGGGAGTTGCCGGATTTGCAGGTAGCGTAAGGTGTCGCCAGCCTCTTGGGCGTGGAGCGCCGATTCACAAAACAGCGCGGGATTGGGGGAAAGAAAAGCGCCGATTTGAAAATCGACGCTTCAGGAAAAAAACCAGCAGGATGCGGGCGGCACGCCGCTCAGTCGTGCGTGAGGCAGCCGAACTTGGCCACCAGCACCACGAAGGAAGCCACGCCCAGGCCGAGCAGCCAGAACTTGCCGTTGACAGCCATCACGCAGCCCGTGGCCAGCACCGCCGCCATCAAAAACCAGACGAAGAACGCCAAAGCTAATTTCATGCGGGCGGGATAGTAGGGAGCGATGTGAGACGTGCAAGCCCGCAGATGGTGGAACTGACCGAGCCGCGCCCGAATCGTTCCTTGCCAATTCCCGGCATGATTTCTAATTTCGCCCCGCATGGAAAGGTCCCAGCTTCAAGAATATGTCCCGGTCCTGATGGTGTTCCTCGTCGCGGCGGGGTTCGCGTTCGGGATGCTCTTCCTGTCCATCATCGTCGGCAACCTCGTCAACAAATGGCGCCGCAAACACCTGCCCATCAAGGACGTGGCCTACGAGTGCGGCATGTTGCCCATCGGCGATGGCAGTTCACGGCTCTCGGTGAAGTTTTATCTCGTGGCCCTGCTCTTCGTGCTGTTCGACATCGAAGTCGTGTTCCTCTACCCGTGGGCCACCGTCTATCGCGAGATGCTGACAAATGCGGCCACGCGGAACCAGATTCTGTTCGCCATGCTCTCCTTCCTCGGCGTGCTCTTCCTCGGCTACGTCTATGCGCTGAAGAAGGGCGCGTTTAACTGGAAGAGGTAAATGAACGGAGTGCTGGCGTCTTGGAGTGATGGAGCGCGGCGCGTTCAAGAACTCTGGCTTCAAACCAATACTCCACCACTCCATCACTCCATACCCTGTTCCTCATGATCAAATTCGGCACCTCCGGCTGGCGCGCGCTTATCGCGCATGAGTTCACCTTCGACAACGTCCGCCTCGCCACGCAGGGCATCGCGGACTATCTCAAAGCGGAAAGCAAAAATCAGAAATCAGAAATCGCACGCCGCAAGCCGGTGATCATCCTCGGTCACGACGCGCGCTTTCTCGGACGCGAATTTTCCCTCGCCGCTGCGGAAGTGCTGGCGGCGAATGGGTTCACGCCGCTGCTCTGCAACCGCGATACGCCCACGCCCGTCATCGCCCACACCATCCGCGTGCGGAAGGCCATCGGCGGCATCAACATGACCGCGAGCCACAACCCCGCCGAGTGGCAGGGGTTGAAATTTTCCACTTACAACGGCGCGCCCGCCACGCCGGAAGTCACCAAGCCCATCGAGGCGAACATACAAAAGCTGGTCGAGGCGAGGTGGAGTTTCAAAGCCGCTGTCATCGGCACGTATCAGTGCCAGACCATTGACCCGCGCCCGGATTATTTTAAGCAGATCAAAAAGCTCGTGAACTTCGCCGCGATCAAAAAGGCGAAGATGAAGATTGCCGTCGAGCTGATGTACGGCACCGGACGCGGCTACCTCGACACGCTGCTGGAGGAACAGGGCGGCGCGAAAGTTGTTCGCTTTCACGATCATCAAGACGTGCTGTTCGGCGGACATCATCCCGAGCCAAACGCCGAGGGCATGGCCGAAGTCAGCACGCTGGTGCGCGCGAAGAAGGCGCAGATGGGCCTCGGCCTCGACGGTGACGCCGACCGCTTCGGTATCGTGGATCAGGATGGCACCTGGCTCACGCCAAACCAGATTCTTGCGCTCGCACTTTACCATTTGAAAAAGAATCGCGGCTGGACCGGCGCGGCCGTCCGCACCGTGCCCACGAGCCATCAGGTCGATGAAGTTGCCAAAATGCTCGGTGTGAAAATTCACGAGACGGGCGTCGGCTTCAAATACATCGGCGCGCTCATGGAGTCCGAACCGATCATCGTTGGCGGCGAAGAATCCGGCGGACTCAGCGTGAAAGGCCATGTGCCGGAGAAAGACGGTATCCTCGCCTGCCTGCTCATGGCCGAACTCGTCGCCACCGAGCGCAAGTCGCTCGGGAAAATTCTGCGCGAGCTGGAGAAACAGACCGGTGAATTCCACACCGACCGCCTGAACGTGCGCCTCACCGAGGAAGGCAAGGCGGCGCTGCTCAAGAAAATCACCGCTGGCCTCGACCGCGTCGGCAGTTTCCCGGTCGAGAAATTCATCACCACCGACGGCTACAAGTTTCTGCTCCCCGGCGGCGAGTGGGTGGCCTTCCGCGCCAGCGG
>JAYVNY010000194.1:0-36358 GCA_043758205.1 Akkermansia sp.
ATCGCGCGAGAAGGCGAGGTCGAGCTTGGTCAGCACGCCGCCTTTGAACATCGTTTCCAATTCGTCGCGGTAGAGAAAATCGGTGCTGCGCTTCTGGTCACCAAAGAACAGCCAGTTGCGCCCGCGCGCGGCCGTGGCCTGACGCTCTTCGAGGAATGCGCGGAACGGCGCGATGCCGGTGCCGGGACCGACCATGATCACGGGCACGTCGCCATTCGCCGGCAGTCGGAATCCATGCGCGACCTGGGTGAAGACGGGCACGGCGGTTTCGCCCTCGACGCGATCCGCGAGGAAGGTCGAGCACACGCCTTTGCGCCCGCGCCCGTGCGCGTCGTAGCGCACGATGCCGACGCACAGATGCACTTCGCCGGGATGCGCCTTGGGACTCGACGCGATGGAATAGAGGCGCGGTGTAAGCTTGCGGAGCAGCGTGACAAACTCCGGCGGCGTGAAGCGCGCCCCCGGGTGCGTGAGGAGAAAATCCATCACCTCGCGCCCATGAAGGTGCTTCTCGAGAGCAGCCTTATTCGCGGGCGCGAGGAAATTTTTCAGCTCCGCGCTCTGGGCGCGTTCGGCAATCGCTTCGAGTAAGCCGCTCGTCGGCTGGGTGATCCCGTAGTGCCGCAGCAGCGCGTTGCGGAAGGAGGTTTCGGAACCATCCGGCGACTTCACCGCTTCTTCGCCATCGCAACCGAGCGCGGCGAGCACGTCGCTGACCAGCGCGGGACAGTTCGCGGGCATAACGCCGAGCGCATCGCCCGCTTCGTAGCTCAAGCCGGAGCCCTCGAGCGAAATGGCGAAGTGACGCACTTCCTTGCCCGAGCCTTCGCCGGTGAGCGCGCGGTTCACGAGCAGGCGCGCAGGGAAGGGGTTGGTGCGGGAGCGGGGGGAACGAGTAACCAGTGAATCAGTAATCAGTGCATCATCCGTCGCTGGCCCCACCGGGAGTGACTGAGGACTGATGACTGATTCACTAACTACTTCCCCCATCTTCGGAAGCACGGCCGCCATCCATCTCTTCGCGGCCGCTTCGTAATCCAAATCGCAATCCACGCGGGCATGAACCCGCTTCGCGCCCAACTTCTCGAACGCGGCGTCGAATTTTTTGCCCGCGCCGCAAAAATCCGAGTAGTTCTTGTCGCCCAGCGCGAGCACGGAGAAGGAAAGTTTCTCCAGCTTCGGCGCGTCCGCCGCTGAAAGGGCGGTGAGAAGACTGGTCGCATTGTCCGGCGCGTCGCCCTCGCCCCAGGTGCTGGTCACGAAGAGCAGACGCTCCGCATTCGCGAGCATGTCGAGGCCGCAGGCGTTCGCCTCCAGAACTTTTGCTTCCAATCCTTGCGCGGGAGATTCTTTCGCCAGCTTCTTCGCCAATCCTTCCGCTGAACCCGTCTGGCTGCCGTAGAGAATTAACACCGGCTTCTTCGCGACCGCCGCCGGAGCCGGGCCGGTCGAAGCGGTGGCCGTGTCGGCGAAGGAAGTCAGGCCCGCAAAATAGCCGTTCAACCACGCCCGTTGCTGGGCGGTGAAGGGCGCGGTCGTTGGCACATAAGGAACAGCAGTCGTCGAACTCATTTCCGTCCGGCTCATTTAGCAACGACGATGCCACGCCTTTCGTGCGCTTGATTGGTTCCGAGTGAACGCATCAAAAGGATTCATAGCGGGCGTTTTCCGCGCGAGGAAGGGGCGGTGGCGGGGTCTGGATAGGCATGGGCGAGAAGGCACCGCAGATCGGATGAACAAAGTGGCGCGTTCAGTTCTGTGCGGGCTGGGCAAACTTGAACAACGGAGGCGTGGGACAATTGCTCCTGGCCAAAATGCTCTCGGCATCACTCACCGGCGAGCCGTCAATGCGTCGCCGAGACCGGAAACATCACATCAACGCCTTGAGATGCTTCCGAAGCAAACCGTTGTTCACGACCAGCCGGTAGGCGTGATTTTCCCCCGGCAGCGCCTGATGAAAAAATTCTCCGCCCGCGCATTCCACGATCAAACCGCCCGCCGCGATGTCCCAGAGACGCACGCCGTATTCGAGATACGCGTCGTGCCGTCCGCTCGCGACGTACACGAGCGAGAGCGCCGCCGCGCCCATCATGCGAATCTTGCGCACGCGATGAATGAGGCGGTTCAGCACCGGAAGCAGTTCCGTCATCGCGTCCTGACGTTTCGAGAAGCCCATCGCCACGATGGATTCACCGAGCGTCGCGCGCTCGCTCACGGAAATGACCTTGCCGTTCACGAACGCCTTGCCGCCCTGCGTCGCCGTCCACAGTTCGTCGGTGAATGGATCGTACACGACGCCGATTAGCGTGGCGTAGCCATCGGGCGTGAGGGAATGGCGGCGATGAACCTTGGCGGATTTCTCCTGTAGCGCGATGGACACGCACGCATGCGGAATGCCGTAGGCGTAGTTCACCGTGCCATCAATCGGATCAAGCACCCAGCGCAGCGGCGTGGTGGCGTCGCCGCTGTTGCCCTCCTCGCCGAGCACGGAAATTTTCGGGAATGCGGCGGCAAGTTTTTTCTCGATGAGCTGCTGGCACTTCACATCCAGCTCCAGCTTGATGTCGAACTGCGCGATCTCGTTGGTCTTTTTGGGGAGATGAAAATTCTGCTGCATCAACGCGCCGGCGGCTCGGGCGGATTTCACGGCCACGTCGAGAGCACGTTTGAGTTCGGGTGGCTTCATGCGGCGCGAGCGTAGAGAGCAGGACGATGATTGGCAACGGGCAGTTCCACGGAGCGCGGGCTTTCCAGCCCGCAGCTACGTTCCAAGTAGAACCGCTTCGACCCTCGCGTCTTCATTCCGGCGTCCCACGCTGCTGCGGGCTGGAAAGCCCGCGCTCCAACCGGACTGGATGCGCCCGGTTGCAAAGTCTGCGCGCCTCCCGCACAGTCCGCGCGTCCGGCTGTCGCGGAAAACCAGCCGGAGCTTGAAACAAAACCGCATGACACACGAACCGACCTTCGCCGATTACGCCGCGCGCTTGCGTGCGTTCAGCGCTTCCGGCTGCCCGCAGCCAGATGCCGCGTTCAACCAACTGGCCCTCGCACTGTTCCAACTTCAGTTCGCGCACAACACGGCTTACCGGCGGCTCTGTGAATTTCGCGGCGTGAAAAGCGCGGCGGACATTTTGCGCTGGGAGGAAATCCCCGCCGTGCCGACCAGCGCATTCAAAGAACTCGAACTCACCAGCCTCGCGCCGGACGAGCACACGGCGTGCTTCTTCTCCAGCGGCACCACCAAGCAGCGACGCAGCCGGCATTTTCATTCTGCTGAGTCGCTCGCGCTTTACGAAGCTTCGCTGCTGCCGTGGTTCGAGTGCCACTTACTCGCGGATGTGAACGACCTCGTGGAGGAACAACTCCTCGGCCCGCTCGACAAGCTGCCGATGCTCGCGCTCACGCCGCCGCCCGCCGCCGCGCCCAATTCCTCGCTCGTTCACATGTTCGACAACGTGCGCCGCGAGTTCGGCGCACGCGATTCGCTTTTCGCCGGACGACTCGACGCTGGCGGCGCATGGACGCTCGATCTCGACACCGCGCTCTTCGCCATCCGCAAATCCGTGTGCGCGAATCGTCCGCTGATGCTGCTTGGCACCGCGTTTAACTTCGTTCACCTGCTTGATGACTTTGCCGCGAACAACAGGCGCTACCAACTCGCACGCGGCTCGCGCGTGTTGGAAACCGGCGGCTACAAAGGCCAGTCGCGCGAAGTGCCGAAGGCCGAACTCCACGCCCTCCTCACCAATCACCTCGGCATCGCGCCGGAAAACATCGTGACCGAATACGGCATGAGCGAACTCAGTTCGCAGGCTTACGACAGAGTGGCAGGGGGCCAAAGTCCAAGGTCCGAAGTCCAAAGTCAGCCGCCTCACTCACCCACCCACCCACTCACCCACTCACCTGCCTTCCACTTCCCTCCGTGGGCGCGCGCGCAAGTCATCTCACCCGAGACCGGATGCGAAGTCGCCGAGGGCGAAACCGGGTTGCTTCGCCTTTTCGATCTGGCGAATGTCCGCAGCGTGCTCGCGATTCAGACGGAAGACTTGGCCGTGCGCCGTGGCGACGGCTTCGGGTTAATCGGTCGCGCCACGCAAGCCGAGGCGCGCGGTTGTTCGTTGATGAGTTTGAACGAGGGACGAACAGCATGAGAATAACAGAGCGGCAGACCACCATCACGCGTCCTAAAACGGCGCTAAAGCGACCGCACTCCAAACGCTGGCGCGCAGCATCAGACGCCTCGAACTTCGCGGAGCGTTTGGAGTGCGGTCGCTTCAGCGCCGCTTTTCCCAAACGCCCGGCCAAACCTGCGCGCAACAAGACATGACCGGAACACTCTCCCACCACTCCCGCACGCTGGCGTTGACCACGGTCTTGCACGCGTTCACGCACATCTACCAGATGGCGCTCATCCCGCTCTACCTGCCGATGCAGGCGTTCTATCGGCGCGATTCGGTGGAGGACGCGACGCTGCTCGTGACTGTAATGCTCGTCGCGTATTTTCTGCCGAGCTACGCGATGGGCGTGATGGCGGATCGGTTCAGCCGGAAGAAACTTCTGACTGTCGGCCTGCTGATCAACTCGCTGGGCTTCATGGGACTGGCCTTCGCGCCCACTTATCCGCTGGCGCTGGCGTGTGTGATCGTCGCGGGCTTGGGCGGAAGTTTTTTTCATCCGGCAGCCACCGCGCTGGTGGCGCAATTGTATCCGGGGACCACGGGACGCGCGCTCGGCACGCTCGGCATCGGCGCGAGCGTGGGATTTTGCCTCGGGCCGCTTTACGCCGGTTGGCGTGCGCAAATGACGGGCGACTGGCGATGGCCGGTGGCGGAACTGGGGGTTTTTGGACTCATCATGGCGGCACTATTCGCGTGGCTGGCGGAGGAACACGCGGCGCGCGGACACTCCTGTGCGCCGCCCGCCACGAACGGCGGCGCGCAGCAGAATAACCCTGACACTTCCTCACCGAGCGGCTCGCTGCGGACAGGAAAGTCCGCGCGCCAAACGGAACCCATGTTCCCCACACCCGCGCTGTGGCTGATGTTCCTCGCGGCGGCGTTCTTGTTTCTCCTGCGCGATTTCACGGGCAGCAGCATGAGCACCATCGGCTCGTTGTTTCTGCAAAAGGCGCGCGGCTTCGACGTAGGGCGAACCGGACTGACCATCAGCGTGTTGTTTGTGGCTTCGGCGATCAGCAATCCGCTCTTCGGCCACTTCAGCGACTGCGCGCGGCTGCGCTGGGCGGCAGTGCTCATCGTTATCTCGGCGGGATTCGTCGCGGCCTTTCCGCATGTGCCGGTGGCGTGGGTGGTGCCGGTGCTGCTGGTCTATGGATTCTTTTTCCTCGCGAGCTATCCCATCGTGGAAGCGGCCTTGATGGAGTCGGTGCCGAACGCGGTGCGCGGGCGCGTGTTCGGATTGTTCATCACCATCGGCGGGCTGCTGGGCAATCTCTCGCACTTCATCGTGGGCAAATGGGTCGAAAGCTTCGGCGCGCGCAAAACCGAAATGTCCGCGTACTATCCGCTCTACGGCTGGCTCGCGGTGTTTCTGTTGTTGTCGCTGCTGGGGCTGCCGTGCCTGCGTGCGTTGCGAAATCGTGAACAAGCTTTCAAGGAAGGAAAGGTCCGATGAACAAATGCCTCACGCAAAGGACGCAAAGTTCGCAAAGGGAAAAGCACTTCTTTCCTTTGCGTCCCTTGCGTGAGGCATCACATACCGCGCCATGAACTTGCCCAATTATTTCATCGCTGATCTGCCGCCTGAACACGCCATCACGCCCACTCTGGTGACCGAGGCGTGCCAGACGTTGAAGCGCAATCGCGAGCAATATCTCGCGGCGCGCTCGACGAACAGCATCGTGGGCGTGCTCGCGGCCACGGCGCAAAGCTGGCTGGAGCCGGAAAATCCCTTCCGCAAACTCGCGCTCGAACGCGCCGGGGCCGAAACCGGATTCAACACGACGACCCTCGCGCGCGGACTCGACGCGTTCTTCCAAACCTTCACCACAGAAAATCTCAATGCGCTGCTCGCGCAAGACCTCGGGCATGTCGAACGGTTGGACCGTTTCAGCACCGACCGCGCGAGCCACACGGCGGCGCTGGCGCGCGGGCCGGAACTGCTGGTCCACATCACGGCGGGGAACATTCCGAATCCCGCCCTCTTCAGCATCGTGCTGGGGTTCCTCACGCGCTCGGCGCAGATGGTCAAGTGCGCGCGCGGCACGTCGCTGCTGCCGCGCCTGTTCGCGCATTCCATTTACGAAGTAGAACCGAAGATGGCGTCGTGCCTGGAAATCGCCGAGTGGCCCGGTGGGACCGACCCGCTGGAACAGGCGCTCTTCGCCGAGGCTGACTGCGTGACCTGCACTGGCTCGGATGAAACGCTCGCCATCGTACAAAAAAAACTGCCGCCGCGCGTGCGGTTTCTCGGCTACGGCCATCGCGTGAGCTTCGGCTACGTGACGGGTGATGCGCTGACGCGCTTCGAATTGCCGAAGACGGTGTGGCGCGCCGTAGCCGACGTGGTGGCGTGGAATCAACTCGGCTGCCTCTCGCCGCATTTGTTTTACGTGGAGCACGGCGGCGCGGCGGGCGCGGAGAAGTTTGCCGAACTGCTCGCGGAAGAACTGGCGAAGCAGGAATCCGTCGAACCGCGCGGCCCGCTGGCTACCGAAGCCGCCGCCGTCATCGCGTCGCGCCGCAGCTTCTATGAAATGCGCGCCGCCGCCACCAACGACACCAAGCTCTGGCGCAGCGATAGCTCCACTGCATGGACCGTGGTCTATGAAGCTGATCCACAGTTTCAACTCTCGTGCCTGAACCGCTTCATCTACGTGAAGCCCGTCGCGGACGCCGTCGAAGCCATGCGCCACGCCGAGAGCGTGCGCGGAAAAGTTTCCACCGTCGGCCTCGGCGCAACCGGCGACCGGGCGCGTGAATTGGCGACGCAGTTCGCCCGCTGGGGCGTCACGCGCCTCTGCCCGCTCGGCGCCATGCAACACCCGCCGCTCACCTGGCGGCACGACGGACGTCCCGCGCTCGGCGACCTGGTGACGTGGACGGATTGGGAGGGGTGAATGACGAATTCACGAATGACGAAGGGCGGAAACTTTGAACCTTGAACCTCGAACTTTGAACTTTGAACCAAGCCCCGCCCGGCGAGACGCCGGGGGCACGCGCCCCAGAACCCAGACGACAGACCCCATCCCCTTTTTTTCACGCACCACGCCTCACGCATCACTCCTATGAACATAGAACTCCGGAAAACCTTTCAGTTCGAGGCCGCGCACAAGCTGCCGAACGTACCCGCCGAGCACAAATGCGCACGGCTCCACGGTCATAGCTTCCGCGTCGAGGTCGTCGTGGCCGGCGAATGCGATCCGCACATGGGCTGGCTCATGGACTACTCGGAAATCTCCGAAGCCTTCAAGCCGTTGCTCGACCGGCTGGATCACTATTACCTGAACGACATCCCCGGACTGGAAAACGCCACGAGCGAAATGCTGGCCAGGTGGATCTGGGACCGTCTGAAGCCGCAACTGCCGCTGCTCGCGGAAATCGCCGTGGCCGAAACATGCCTGTCGCGCTGCGTGTACCGCGGCGGTTGAAGCAAGAATGAGGAACCACGGAAGACACGGAAGACACGGAATGAGGCGAAGGAAGTTTTTCATTCCGTGTCTTCCGTGGTCAACCTTGGCCGGTCCCGCACTTCTCCCTTCTCCCGTTCCGCTGCACCCGTTACAACGCCGCGCATGAATCGCACTGTTGTCATCACCGGCGCGGGCAGCGGCGTCGGTCGCGCCATCGCCATCGCGCTCGCCAAGCAAGGCTGGCGGCTCGCTCTTCTCGGTCGCACCCAAGCTTCGCTCGACGAAACCGCCCAGCTCACCGGGCTGCAGAAGCACGAAGTGCTCGTCATCCCCTGCGACATCGGACGCGTGGAACAGGTGCAGCAGATGGCGAACGCGGTGCTGGAGATTTTTAAGACCGTGGACGTGCTGGTGAACGCCGCCGGCACGAACGCGCCGAAGCGTGCGCTCGATGTGCTTTCGCTCGAGGATTACCACGCGATGATTGATACGAATTTGCACGGTGCCTACTACTGCACGCAGGCTTTCCTGCCGCAGATGCGCGAGCGCCAGACGGGCACCATCGTGAACATCGTTTCGGATGCGGGCAAACAGGCCAGCCCGAAGGCCGGCCCCGGCTACGTCATTTCCAAATGGGGTCTCGCGGGACTGACGCAGGCCATCAATGCGGAGGAACGCGGCCGCGGGGTGCGCGCCTGCGCGATTTTTCCCGGCGACATCAACACGCCGCTGCTCGACAAACGCCCCACGCCGCCCGACGCCGCCGCGCGCGTCCGCATGATGACCGCCGACGACATCGCCGAATGCGCGCTGCTCGCGATCAATCTGCCGCCGCGCGCCATCGTGGAAGAGATTCTGGTCCGTCCGCGTTAGCCGCCATGAACGACGCCATCGCCCGCCACCAGAAAATGGTGGAGCAATTTCCGCAGAACGAACTCGCGCGCTTCAGCCTCGGCAAGGCGCTGTTCGACGCGCAGCAGTTCGCGCAGGCCCAAGAACATTTCACCGTGGCGCTGGCGAAGAAGCCGGATTGGATGGTCGTGCAAATCCTGATTGGAAAATCTGCGCTCGCGCTGGGCGACAAGCCCGCAGCGAAGACTGCTTTTCAGCGCGCCCTCGACCTCGCCATCGCCCAGCACCACGAAGGCCCGCAGATGGAAATGGAACAGGCGCTGGCGGAACTGAACTGACGGCGCGCGGGCGCGCGGGCGTCTCGCCCGCCTTGACGACCAGAGCGTTCCAGCGGGCGTGACGCCCGCGCTCCTTTACTGCCCAAAGTGAGGACGGCGGCGGCGAAGACGGGACACGAGCAAACTTAACCAGCCTTGTTTTTCAACCAAGACAACGGCGTGCGTTGTGCTGACAAAACAACTTCATGAATTCTCACACACATCTGCTGGCGGTTGCATTCAGTCTCGCGTGCGCCTTGCCCGGTCAGATTTTCGCGGCGGCAGCGGCCTTGCCTCATCCCATTCTTTTCGTCACGCAAGTTCCATTGCCCGACGAACGTAATGCCAACTCCGCCTCCAACGTCGCCGTGTCTGTGGTTTCGCCACTGGGAAACCACCTCGCTGACACCTTGCACGCCGCACGCGGTGGCGACCTTTGGATACGCTACACAAACGGCGCGCTGTTGAACGTCACCCGCAAGTTCGGCCTGGGCACGAACGGCCCGCAGCACGGCATCGGCATCGCGGTGCGTGATCCACTGGTGCACTGGGATGGCAATCGCGCGCTGTTCAGCATGGTGGTGGGCGCGCCACTCAGCGCGGCGGATGCAACGGTGTTCTTCTGGCAGCTTTACGAAATCACGAACCTGATCGCATTGGTCAACAACAGCAATACGCCGCCAGCCATCGTGAAGCTTCCGAACCAGCCGACGAATTACAACAACGTGATGGCGTGCTACGGCACGGACGGACGCATCATCTTCGCCTGCGACCGTCCACGTAACGGCGCCGCGCATCTCTATCCTCCGCTCGACGAGTACAATAACATTCCCTCGAACAGCGGCCTGTGGAGCCTCGACCCGCGCACCGGGGATTTGTTCCAGATGGATCATTCGCCGAGCGGAGACTTCAATCCCATCGTGGACAGCTACGGACGCGTGCTCTTCACCCGCTGGGATCATCTGGTGCAGGATGGCACGGCCACCGATGACCGGATGGGCCGGGCCACCAACGGCACGTTCAACTACTACGACGAAGCGACGACGGCCTACAGCCTCACGAACCGTCCGGTGGAACTGTTCCCGGAGCCGCGCACGTATGACAGCAACCAGCTCGCGATCACCAAGGTGCAGGGCAACGCGCTGAACGCGTTCTTCCCGTGGATGGTCAACCAGGACGGGACCGGGCTGGAGTTTCTGAACCACATTGGCCGTCATGAATTGCTGCCGGGCTTTCGCGGTTCGAGTTTCACGAACGATGGAAATTTGCGGCCACAGTTCACCAGCATCCTTCACGGCCTGAGCGCGAACCGCACGAACTCGATCAACAACCTCCTGCAACTCCACGAAGACCCGACCAACGTCGGCAGCTTCTTCGGCATTGATGCGCCGGACTTCGGCACGCACAGCGCCGGCCAGATCGTGACGCTCGCGGGCGCTCCAAACTTGAACGGCGAGAACATGCCCATCCAATACATCACACCGAGATCCACCGCCGGGCCGAACGCCTTCGGCGCGTATCGTGACCCGCTGCCGATGAGCGACGGAACCTTGGTGGCCGCCTACACCACCGCACCCAGCCTCGATCAGAACACCGGCACGGCCACACAGCCGCGTTCGTTCTACAACTTCCGTTTGATGAAACTGAACAAGTCCGGCGCGACCTGGACCACCAACCAGTTCCTCACCACCGGACTGACCAACCCGGCGATATACTTCAGCGGCTCCCTCAGCATCACGAACACGAACGTGCTGTGGGAATTGCAGGCGGCGGAAATTATCACGCGCGCCGCGCCGTCCAGCGCCACCAGTTCCTCCGTCGCGGCGGTGGAGGCCGCGGTGTTTGCGAAAGAAGGCGTGCCCGTCGCGGACATGCAGGCGTGGCTGCGGTCGAATGACCTCGCGCTCGTCGTGAGCCGCAACGTGACCCGACGCGACCGCGCGGATCGCGAACAGCCGTTCAATCTGCGCGTCCCCGGCGGCGTGCAAACGCTCGGCACGAACACGGGAAAAATTTACGACATCACATACATCCAGTTTTTCCAGGCCGACCAGTTGCGCGGGCTGACTTACGGCACCACGAACCCGGTGCCGGGCCGGCGCGTGCTGGCCATGCCGATGCACGATGCCGCCGCGATCAAGTTCAACGTGCCGATCACGAACGCGGTCACCGGAGCCACGCGGCTGGGTCTTGATGGTTCACAGGCCAGCTTCGTTCCCGCGCGCCGCGCCGTGACGCATCAGACCACGGACAACTCCGGGCAGCACGCCGTACGCGAGCGTTACTGGCTCACGTATCAGCCGGGCGAGATTCGCACCTGCGCCGTGTGCCACGGCTTGAACGTCTCGGATCAACTCGGCAATTCCGTCCCGACGAATCAGCCCGCCGCGCTGAGTTCCCTGCTCCGCTATTGGAAAGATCAGGCGGGCTACGCCAGGATTTTGTCCGCTGCGCCGACGAACGGCGGGTTGCGCATTGATGTCTCGGGCGGCAGCACGCGGACCAACGTCCTCGAAGTCTCCTCTGACCTGGCACAAAATATCTGGACGCCACTCCTCACCAACAACGGCAGCACCAACGGACTTTACTGGCTGCTCGATCCTTCGCCTACGAACACGCAGCGCTTCTACCGCATCGCGGTGCCTTGAATGTTTTCAACGGCACTCACCGGCTGCGCGGATTTTTGAGGAAATAGAAATGTCCCTCCTGCGCGCCCAGCACCAGGTCGCGTTTACCATCGCCATCCCAATCGGAAGTCGCGGGCGTGGGTGAATGTCCCGAAGTGTCGCCGGTCGCCAAGTCACCTTCATTTTTGAACAGCCACTTACCATCGCGCTGTCCGACCTGACGCCAGAGGACGGCGTTCTTTCCATCGGCGAGGATGTCGAGTTTGCCGTCGCCGTCCCAATCGGTCACGGTGAGTTTGCGCCGTCCGCTCGCGCCGAGCGCGCTGGAGTTGAAGCGCAGGGGTGCGCCCGATTCATCACACAACACGCGCTGACCCGGCAGCAGCGCGAGCTTGTCGCCACGCTTCTCACGCGGCCAGAAACAGAGCCAGCCTTCGTGATCCATCATTACGAGGTCCATCAAGCCGTCGCCATTCCAGTCCACCGTCACGGGCGAGGTGCGCCATTGCGTGACGAGTTCGCGGTCCTTGGGATTCCACCAATTCCATGCGGGCTTGGGCGGTGTCCGCAGCGCCAATGGCCAATCCACTTCAACGCTCTCGGCCGCGGCGAGTTTCGGCGTGGTGCGCGTGCCGACATTCTTGAACCACTCGATGCGACCCCAGATGGAATTGAACACGATGTCCGGCAGCCCGTCGCCGTCCCAGTCCGCGACGCTCGGCACGGTGTAACCCCACTTCGCTTCAATCGGTCCCTGAATCGATCCATTCGGCCCGGCTTGAATGCGGATGACTTGGCCGTTCGCAGAAAGTTTCTTGGGTGCGGCCCACTGCGGCGCGGCCACGCGCGGGCCGCTGAGGTTCTCAATGAATTCCAAGTATCCCGCCGAGTTCCCGCTGATGATGTCCTCGTCGCCGTCGCCGTCCCAATCAACGACGGAGGGCGTGGCCAGCGCGCCGCACTTCAATTCGTCCGCCTCCTGCTGGAAGTAGCGCGGCGGCAAAAAGTTCGGCGCGCTGTTCACGCGCAGCCCGGTGTTTTCGAGGAACGCGACGCGCCCGTCCTCGTCGCCGCAGATTAAGTCCGCGCGCTGGTCGCCGTTCCAGTCCACGGCGTGCGGCACGATCATTTGCAGGTCCATCACGAGCGGTTGGCCGAGTTGCGTCAGCTTCACACCAATCGCGAAGTCCGGTCGCGTGCGCGTGCCGATGTTCTCGAAGAACGTGAAGCCGTCGAGGAACTCGCCGCTGATGAGGTCGAGGTCGCCGTCGCCGTCGAAGTCCGCGAGGTTCGGCGTGGGTGCGCCCACGACTTCCATCGGTTGGCCTCCGGCGAGGAGTTGTTGCGGCCGGCCAAACTTTGGTGCGGCGTCGGTGCCATCGTTCTTGATCCAGTAGAACCAGCCGTGCGGCAGCGCGCCAGTCCATGCGCCGCGTGCGTTGTATTGGCGCGCCCAGTCCGTGCCGAACCAGCCGAAGTCATCCCACGAATCATGACCCACGAGCAAGTCGCTCGCGCCGTCGCCGTCCACGTCCGCGTAGCGCCAGGTGTTGCCGCGCACGCGCTGGATGTTGGCGAGCAGGTTCGTCGGATAAATGGCGCGCGTGGTGGTGAAGTCACCGCGGGTGAAATTCGGATACTCGCGATTACGGGCGAGCAGGCGCGGCTTCCCGTTCACTGTCGAGAGCGTCATGTATTCCGCCGCCGGGCCGAGACGCTTGCCCGCCTTGAACACCGGCATGGCCACGCCCTGGCCCGCCGGATTCTCGAAGAGATAGACGCCTTGGTAATGTTTGTCAGGACAAGCCACGAGCAAGTCGAGATCGCCATCTCCATCCCAATCCATCGGCAGTGGAAAAGCGTAGAGTCCGACGCCGAGGTCCACGACGAGGCCGGGATTGTTTTGCAGAATGCGGGTCAGCTCGACGGCGCGGAGTGGAAGCAGCGCCAACGCGCCAGCGAGCAGAAGAAGAATTCGCATGGGGTGTTATGTCCGACCCGTGTCGGCGGTTCCAATCCGATTTCTAATGCCGAACTTCGAAGTCGGAACGGGTGGAACGGGCTACCAGCCCGTCCCGCCCGGCGACCAGCCGGGCGGAAGGGTGGGAGCGTGGCTTGGAAATGGGTGCCGCAAAACTTTCCTGCATCCTCCTCCGTTCCGCGCGGCTGGTCGCCGCGCGGCACAGGCAGGTTGCCTGTGCTACCCCAGCGGCTACGCCGCCCCGACTTCGGAGTTCGGGCTAATGCCGCGCCTCCAGCAAAGGCTCAGGATCAGGTGCGATGGGAATTGGAGGGCCCGTGGCGGCAGGCGTCCCACCTGGCGGGAACTGGGTCGGGCTTTTTTCCAAGCGCGAGAACCTTCCAACGCCCGGTCCGGGCGGCGGGACGCCAGCCCTCTAGGTCAGTCAGGATGCCTGACGCCACGCGCTCGGACCGCCACTTCCAAACACACCCCGTGGCAAAGGGCGAGGCTACTTCGCCGCCGCCGGCGTGGCCGGGGCGTTGATGTTCAGCTCTTTCAGCACCAAGTCGGTGAGATCGTCGGAGCCGTTGGTGTAGAGGACAATGGGCGTGCCGTTCGGGGTCTCGGCGGCGGTGTCGAGAACCATGGTGTAGTTCGCGGTCTTGACCTTGAGCTTCACGGTCTCGCGAATCTCGGTCAGGATGTTGTCGCGGATGCGGCGTTGCTTCTCGGCGAGCTGCGCGCGCGAAGTGTTATCGAACTGCTTGATGCGGCCCTCCATGTCGCGCAGGCCGAGCAGTTCGTTCTCCGCGTCCTTCTTGCGCTTGTCACGCTCGGCGGTCGAGAGGGCGAGGTCTTTGACGGCCTCGACGGTCTTGTTGTAGCGCTCCTCGCTCTTCTGGAACTGGTCCACCATGATCTTGCGGTCCTTCTCCAGTTCACCGGCGTCCTCCTTGAGCTTGGCGTCGGCCTGTTTGGTTTTCCAAAAGCCATCGAACACTTTGCGGAGGTCAATGGTGGCAATCTTCTGCGCCTCGGCGGCGGACGCGCCCAGCGCGAGGAGGCAACAGGAGGTCAATACGAGCAATGTCTTTTTCATGTTCAGCAAAAATTAAAACTCACGCTGGTAGCCGACGGTGAAGTTGAACCGCCCGCCGCCCCCGCGATTATCAGGGTCCTGAAGCGGGATGCCGTAGTCAAATCGCAGCGGCCCCAGCCGCGGGATGTTCAGACGCAGGCCTAAGCCGAAGTCCGAGGCGAAGGTGCTTTTGAATTTGTAGGAGTCGTAAAACACATTGCCCATGTCGAAGAAGGTCGCGACGCGCAGAAACTCGATGATCGGCACGCTGTATTCCGCGTAGCCGAAGTAGAAGCTGTTGCCGCCGACCGGCTCGAAGCCAACGCTGCCGCGCCCGCGCTCCTGCGGAGAAACATCGCGATATTTGAAGCCGCGCAGCGAGTAGGCGCCGCCGAGGAAGTAACGCTCGAAGAAGGGCACGTCGTTGTGCTTGAGGTTGGCGACACGCTTCGTGACCACGGCTCCAGTAATCGGGTCGGTCTCTTTGTAATAAGTGTACGCCCCCGCATCGTCACCGAAATCGTTCAACGCCTCCACCACGCCGCCTTTCATGCCCACTTCGAGAACGTGACCTTCAAAGAAACCGGGGAAATACCACGCCGTCTTCGCCTCCAGCTTGTAGAAATTCGCGTCGCCGCCGGTCAATTCCGTGGAGAGTTCGGTGCGCTGGCCCTTGTTCGGCAGGAGCGAGTTATTGCGCGTGTCATAGGCGATGGAGGCGCCGAAACGGTTCAGGAAGAAGCTGCCCTCCGTGTTCAGGATCGTGCTCGGCGAATCCCGATCCACCTTCAGAATGCCGATGATTTCCGGCGTGTAGCTGATGCTGCCAATCAGGAAGTCGCTGCCCAGCGTGCGGGTGAGGCTGACTTTACCGCCCGCCTGCCGCTGGTCATACAGGTCGCTGTAGAAGGCAATCTCCTTGTAATAAAGATCCACGCCGAGCGAGAGCTTGCGGTCGAGGAACCACGGCTCGATGAACGACACTTCGTAATCCTGCCGCAACGTGCCGAGCGCGACCTTCGCACGGAACTTCTGCCCCGCGCCCGTGAAGGTCGGCCACTTGAACAAATCAAAGTTGCCCTGATAAACCTCGACGTAGCCGACGAACGATTCGACGGAACTGAAGCCCGCGCCCACGGTGAACTGGCCGGTGTTCTTTTCCTCGACGCCCACGATGAGATTTTTTTCGTTCGGCACGTCGGAGTCCTCGGGCCGCGTGTCCACGCGCTCGAAGAAGCCGGTCTGCATCAAACGGTTTTTACTGCGGCGCACGCGCACCATGTCGAAGGTCTCGCCGGGCGACACCGCGAGTTCGCGGCGGATGACGGTGTCCTTGGTGCGAACGTTGCCCTTGATGTCAATGCGCCCGATTTTCACCTTCTCGCTCTCGGCGATTTCATACACGACATCCATCGTGCCGGTGTCCACGTTCGGATTCTTGCGCGGCACCACGCGCGTCTCGATGTAACCGCGCGAGCTGTAATAATCCTCCACCGCATCGCGATCCTTCGAAAGCCCCTCGGGGGTGAAGGTGTCGCCGACTTTCATCCGCAACGTTTCGGCGAGGGTGTTGGTGCTGAAGATGGCCGCGCCCTTGAGGCCGACCGCGCCGACTTTGTACTGCCGTCCCTCGTTGACGATGAAATGCAGAATCATCCGCGTGGGCGTGAAGTATTCCTGCTTCACCTCTTTCAACTCGAAATCAATGTAGCCCTGGTTGCGGTAGAACTCGATGAGCGCGTCCTTGTCGTCTTCCAGTTGATCGTCCTTCAGCTTGCCCGCGCCGCTGAAGACGCCGAGCCACCACCAGCGCTTGGTCTTGATCTGCTTGCGGAGCTTCTTTTGCGTGAAGTGATTTGCGCCGTCGAAGACCACGTCCACGATGCGGACTTTCGGCGTCTCGGCGATCTCGAAGGTCACGGTCGCGCGGCCCGCGTTCTCGTCGGGATTGAGGATGTATTTCACCTCGGTGCGCTGGAGTCCGGCGTTCTGGTACTTCTTCTTGATCTCCTGCACGTCGGCGAAGAGCTGCCGCTCGTCCAGCAACTGGCCGACCTTGGACTTGATGATCTTGGTCAGTTGCTTGTTGTCATACTTCGCGTTGCCCACGAAACGGATGTCCGTGACGCGCGGCTTGGCCACGAGCACGTAGGTGAGCGTGAGACCTTCGGGCGAAGGCTCCTCGATGGTGCGGATGTTCAGGAAATGCCCGGTGCCGTAGAGGTTCCGAATGTCGTCAATGACCGCCACGCTGCTGTAGGGATCGCCGGGGCGCACGCGGATGTTCGCGCGGATGAGTTGTTCGCTGACCTCCTGCGGGCCGACTTGCTTCAGCTCGACCTTCTTCACCTGACTCGGAGTCTGGGCGGAAAGGATGGCAGTGGCGCCGAGCCAAAGCGCGAGCGCCACGTAACGAAAGAGTTTGTTCATCTACAGCTATTCAGCCGAACTGTCGTCAGCACTGATCTTCGCGGCGCTCTCGAACCGGGTGTACGTTTTCAGGAACGTGAGGTTCACGTCGCCCGTCGGTCCGTTGCGCTGCTTCGCGATCAGGAGGTTCACCGCCACCGATTCCTGCTCGGCGCCCGGTCCCTCATCGTCGTCCCCCGAGGACGGCTTGTAGAGCAGACCAATCAAGTCCGCATCCTGTTCAATCGCGCCCGATTCGCGCAAATCCGACATGCGGGGCTTGCGGTTTTTTTCCTTTTCGATCTCACGATTCAACTGCGCCAGCACGATGACGGGCACGTTGAGTTCCTTGGCCAGGGCCTTCACACCGTTGGAAATATCCGCAATTTCCTGCTGACGATTCTCGGCTCGGCGCGCAGTAGAGTGAAGCAGTTGGAGGTAGTCAATGACGAAAAGCTTGCAGCCATACTGCTGCCACATGCGCCGCGCCTTGGCCCGCAATTGCAGGATGGAGAGGCCCGCCGTGTCATCAATGTAGAGCGGCGCGGCGGCGAGTTTGCCGGCGGCGCTGGTGATTTTCGGGAAGTCGCGCTCGGAGAAAAAGCCCTCGCGGATGTTCCGCAAGTTGACCCGCGCGCGCGAGCAGAGCATGCGCAACACGAGCGATTCGGAACTCATTTCCAGCGAGAACACGCCCACCGGCATCTTCTGATCAATGGCCACCGCCTCGGCGATGTTCATGGCCAGCGAGGTCTTGCCCATCGAGGGGCGCGCGGCGATGACGATCATTTCGCCGCCGTGCATCCCGGTCGTCATCTTATCCAGGTCGGGGAAGCCGGTGCTGAGGCCGGTGAGCATCCCTTGGTTGGCGTGGTACTCTTCGAGGCGGTTAATGGCTTTGTGAACCACGTCCTTGATCAGCAACGTCTGCACCTCCACGCGCTCTTCGCTCAGGCGGAGGATGTCCGTCTCGATTTCGTCCACCAGTGCGTCCACTTCGCCCTCGTGTTCGTACACGCGCGCCACCACGTCGGTGCAGGTGGCGATCATTCTCCGCAGCGTGTATTTCTCGCGGACAATGTTGACGTAGAACGAAAGGTTCGCCGCGCTCGGCACCGTGTCCGGCAGGGTGGCGAGGTAGGCGATGCCGCCGACGGCTTCGAGTTGCTGCCGGTCTTTCAACCGCTGCTGGACGGTGATGACGTCAATGGCTTCCTTGCGGTCATACATCTCGATGAGCAACTCGTAGATGGTCTTGTGCCGCAGGTCGTAAAACACATCCGGCCCCTGCTTGAACTTCTCGACGCACAGGCCGAGGCACTCGTGCGGCATGAGAAACACGCAGCCCAGCACGCCCTGCTCGGCCTCCACGGAATGCGGCGGCAGCCGGTCCACGGATGAGACGGCGCGCGCCTCGTGGGCGGATTTCTTGCGACGGCCCTTGCGCAAATCAGCCGAGGACGAGCCGGTCTCTGGGTTCACGGAATCAAGCACGGGCGTAGGAGAGTGGAAAGGGGCGGCGCGTTCAAAGCTTAGTTGTCGGCGGGCATTAACATTTTATTGGCCGGTTCCCAAAGCGGCGTTGGAGGCGTCCGCCCGACCGTGGCTTTCGTGGATCAACTTTCAGCCATGCTTGAACGTAAACCCGCACCGCGCGGTCAACTGACTGCACGTTTGACCGGCCCACCGCCACGATT
This sequence comes from Akkermansia sp., assembly GCA_043758205.1. Lineage (GTDB taxonomy): Bacteria > Verrucomicrobiota > Verrucomicrobiia > Limisphaerales > SIBH01 > JANNGC01. The sequence goes on from JAYVNY010000194.1 coordinate 18,535, forward strand.
ATAGTGCGCCGCTTTCATTGATGAACTTTTGCCGACAGTCCTTTGGTCACGCCCGCGTCCTGGCGACGCTGACGAGCGTCGGGCTGGCCTGCGCGGCGCTGGCGGGTGATGCGATTCGTTTTTCCAAGCCCGCCGTGGCCTTCGCCGCGCCGCCAAAACCTGAGAGCGATTTGCCCGAGGTGCGGGAGCGCGGGCTGGACTTCTCGAACCCAAATTTTGACGCTCCCGCCGCCAGCCCTCCGCCCCGGACGCCGCCGCCCATGATGCGCAGCGAGCCGCGCGACCTGGAGCGCGAGCGGACGCATCCCCTGCTCCGCACGCCGGCCATGTTCACCGACCCCGACGAAGAAAAAGCGCGCAAGGAGGCGCTGCGCGACGCGGAAAATCATCCGTTCAAGTCCGCGACGCAAAAGTCCCGGCCCGGCTCGTCGTCCATGAAGGATCTGGACTCGCCGTTTCGTTCTGACCCAGCACGCAGTCTGGCCCCGGTCACGGATCTCGACTGGAAACCAGGTGATGCGGCGAACGGAAGAAAAGAGGCGCGACGTGGCGGTTCCGGCGGCCAGTCTTACGCGCAGCGGGAGGATGAGGACTTCAGTCCTCCGGGCATGCGCGCCAGCACGCCCTTTGAATTCAACGCGAACCGCGCGTCCGAAAAACTCACGCCCGCGCAACTGCAGCGGCGCACCGACTTTGAACAGTTGCTGAATCCGAACGCGGGCGCGGCCGGCCGTGCGCCCAATTCGCTCCAGCCCGTGGTCAACGCCGCCGCGGCCAAGGCCTCCAGCCTCGCCACGCCGACGGTGGGCGGGAGCGGCTACGATCCGCGCGCCAGCGATCCCACGACGTTATTCAACCGCCAGCAGGATCGTCTGCGCGGCCCGATCATCGAGGACGTGAACAAGCGTTACAACGCGACGCCCGCGAACGGCGCGGCTTCGCCCGGCTACGGCAATCCGTCCCAAGGCCCGACGCGCCAACCGCTGACGCGTGAGTTTCCCGGGCGGAAGTTCTAGCGGCGGCGCGCGGACATTCCTGTCCGCAGCCAGCCTGGACACCCAGACGTATCACCAAGGCGTGTGACCCAAATGGAACGGAGTAGCGGACAGCCATGTCCGCAGTTTGATCATCCCACCTTGGAGCCTCATGGAACGAAGGTCAGTAACGGCGGACATGGTTGTCCGCCGCTCCACTGCTTTCGACGGCCTGGCGTCAGCACGTTGCTGCGGACTGGAAAGTCCGCGCGCCAAAAAAAACGCCGGTCGTTGCCGACCGGCGCCTTGCTCTCTCCACTTGATTCTTGCGCGCGAACTACGGCAGCACCTGGCCGCGAATTTCTCCGCCGCCGAACGCCGTGCTGTGGATGTTCACGTAGATCAGACCGTCAACAAAGGGCGCGACGTTCGCGTCCGTCACCGTCTGCGAGTTGAGGAGGAAGCCCCACGGATTGCCCGCTGTGAACGGCAGGCTGATCAGCACGCCCGCCGAGCCGCTCGTGTCCGCCGGGCCGTGGTAATGCGCGTTGCTGATGTTGCCAATCAAATCGCGGTAGTGGAGGCCGATGGAGACCTGCCGTCCGACCAGGCAGACGTAGCCGTAGCCCGTGGCGGGCGTGACCGCGGGCGTCGGGCGTTCGTTGGCGCCGTTCATCGTGACGGGGAGAACCATCGGCGCGAGCTGACCGCGAATTTCGCCGCCGGGGTTAACCGCCGTGTGCAGGTTCAGGTAGAGGTCGCCGTTCAACAGCGCATTGACCATCGCCGGGGCCAGCGCGACCGAGCCGCTGAACACGCCCTGCGTCGAGTAGGTGCCGCGATGGTAAGGCAGCAGATCAATGAGCACCGCCGCGCTGGCCGACGACGTGGCCGGCCCGTGAAGGTGCGCCGCCGTGATCGCGCTGGTCAGGCTGCGATACGCGAGGGTGAAGGAGAGGGTGTTGCCCACGAGCGCCGCTTCCACGAAGCCCGAGCCGGAGGTGGTGACCGCCGACGGTTTCTCCGCCGCGCCCGTGAGGTCCGCCGAGAAGGGCAGCTCGCCAATGTAAGGCGCAACCTGTCCGCGAATTTCTCCGCCGGGGAAATTCGCGTTGTGGATGTTCACGTAAACTTTGCCGTCGGCGAAGGCGAGATACTGCGCCGCCGTGAGCGTGACGCGGCCCGCGAGCGTGCCGGCCCGGCCCAGCGTGCCGAAGCTGCTTAGGTCAATGATCACGCCCGCCGTGCCTGCGCTGTCCGCCGCCGCGTGGAAGTGCGCCGCTGTGGCCGGGGCGGTCAGGCCCTGGTAGTTGATGTCGAAGGCCAGTTCGTTCCCGATGATGGTCAGCGCGCCGACGCCGAAGGCCGGCGAGGTGTTGCCGGTCGGACGTTCCGCCACGCCGCTCAAGATGACCTTCTGCGCCACGGGCATGATCTGGCCGCGAATTTCACCGCCGCCAAACGCCGCCGTATGGAGGTTGAAGTACGCGAGGCCCGCGAGCACGGCCGTCTTTTGCGCCAGCGTCAGCGTCACGCTCGCGGCGTAACGTCCGGTGGTGCCGAGTCCGCCGACGGGCGTGAGGCTGAAGGCCACGCCGGACGCGCCGGTGGTCGGGGCCGGGAGATGAACGTGCGCCGCCGTGGGTGCGCCGGTCAGTCCGCTGTAAGCCAAGTCGTAGGTCAGCACGTCGCCGTTCAAGTCCACGGTGGCGAGGCCGAAGCCGGTTGAACCGTTGCCGTTCGCCGTGCCGCTCAGGCTGGAAGTGAAGCGCGTGAGATTCGCGTTCGCCAGATCGCGCACGCGATAGAAACCTTGCGGGCCGTCCTTGCCCACGGTCACGGGACCGGAGGCCACGGTCGTGATGGAGCAGAAGGGATCATTGACCACGTTCGCCTTCTGCACATTGAACGGGCCGACGCCGCCGCCGAAGATGAGCGCGATGTTCGGGCCGGGGAAATTGCTCACCGAATTGAGCCGCGCGGGAATCGGGACGGCGAGGTCCACGAGCGAGGACGGCAGCGGGCGTATAAAATTCGCGAAGCCGTTGGTGAGGTCCACTTCGTAAAGGCCGTTCGTGCCATTCACGCTGAAGAGGGCCAGCGCGCGGTTCGTGGTGGTGAGGATGTCCAGGCCGCCGACCGCTGACACGTCATGCACGAGGGGCTTGGGCACGGTGAGCGTGCCGTTGTTCGGCGGGTTCTGGATGTAAAGTGTGTCGGTGACGGAATCCACAACGTAGAGCGTGGTGCCGCCCACGCCGCCCGCGCCGGGAAGCCCGCCGCGGTTGTTCACGTAGCCCGCCGCCATCAAGTCGGCGCTGCCGGGATTGATCGCGAGGTCCGCGATCACCGTGGCGGTCGAACCGCTGAAGGTGAGGCGAAAATTTTGATCCGCGCCGGTCACGATGCGCAACGCGTTCGCGCCGGACACCGCCACGGGATTGAAATCCAGGCCCACGCTGTTCGTGAGCGTGAGCGGCACGCCCGCGAGCGTGAGCGCCGTGGCCGCGCCGGTGATGGGGTCCACGGTGTAAACACGGCCCGCATTGGCCGCGTCGCGCGTCACGGCGTAAAGCAGGCCGTTGAAGGGACGAAAATCCAGGCCCACGATGGTTTCGCCACCGCCGAGTCCCGTGACCGGCAACACCGCGCCCACATTCGTCGAGTCGGTGGTGAACGGGACCAGCGTGTTCGTGGCGGTGAGTCCGTAGATCAAGGTCGGTTCAATCGAAACCGGCAGCGTGATGGCGAGGTCCACGACGTTATTGGGCAACGAGCGGATGAGCGTGGCCGCGCCGGTGGCGAGATTAATTTCGTAAAGTCCGTTCGCGCCGCCCACATCGAGAATGGCGAGCGGCTGGTTGTTGAGCGTGCTGATGTCGAAGCCGCCGACCGCGTTCACGTTCACGCCGAGCGGCTTGGCGTCCACGAGCGTGCCGTTGTTCGGCGGGTTCTGCACGTAGAGCGAGTCGGTGTCGGCATCAATGACGTAGAGCGTGGTGCCGCCGGTGCCGCCCGCGCCGGGCAGGCCGCCGCGGTTGTTGCTGTAGGCGGCGGCGATGGCGTTGGTGCCGGCCACCACGTTCGTGGTGTTCAATTTGCCGTCGTAATTCACCGTGGCCGTGGTGCCGCTGAAGGTCAGGCGGTAATTGTCCCGCGCGCCGGTCACGATGCGCAGCGCATTGACGCCGGTGACGGCGACGGGATTGAAATCCATGCCCACGCCGCTGTTGATGTTCGTGAGCGCGCCGACGAGCGTGAGCGCCGAGGCCGCGCCGGACACGGGGTTCACGGTGTAAAGCCGCCCGTTGTTCAGACCGTCGGCGGTCAGGACGTGGAGCTGGCCGGTGAACGGGCGGAAATCAATCGCCACCGCTGTCTCACCGCCGCCGAGGCCGGTGAGGATCGGCCCGTCCGCGACCGAGCCGGAGCTGCTGAAGGCCACGAGCGAATTCGTCGTGGTGAGACCGTAGATGAGGGACTGGGCGTGCGAGAGGGCGGTCGAGCCGAGAATCATTCCTCCGATTAGGGCAGCCAGAAGCACTTTGTTTTTTTTCATAGAGTCAGACCTGCGTTTGGTATGGTAGTGCATACGAGCCGAATCCTTTTTTGGATGCACTTTTTTTTCGGCAGAAAATCCCAAAGCCCGCCGGGCGGGTGGCCACCGTCCCGTAACGCCGGCTTTCCTGCCGGCAGGTTGGGAGGCTTTCAGCCTCGTGGCCTCCGTTCATTTTCGCCGCGGCGTAGTCGTGCGCGGTGGACTTGGCACGGGAGGCTCGAAAGCCTCCCAACCTGCCGACAGGAATGTCGGCGCTACAGCAAGTCGGCGGTCCGGCGTTCCGCTGGCGTTCCAGCCTCGCGTTTTTGTTCCTGATACGGCCTCCGCAGGCGGAGGCTCACCACTTTGTCCCTTGCACTTTCCGCCTCGCCCTTTGAACCTCGCGCGCATGGAACGACCCGACCAGCTTCGCGAACTTTTCCGCATGCAGAAATCGCTCAACGAGCGCATCGGCGTGCAGACCGACGCCATGAGCGAGGAGGAAAAGACGAAGTGGATTCTCAACTACTGCCGCGCCATGTCGCAGGAGATGGCCGAACTGACCGACAGCGTGCCGTGGAAATGGTGGGCCAAGTACCAGAAGTTCGACGAGCAAAACGCGCGCGTGGAGGTCGTGGATCTGTTCCACTTTCTCATCAGCATGGCGCAGGTGCTGGGCATGAGCGCGGATGACGTCTTCGCCGCCTACGCGAAGAAGAACGAGGTGAATTTCCAACGCCAGGAATCCGGCTACGTGCAGAAGGATCACGACGACTCGAAGCACATCTGATTTTCCATGAAGACTTCATCCGTCCGTAGCACCCGCACAAAAAAAACCTCCAGCCATAAGGGGCTGGCCGCCTTCCCCGAGATCGAGCGCGTGCTCATCACCGAGGAGCAGATCGCCAAACGTGTGCAGCAGCTCACGCGGCAGTTGCAGCGCGACTACGCGGGGCGCGACCTCGTCATCGTCTCGCTGCTGAACGGCACGGTGATGTTCCTCGCCGATCTCGTGCGGCATCTCTCGCTGCCGCTGCGTTTGGATTTCATCGGCGTGTCCAGCTACGGCGCGGGCACGGAGGCGGGAGAACTGGTCTTCACCAAGCAACTGCGCCTCGACGTGAAGGGCCGCGACGTGCTGGTGGTGGACGACATTCTCGACACCGGCCGCACGCTCAAGCGCGTCCTGGCGATCCTCAAAGGCCACCAGCCGCGCCGTCTGAAAATCTGCGTGTTCCTCGAAAAGAAAGCACGCCGCACGGAGAAGGTGCGCGCGGACTACGTGGGCTTTTCGATTCCGGATTACTTCGTGATCGGCTACGGACTCGACTACGCGGAGAAGTACCGCAACCTGCCGTTCGTGGGCGTCCTGCGGCCCGAGGCGTATGCGCCCCCCGCCAAGGTCGCCAAGGAATGATTACAGCAGCCGCTCCGTTTCACCTTTGCGGCCTTCGCGGGCGGCCTTCAGAAAAAGGATTCCTGAATTTCCGAGTTCCAAATTAAACTCCCGCCATGACCGTCACCGTCCACTTCTACTCCTACTTCAAGGAGCTGACGGGCTGCACTCAGACAGTGGAGGAAGTCACGCCCGGCGGCACCATCGCCGAGTTGCAGCAAAAACTTTTCATCCGCTTCCCGAAACTCGCCGCGATGCAAAACTCCACGCTCATCGCCGTGGGCGTAGATTACCAGCCGAAGTCTTACGTGCTACAGGCGGGCGATGAAGTGTCGCTGTTCCCGCCGGTGCAGGGAGGTTAAATGAAACGCTCGCTGCTCATCTCTCCCGCGCCCATTGACGAGACCGCGCTCGTCGCGCAGCGCGTGATGTCCCCCGGCATGGGCGCGGCCGTCAGCTTCTCCGGCGTCGTGCGCGGCGAGGAAGAAGGCGCGGCCATCTCGGCGATTGATTACGAGGCCTTCGTCCCGATGGCCGAGCGGCAGTTCCAACTGCTCTTCGATGAGATGGAAAGGCGCTGGCCCATCGAGTCCGTGCGGCTCGTCCATCGCCTCGGTGTGGTGCGCGTGAACGAGCCGTCGCTCTGGGTGGAAGTCATCGCCCCGCATCGCGGCGAGGCGTTCGCAGCGTGTCAGTGGCTCATTGACGAGATGAAGCGCGTGGTGCCGATTTGGAAAAAGCCCGTGTGACCTACCCGCCGCCACGTTTTACTGCGTGCGCCCGAATTTTTTCTCCAGCTCGCGGAAATTCATCTCGATGAGCGTGGGGCGTCCGTGCGGGCAGGTGTAGGGCATGGCGCAGTGGCGCAGGTCACGCACGAGGTTTTCCAACTCGGGACCGGTGAGCGGATCATTCGCCTTCACCGCGTGGCGGCAGACGGTTTTGGCAATCACGTCTTCGCCGAGGCGCAGCGCGTTCACGCCTTCTCCCGCGGCTTTCAATTCATCAATCAACGTGGTGACGAAGCCGCGCGCGTCCGGGGCTTTGACCATCGGCGGCAGCGCGTCGAGCAGGAAGGTGCGCTCGCCGAATTCACTCAAGCCCACGCCGAGGCGAGTGAGCACGGGCAGCACGCCGCGCACGAACGCGGCGTCGCGCGGCGCGAGTTCAATGGTCTCCGGCAACAGCAAGCGTTGCGCGGTGATCTCGTTGCGTTCCAGACGCGTGAGCATTTGCTCGAACAAAATCCGTTCGTGCGCCGCGTGCTGGTCGAGCAGCACGAGGCCGCGATCCGATTCCAGCACGACGTAGAGCCGGCCAATGACGCCGACGAGACGGAGCGGAACGGAAAGGAGCGGGGTCGGGGAAATCGAGGATTGAGGATTGGGGAACAGCGCGCGTGATGGTTGGACGGGCGACTGGATTGGGGCGCTGGTTTCTGCGGCAGTGTCGCGGCGGAAGGAGAGCGGCAGCGGCGCGGGTTGCGTTTTGATTGGTTCGATGGTGGGCGCAGGAAAGCCGGGCAACGCCGGTTCGCGCGCGGGATCGGGCACGATGGGGCGCGGGGGCAGCCAATCAATCGGCGGCGTGGCGCGTGGCGCGTGGGGCGTGACGGCGCTCCCGGCCGGCGGGCTGTGGAAGGCGAGCAGCGCGTCGCGGATGGCGCGCGTGGCGAAGCCGCGCACGGCGCGTTCGTCGCGGAACTTCACCTCGCGCTTCGCGGGATGAATGTTCACGTCCACCGCCGCCGGATCAATTTCGAGGAACAGGCAGCAGACCGGGAAGCGGCCTTTCATCAGCGCGGTGTGATAGCCTTCGAGCAGCGCATGATTGAGGCCGCGATTCTCCACGGGACGGCGATTCACGAAGAGGTGTTGTTCCTCGCGCGTCGAGCGCGCCACACCGGGTGCGCCGATCAAACCCCACAGGCGAATGGTGGAGGGTCGAGAGTCGAGGGACGAGGGCGCGTCGGCATCGGGCGCAAGGCGTTCGTGGAAAGATTCTTCGGACTCAAGTTCAATCAATGAAGGCAACGTGCCGGACAACTGCCGCATCCGTTCGCGCAGCGCAGTGATGGGCGCGGCGTCATTCTTAATCGCGGACAGTTGCCAGAGCGTGCGGCCATCCTTCACGAACGTGAACGCCACCCCGGGATGCGCCAGCGCAGCGAGCGTGAGGTAATGCTGGATATGCGCGGCCTCGGTTTCTTCCGCGCGCAAAAACTTCCGTCGCGCGGGCAGATTGAAGAACAGCGAACGCACTTCGATGCTCGTGCCGCTGGCCGCGCCCGCCGCTTTCACCTCCACGATTTTTCCGCCGTTGATGATGACCTGCGTTCCCTCCGGCGAATCACTCTCGCGCTCGCGCGTCGTCAGGCTGAAGCGGCTCACGCTCGCAATGCTCGGCAGCGCCTCGCCGCGAAAACCCATCGTGCTGATGCCGTGCAAATCTTCCGCGCGCTGAATTTTGCTCGTGGCGTGACGTTCGAGGCAGAGCAGCGCGTCGTCGCGGCTCATGCCGAAGCCGTCGTCGGTCACGCGGATGAGCGAGCGCCCGCCCGATTGAATCTCCACGGTGAGCCGGCGGGCCTCGGCGTCGAGCGAATTCTCGACGAGTTCCTTCACCACGCTGGCCGGACGCTCGACGACTTCGCCGGCGGCGATCTGGTTCGCAACGTGTTCGGGGAGCAGGCGGATGCGATTCATGGGGAAAAGCGGAAAGCGAAAAGCGGAAAGCAGAAATCCAAATCGAGTGAGCGGACCACAGCTTTTGAAAGCCCGCCTTCATCAATTCCCATTCCCCTGACCACCATTCCCCTGACTTCCTCCTTTCCCCGCCCCGCCAAGTCAGGGGAATGGTGGTCAGGGGAATAAAGAAAAGACTGCGGTTGCATCGGCTTCACCTCACGCCAGCGGCAACGTGAACCCGAACAGCGCCCCGCCGCCCGGCACGTTGCGCGCGTAGATGCGTCCGCGATGCTCCTCAACAATGCGCTTCGCGATGCTCAAGCCGAGACCTGTGCCGCGTGCCTTGCCAAAGGTCTCAAACGCCTCGAACAATTTGTTCAACATCTCCGGCGCGATGCCGCCGCCCGTGTCCTCGATCTCGGTGACGAGTTCCGCGCCCTCGACGCGGAAGTGCATTTTGATTTTGCCGCCCTCGGGCATTTCATCCACCGCGTTGAACATCAGATTGTAGAAGACGCGGCTCAGGCGGCGCGGATGAACCGGCACCTTCGCGAGCGGCACGGACGTCATCAGCTCCACGGCCACGCCCTTCGGCGAAATCTCACGGCTGATTTCCTCGATGATGGGCCGGACGAATTCCACGTACTCGAGCACCGTGGTCGTGGGTGCGACCGCGCAGACGCCGCGCGTGAATTCCAGAATGTCCGACACCATGTTGCTGATGCGCTCGACCTGTTTCTGGATGCGCTTCTGGGCGATCTGCCGCGCGCTCAACGGCACCTCCGGCCCGCACGCCATGTCAGACGCGATGCCGATGATGGTCAGCGGATTCTTCAAATCGTGGACGATGGAACTGGCGAAGCGGCCCACCAGCGCCATGCGTTCCGCCTGCAAGACCTGGCGGATGTATTGCCGGTTGAACTCGCGCAGGCGGTTCGTGATCTCGCGCATCATGCTGAAAGAAAATTGCGGCGAGTTGGTGAGCAACTGGATCATCGCGTCGCGCGGCACCACGTAAAGCGTCGTCTCGATTTCAGCCAGCGCGGTGGCGGAGCGCGGCTGGTTGTCAATGATGGCGAGTTCGCCGAACACTTCGCCGGGCGGCACGCGCGAGAGCGTCTGGCGTTCGCCTTTGCCCATCACGGCGGTGATGAGCACGCTGCCGCTCTTCACGGCATAGAGGGCGTCGCCCGCGTCGCCTTCTTTGAAAATTTCCGTGCCGCCCGGGAAGGTCTGCTCGCGCGTGACGCGCAACAGCGCCGCGAGATCATCGGGCGCGAGCGCACTGAACAGTTTGCACGACTCCAGCGGGAGCATTGCAGCGAGTGTGCAAGGGAAGCTCGCTTTCGGTAAAGCGCGGAGATGCCAAGGGCGGGCCGCCGCCCCTCGTTCTCCCGCCTTGTCTTGCGGGCGCGCATTGGAAAAAGTGCGCCGTGAATTTTCGCATTCTTTTCCTGGCCGGTGCGGCATTGCTTGGTAGCCCCGCACTGGCTGCCGACAGCGAGGAACAGCAGAAGATCAACACCGCCATCGAGGCGCTCACGCGGTTGGACAAAGCTGCGGTCGCGGAAAAGCCCGCCGTGCAGGCCGCCATCCAGCGCGTGCTGGAGAAAACGCGCGGCACGCCGAACTTCGTCAAGCTCGTCCGCCACTTCGCGCTCACCAACCAGAACGCCGGCCTGCTCGACTTCGCCGCGCGCCAGCCTGCGGATGAAAGCGGCGTGGAAGCCATTCGCCTCGTGCTCGCCAGCGGCGACACCAAGTCTGTGCCCGCCGCACTGCAATCCACCAACGCCGCCCGCCTCGCCGAAGCCCTCGGCCACGCGCAGGAAAAACAGGCCGTGCCGTGGCTCGCCCCGCTCGTCACCGACGACACGCGGGACACCGCCACGCGCCGCGCCGCCACGCGTGCGCTCGCGCAAACGCAGGACGGCGCAAAGTCCCTGCTGGCCCTGGCTCGTGATGAAAAGCTGCCGGAGAATTTGAAATTCATCGCGGCATCAGAACTCAACGCGGCGCGCTGGCCGGCCATTCAATCGGAAGCCGCGAAAATTCTTCCGCTACCCGCCGGACAAAATTCCCAGCCGCTCCCGCCCGTCTCCGATTTAATCAAACTCCAAGGCGACATCGCCAAGGGCGCGGAAATTTTTCGACGCGACACCACGGGCTGCATCAAGTGCCATCAGGTGCGCGGCGAAGGTCGCGACCTCGGGCCCGCGCTCTCCGAGATCGGCACGAAACTGCCGAAGGAGGCGCTCTACGAAGCCATCCTCGATCCGAGCGCGGGCATCTCGTTTGGCTTCGAGGCGTGGCAGGTGGAACTCAAGTCCGGTGACGAAGCTTTCGGCATCAAGGCCAGCGAGACGGCGGACGAAGTCGCGATCAAGGACGCCAACGGCATCATCACGCGCCACCAGCGCAGCGCCATCGCCGCGCTGCGGCAGATGAAATCCTCGATGATGCCGGCGGGCTTGCAGATGACGATGACGCAGCAGGAGCTGGTGGACTTGGTGGAGTATCTGGCGTCGTTGAAGAAGCAGTAATCAGTTATCAGTAATCAGTGACGCGGTGCGGGTGATTCAGTGTCGAAGTGCAAATACTGATTCACTGATGACTGACTTACTGATTACTTCACCTCAGCCATGACGTTCACCAACACCCAACTCATCCTCCCCGACGCCATTCAGCGCGGCGCGCTCACCGTGCGCGCCGGCCGCATCGCCAGCCTCAGCCGGAGCACCGGTCTCCGCCCCGGCTCGCTCAACCTGCGCGGCGGCTACCTCGCGCCCGGCTTCATTGACCTGCACATCCACGGCGCGGTCGGACGCGACACGATGGAGGCGAGCGCGGACGCCTTTCGCGCCATCACGGAATTTCATTTGCGCGGCGGCACCACTTCGCTCGCGCTCACCACCGTGACCGCGTCGGAAAAAAAAATCCTGCGCGTGCTTGAAGCGGCGAAGCCTTGGCACAACCAGTCGCTCGGCGGCGCACGCCTCGCGGGTGTCCACATCGAAGGCCCCTTCATCTCCAAGGAAAAACCGGGCGCGCAAAATCCAAATCAAATTCGCCAGGCGCACGCCGCGGAGTGGAAAAAATTTCTACGCTACGGCCCGCTCGTCACCGAGATGACGCTGGCTCCCGAAGAGAAAGGCACGCTGCCGCTCATCCGGGCGCTGCGCGCGAACGGCTCCCTCGCCAGCGGCGGTCACACGAACGCCACGGAGGAAGACCTGCGCCTCGCGCTCGCGGCGGGACTGAACCATTCCACCCACACCTTCAACGCGATGAGCACGGCCACGCGGCGCGGGCCGTATCGCATCGCGGGCATGGTGGAGTTCGCACTCGCGCACCGGGAGATTTGCTGCGAGCTGATCGCCGACGGCGTCCACGTCGCGCCCACGCTGATGAAGATGCTGTTCAACGCCAAAGGCCGCGACGGCGTGTGCCTGATCACGGACGCCACGGGCGGCGCGGGGCTGAAGCCGGGCACAACATTCCAAGTCGGCGGCGTGGCTGCGCGCGTCACGCAGGACGCCGCCCTGCTCACTGACGGCTCCGCGCTCGCCGGCAGCACGCTCACGATGATTGAAGCCGTGCGCCGCGCCGTGCAGCTCGGCGGTGCCTCGCTCGTGGATGCGGTGCGGATGGCTTCGTTGAATCCCGCACGACAGCTAGGCCGTGAGAAAGAATTCGGCTCGCTCGAAAAAGGAAAGCGCGCCGACCTCGTGTGGTTCGATTCGCAGTTCCGCGTGCGCGGCGTGTGGCTGGACGGGGACATGCGTTTCCTCGCGTGACGCAAGGAGCGCGGACTTTCCAGTCCGCAGCAAGCCGCTGAGTGGTGAAGCTGGAGGACTTTTTTGATGCGCCCTGCCGTTCATGGCTTGCTGCGGACTGGAAAGTCCGCGCGCCCATGAATTTCCCGCAACCTTGTCGCCTCCCCGGTTTTCCCTACTGTGTTGCGCGTCATGTCGCCGAGTTTAGATCCCGATGCCGCCCTCATGCTGCGGGTGCGTGAGGGTGATCGCGCGGCCTTCGAGTCCTTGGTCGAGAGATACCAGCAGCCCGTCATCAACATCGTCGCCCGCACCCTCGGCGATCAGACCGAGGCCGAGGACATCGCGCAACACGTCTTCGTGCAGGTTTTCAAATCGGCGCATCGCTACGAGGTCACGGCGAAGTTTTCCACCTGGCTCTTCACCATCGCGCGCAATCTTTCGCTCAATGAAATCCGCCGCCGATCGCGCCATCGCGCCGACTCGCTGGATCAAACATTCGCAGACGATGACGACCATCCGATGCGGCAGGCGCCCGACACGAAATCCGCCGGGCCGACGGAAAGTTTGTTGCAAGGCGAACTCGAAGAGAAGGTTGAGGAAGCCATCGCCGATCTGCCGGAGAAGCAACGCACCGCGTTGCTCATGTGCCGCCACGAGGAATTTTCCTACGAAGAAATTGCGAAGGTCGTGGACTGCTCACTGTCGGCGACGAAGTCGCTGATCCACCGCGCGCGGGAAACTTTGAAGGAGCGGTTGAAGCCGTATCTGCGCACCGGCGCGTGGAGGGATGATGAATAGTGGAGCCGTCGTAACGCCGGCTTTCCAGCCGGCAGGTTGCGAGACTTTCGAGTCTCGCGTTGATGGAATTGTCATGCCGCTCTGGCAGCCGGGACGGCCACCGGACTATTCGCCGGCGGGACGCCCGCGCCACTAGCCCATGACAAAATGAAACTTTGCTGGTGAACTGGTTTTGAACTGAAAGGAAGATCATGAAAGACGTGCGTGATGATGATTTGTTCCGGCTGAGTCTGCAGCCGGAGTTGTCGCCCGAGGAGGAATCCCAACTCGAGGCGTGGCTTACTACGCATCCCGGCGCACGCGCCGCGTGGGAGGCGGATCGCGCGCTGGGACGCGCGCTGCAATCCCTGCCCGACGTTCCCGTGTCGAGCAACTTCACCGCGCGCGTGATGCAGGAACTGGATTTGGACGAGGCGCGCGCGAGCCGCGCCGTTTCCAAATCGCGCGGCTGGCGCGTGCTCTGGCCGCGCCTCGGCTGGGCCACGGTGGCGGCGCTGGCGCTCACGGTTTTTGGCACGCAGCAATTTCGCAGCGCACAGCGCACGCAGCTTGCCGCCGACGCCGCGCTGGTCTCGAAGGACATCGCCCGCCTACCTGACGCCTTTCGCGATTTCGACGTGGTGGATTCGCTGCGCGAGATTACGCCCGCGAGCGACGACGGCATTTTGTTTGCACTCCAATGAAACGTCTCTGGCTCCAACTTGGTTTGCTGCTCCTGACCCTGGGACCCGCGCCCGCGCAGCCCGCGCCCTTGCCGCCGCTGCCCGCCTCGCCAGTCACCACCTTCCGCATGTTGCTCGAGACGAACGAGGCCGGGCGCAACCAGTGGCTGGCCTTGCACAAGCCCGCGCAACGCCAGTATCTCGAAAGCAAAGTGGCCGAGTATTCCTCGCTCACGACTGAAGAACGCACCGCGCGTCTCCAGGCCCTACAACTGCGCTGGTATCTCCCGCAACTCATGAAGATGACGCCCGCCGACCGCGTCGTGCGGCTCGCCCAAATTCCCCAACCCGACCGCGCGCTGCTCGAAGCCAAGTTGCGGACGTGGACCATTCTGCCGCCCGCCATCCGTCAGGACTTGCTGGAAAACCAGCTCGCCATCAGCGTGTTTGTTTCCGCGAAACAGGGTGGTACGAATGACGCCGGGCTGGCCGGGCTCACCGCCGCGAAGCGGAAGGAACTGGAGGAACAATCGCAGCGCTTGAACGAACTGCCCGAAGCGCGGCGCGCGCAAGCCATCGCAAACTACGAACGCTTCTTCGGGATGCCCACGCAAGAGCAGAGCCAGGCGCTGCGGAAACTGACGCCGCAGGAAATCGCGCAGATGCAGCAGACGCTTACCGGCTTCAACCAGCTTTCTTCGGAGCAACGAAAGGAGGCGCTGGCCGGGTTCAGGAAATTCTCCGAACTGTCCTCCATTGAGCGCGCCGCCTTTTTGCAAACCGCCGAACGCTGGCAGGCCATGAGCGAGACCGACCGCGCGAACTGGCGCCAGATGGTCGCGCGCCTCCGCAACGCGGGCGCGATTCCCCCGCCCCTCCCGACACCCGCGCGCAAGAGCACGGCGGCGCTGGTGGGGAAGGTGAAGTAAGGGCGCATCTCGCCGGTGCCGCCATGACTTGCCAGGAGGAACACGAGGCTGAAAGCCTCTGAACCTGCCGACACGAATGTCGGCGCTACGTCGTAACGCCGGCTTTCCAGCCGGCAGGTCCCGAGGCTTTCAGCCTCGTGTGCGCAGCCTTCTCCGGGCACGCCCCAGACCAAGTTCCGAAGCGATGGCGGAACTTTTCATTGGTCGCCCTACGGCACGCTGGCATCCTGCGCGCGTGTCGAGTTCACCCGTCACCAGCCTCTACGTTCATGTGCCGTTCTGCGCGCACAAGTGCGAGTATTGCGCCTTCTTCTCCGAGGCTTCGAGCGGCGAACAAATCAACCGCTACGTCGCCGCGCTCGTGCGCGAGATGGAACTGGTCGCGCACGATCTGAAACCTCGCACCGTCTTCTTCGGCGGCGGCACTCCCTCCATGCTCAACCTGCGCCAGTGGGAAAGCATTCTCCGCACGATGGAGCGGCTGAATCTCCTCGGCGCGACCGAGTGGACCATCGAATCCAATCCCGCCACGGTTTCGCTCGACAAGGCGAAGCTCTGGCGCGACTTCGGCGTGAACCGCGTCTCGATGGGCGTGCAATCGCTCGACGAATCACTGCTCGAACGCCTCGGACGCATCCATTCGCGCGAACAGGTTTTCAAAAGTTTCGACACCTTGCGCGCCGCCGGTTTCGACAACGTGAACGTGGACCTCATGTTCGCCATCCCCACGCAGACGATGGACACCTGGCGCGCAACGCTGCGCGAAGCCATCGCGCTCGGCAGCGAACATCTCTCCAGCTACGAAGTGATCTACGAGGAAGACACGCCGCTCTACGCGCAGTTGAAGGCCGGCGCATTCGACGTGAACGAAGAACTCGCGTGCGACATGTATGACGAGTTGATCGCCACGACCGGCGAACAGGGACTGCGGCAGTACGAGATCGCGAACTTCGCGCGCGACGTGCGAATGTCGAATGTCGAATGTCGAATGTCGAATGAAACCCCAAGGCCCGATGACGAACCTATCGTCATTCGTCATTCGCAATTCGTCATTCCACGCTTGGCCTGTCAGCACAACGTGAACTACTGGCGCGGCGGTTCCTTCCACGCGCTTGGGCCGAGCGCGACGGGCTACGTCCACGGCGTGCGGACGAAAAACTGGTCGAACACGCAGCTCTACTGTGAGCAATTGGAGAAAGGCCGCCGCGCCATCGAGTCGAGCGAGCAGCTTTCCCCCGAGGGGCGCGCGGGCGAGACGGCGGCGTTCGGATTGCGGATGCCGGCGGGCTGGAATTTCGAGGAGTTCAAATCCATCACCGGCTTCGATCTGCGCGAAGGCTGGGGCCACGAAATGCAAACCCTCGTCACCAATGGCCGCGCCGAGATGGATGCGCAAGGCTTCCGCCTGAACAGCGTCGGCCTGCGCTACGCTGATTCCGTCGCCGAAGATTTCCTGCGTTTAGAAACGGTCGGCGCGTGAGATGCCAAGCGGTGCGTGCGCCTTTGCCGTGCGCGGCGCTCGCCACCACGGACGCTCATCACGCGACCAGGGGCTGAAGCTCGCCCGTCTTCGCAACGAGCGGCTGCCCGAGCGGCAGATTCTCCGGCAGCGGCACGAACTCGCGAATTTTATCCCACAACGACGTGAAGTCCTTGTTCACGTCGCCGCTCAGGCAGTCGGTGATTTCGTCCGCAGCCTCGGGATATTTGTCGATGACTTGCTTGAACGAGAATTCTGGATCGTAAAAGGCATAGACCAGCTTGCGCATGTTCTCCACGCCCTGGCGCATGTAGGTCGCATAATCGGAGAACCGCGCCGGGGAAAAATCGTTGGCCACCAGCGCTTCATGCACGGCGTCGCCGGCCAGCACGCCGCTCTTGAGCGCGAGCATCAGGCCGCTGGAAAAAACCGGATCGAGAAACGCAAAAGCATCCCCGACCAGCAGCAAGCCCTCGCTGCCGCAGTGCTGTGAGTGATACGAATACTCGCTCGTGATGTAGTAGGGGCCGACCTGTTTGCCCTCGGAGAGATGATCCTTGATCCAAAGATTTTCGTTCACCTCGCGGTCAAAGATCGCCTTGTGGTCGCGCACCCCGCCGCGCGTCAGGTATTTGCCCTCCGCCACCACGCCCACGCTCACCATGTCGTTGTGCTGCGGGATGTGCCAGAACCAGCCCTTCTCGGGAATCATCGCCACCGTGGTCTGCCCCTCGTCTATTCCCGACTCACGCTTCGAGCCTTGGTAGTAGGTCCAGACGGCGATCTTGTTCAGATACGGATCACGCTGCCGCCAGCCGTTGCGCACGGCGGTGAAAGATTCCTTGCCCGTGCAGTCGAGCGTCATGGGCGCGCGGAACTCGACGACCTCGCCGGACTTTTTCCGCGCGCGCACGCCGATCACACGCTCGCCTTCGCGGAGCAATTCCTTCATGGTGATTTCCTCGATGACTTCCGCGCCTTTGCTGCGCGCATGGTTGAGAAGGATTTCATCGAACTCGCTGCGCAACACCTGCCAGGTCTGCGCCACGGTGTCCTTGTCGTAACGGTTGAAAAAATAAAACGGCTGGCTGGCGCGACCGTTCGGAGCCACGAACTGCACGCTGTATTTCTTCATGAAGGCCGACCGCTTCATCATCGGGATCAGGCCCAGGCGCTCCATCGGCCCGTAGTTGAACGGGATCAGCGACTCACCGACATGGTAACGGGGGAATTTCTCCCGCTCCAAAATCAGGACGCGATGTCCGTGCTCGGCGAGAATCGCGGCGGACGAACTGCCCGCCGGGCCGCCGCCGATGATGAGAACGTCGTAATCGTTTTTCATAAAATGTTTCAGGGCTTCTCCTTCGCCGGCGGCAGAATCTCCACGATCTCCGCCAACGCCCGTTGCTGCGGGTCGAACAACGTGTTGCGCCGCCCGTAGAGCGCCAGCTTGCCCTCGCCGATTTCCAGCGCCTCGCGAATGAACGCATCGGGCTGGAGACGCAGGTACGCCTTGGGCCGGCTCGAGTGTCCGATGTGATCCTGGCCGAGAATCGTGCCGAGCGGTTCCTTCTCTTCGAG
>JAYVNY010000195.1:0-27385 GCA_043758205.1 Akkermansia sp.
GAGCGTCCAAGCCCGTGCCGCGCCATTTGTTTTTCACACGGGCTCTCAAGCCCGCGCTCCATTCCGCATTCTGCCCTGTCACCCCATTGCCCGAGGCTCGGTAGTGTCGCTTCCCGAAAAGATCCGCCAGTTCTGCAAAGGTGGTTTGTTTTGTGTTCTTGATTGGGTTCAAATCCCCCACCTTTTCCCGAAGCTCTGAAAGTCGGCGATTGGCAAGCAGGCGGTCTTCCGTCCCGAGAGAACGGCGAAACTGCTTGCCGCTGCGTTTCATCAAACCGTAGTAAGTCCCCGATGATCATGCCGACAAAGGCATTCAGCAACTTGGTGCGGCCCTGTTTTCGACTCCGCGCCGTCCGCAAGACCGCAAAAGTAGCCAATAAAATCAGGGCTGGCCCCGTAGCTCAAATGGATAGAGCAGCGGTTTCCTAAACCGAGGATCCCGGTTCAATTCCGGGCGGGGCCACCAGCCCCACGAGGGAAAGCTCCAAATCCCAAACACCAAACTTCAACGGGGAGAAATCACGGCGCGCGGCCTGGCTCACACCCACAGGTAGGAGGTCGCGCCGGTCTTCTTGTGCAGCAGGGCGAGATCGCGGTGGACGAGCGCGGAGGCTTTCCATTTCTTGAGCGTGCCCTGGCGCTGGGCCGCGTCGAAGGCGAGGGCGAGCCAGCAGCGCGCGGTGGATTCCTGCTCGAGCGCGGCGTTGTAGCAGCCGAGGTGAAAGGGAATGGCCGGGTCCTCGGGAAATTCATTGGCCACTTCCAGCAACAGTTCGAGCGCCTGCGCCAGTCCCACGTCGGGCAAATGCCGCGCGGCCTGCGAGCGCCAGAGGAAAATTTCCGCATCGCGCTGTTTGACCTGGATCAATCCTTGGGCGAGGGCGAAGGCGGTCGGCCATTCGTCCGAGTCCACGGCGATTTGCAAGCGCACTTTCTGCACGTCCGGCTCCGCGCGGCGCAGGCCGGAGATGTTGGTCAGCTCATCCGCCGCCGTGCGCGGATCGCCGAGTTCAAGCCAGCCCCGGGCGGCTTCGAGATACATGCCGTTTTTATCAGTCCAGTCCCACACGAGAAAACTTTAGCGAAGGACTGCGCGGGTGTCCCCGATGCCGGTTGGTCAGGGAAACACGGGGAACCCACCCGGTTCTTCCTCTCCGCAGCCGGCCACGAATCCAAAGGCGCGTCAGGCATCTTAGCGGTTTCACCATCGGTCAGCCGGCGGCGGGCTGCGCGGCGCGCGCGCCCTCTTTCCGCTCGCCGCCACGCGGCGCGTTGCGCTAACACACACCCATGGTATCGCTCGCTCGCAGTTGGTTTCTTCTGTCCGTCGTGCTCATCGCCTGGTGGCTGCCCGGCTGCGCGCAAATGCGCCCTGCGCCGGACGCGGAGTTCCGTCGTGTGGCCGACGAGTATCTCGCGGGCTATCTCGCGTGGCGGCCCGCCACTGGCATGACGCTCGGCCTGCACGAATACGACGGGCGCATCACCGACTTCAGCCGCGCGTCGCTGGATGCGGAGTTGCGCCGGCTGAAAGAGTTTGATCGAAAACTCGCGAAGCTCTCGCCGAAGAAACTCACGCGCGAGGCCGCGTTTGATTACCGCGTGCTTCAGGCGAATATCCGCTCGGAGATTTTCAATTTCGAGCAGGACGAATCCTTCACGCGCGACCCGATGACCTACGCGGGGGCGATGGATCTCACCCAATACGTGAAGCGCGACTACGCACCGCTCGCCAAGCGCGTGCGCGCCATCATCACCATCGAACAGCAGACGACCGCGCTCTTTAGCGCCGCGCGCGCGAATCTCGTGCGCGTGCTGCCCAAGCCGCTCGTCGAGACGGCCATCGAAGTCGCCGAAGGAAACATTTCGTTTCTGGAAAAAGATTTGCCGCTCGCCGTGCAGCCCGTGAACGACGCGAAGCTGGTCGCCGAGTTCACCGCCGCCAACCGCCTCGCGCTCACCGAACTCAGCAACTACGTCGCTTGGCTCCAGCGCGAACGTCTGCCGCAGGCTGACCGCGGCTTCGCGCTCGGACGCGAAAAGTATCGCGCGTTCATGCGGCTCACGGAGTTCGTCGAATTGACGCCGGAGCAGTTGTTGGAAATCGGGCTGCGCGAATTGAAGGCCGAGCAGCAGCGCTTCGCCGAGGCTGCGAAACTCATTGATGTCACGAAGCCGCCGCATGATGTGTTCAAGGCCATCCAGAAAGATCATCCCACTTCCGCCGGCTTGATTCCCGACACGAGGAAAAACCTCGAGGCCATCCGCGGGTTCACCGTCGCGCAGAAGCTCATCACCATCCCGTCCGACGTGCGCGTGAAGGTGGAGGAGACGCCGCCGCCGTTCCGGCGCACGAGTTTTGCCTCGATGGATTCGCCCGGCGTCTTCGAGACCAATGCGACGGAAGCCTACTACTACGTGACGCCCACCGAGCCGGAGTGGCCGGAGAAGCAGAAGGACGAATGGCTCACCGCGTTCAACTACTACACCACGGACGTCGTCTCGATCCACGAGGCGTATCCGGGCCACTACGTGCAATACCTGGCGCTGAAGGCGTCCGGCGCGACCCGCCTGGCGAAGATGTTTTCCAGCTACGCCTTCGTCGAAGGCTGGGCGCATTACACGGAGCAGATGGTTCTCGACGCGGGTTTCCCTCCCGCCGGCACGCCGGAAGAAAAACTCCGGGCCGCGAAGTACCGCCTCGCCCAATCCGACGAGGCGCTTCTGCGCATCTGCCGTCTCTGCGTCTCGATCAAATTGCACACGCAAAACATGACCGTGGACGAGGCGACGAAATTCTTCATGGAGAACTGTTACTACGAGGAGAAGACCGCCCGGCAGGAGGCGGTGCGCGGCACCTTCGATCCCGGTTACCTGAACTACACCCTCGGCAAGCTGATGATTCTAAAACTCCGCGCCGACTGGCAGGCGCAGCAAGGCTCGCGCTTCAGCCTGCAAAATTTCCACGACGAACTCCTGCGCCACGGCATGCCGCCCCTCCCGCTCCTGCGCGAACGGATGTTGAAAGATGAGAAGAAGTGGAAGGAGATTTTGTAGGCGGCCAAACCGGGAAGGCCGGGCCGAGGTGTTCGCGTCGCTGCTTCATTGGAGCGCGGCAGGAGCTTTGAATAACGAGACGTCGCGCGGGAAATAACGTCTTGCACCACGAAAATGCGCTGAGTAAGTTGCGCCTCCATTTCGGGGCACCCATAGCTCAATTGGATAGAGCGGCTGACTACGGATCAGCAGGTTATAGGTTCAACTCCTATTGGGTGCACCACTTCCGAGTCCTCTCACTTCTTCGCCCTGGCACCCGAGGCGAAGGCTTTGTACACCGCAATCAATCGCGTGGCCGTCAGCGTCCGGGTCGTCACGAGCTGCTCCTGGAGATTCAACAACGTGCGCTCGGTGTCGAGGACGCTGAGGTAATCCGCGATGCCGTCGCGGTAACGCTGGCGCGCGAGCGACGTGGCTTCAGCAGCGGCCTTCTCAGCCTCCGACAAATACGCAAGTCGCTGCCGCTCGCGACTGAGGGCTACGAGGCTGTTCTCAGTTTCTTCCAGGGCCAGCAGCACCGTTTGTTCGTAGGTGGCCAGTGCGGATTCCGTGCGAGCGTCCGCCGCCTTGATGCGCTGGCGAACGCGCCCGAGATCAAAAGCCGCCCACGAAATGCGCGGGCCGAAACTGTAAGCGTCCGCGCCCGGCTTGGTCAGGCCAGGGAAGCTGTCCGCCTGCAGGGCCACCGTGCCGACGAACGTCACGCGCGGAAACAGATCGGCGACTTCAACACCGACGCGCCCCGTTGTCGCAGCCAGTGAACGCTCCGCGGCGCGAACATCGGGACGATGGCGCAACCATTCGCCCGGCTCGCTCAACACCAGCCTGGCGGGCGTCTCGGGAAATTTTGCGGGCGCAATGACCTCCTCGCGCAACGCGGTGGGCGCGAGTCCGCAGAGCACGCCGAGGCGATGGAGCGCGCGCAGCACGTCGGCTTCGAGCGGCGGGATCGAGGCGAGAGTTTCATTGAGCAGCGAACGCGCGCGGGCCACGTCGAGTTGCGTGCCCTGGCCGCCGTCGCGCAACTGCTCGGCCAGTAACATCGTTTGCGCCTGATTGGTCGCATTGCGCGTGGCGACATCCAGTTGCGCCTGGCTGCCGCGCAACTGGATGTAGCTCGCCGCGACTTCCGCCTGCACGGCAACCAGCACGTCATCACGCGTGGCTTCGACGGATTCCACGGTGGCGCGTGCCGCTTCCACGTCGCGGCGGACGCGGCCCCACAAGTCCAGTTCCCAGGTCGCATCGAAACCGGCGCGATAAAGTTCTCCGCGCCGCTCGCGCGGTCCGGCGGCGTCTTTGGAAAGCTGGTATTTCTCGGAGCGGTTCTCGTTGCGAATGGTCGGCGCGTAATCGAAGCGCGACTCGGTCCAGAGCGCGCGGGCTTCGCGCAGTCTCGCGTGCGCGCGGCGGAGGTCGTGGTTGTTCATGGACGCTTGCGCGACCAACCGGTCCAGCAGCGGCTCGTTGAAACTCTTCCACCACATCAGCTCCAGCGGCCCGTTGGTCGTGGCGATTCCGGTGGCGCTGGCGAAGACCTTCGGCGTGGCGGTGTCGGGCCGGTGGTAATCCGGCCCGACCGCGCAGCCTGCGAGCGCGAGCGCGCCGGTCAGTGACAATCGTGAGAAGCAAGTCAACTTCATGTCAGTTTTCAAATGCGAGAGGAGCGGCGGGTTTTTCCACCGGCTGACCGCGACGTGCCTTCAGTTTTTCCGTGCCGGCGCGGATGACGAGATAAAAAACCGGCGTGAGCAGCAGTCCGAAGAACGTCACCCCGAGCATTCCGTAAAACACCGCCGTGCCGAGCGCCTGACGCATCTCCGCACCCGCGCCGCTCGCGCGCAACAGCGGGACCACGCCGAGGATGAACGCAAAGCTCGTCATCAGGATCGGGCGCAGGCGCAGGCGGCACGCTTCGATGGCGGCATCAAAACGCGTGGCTCCGGCGTCCTCGCGCTGCTTGGCAAATTCCACGATCAGGATCGCGTTCTTCACCGCGAGACCGACGAGCACGACCAGACCGATTTGCGTGAAGATGTCGTTGTCGCGCCCGGTGAGCCAGACGCCGCCGATGGCACTGAGCAAACACATCGGCACGATGAGAATGACGGCGAGCGGCAGGCCCCAGCTTTCGTATTGCGCGGCCAGCACGAGGAACGCGAACACGACGCAGAGCGGAAAGATGAACACGATGGTGTTGCCCGCGATGATCTGCTGGTAGGTGAGATCAGTCCACTCGATGGCGAAGCCTTCCGGCAGGTGTTCGCGCGCGAGGCGCTCGATCTTTTTGATCATGTCGCCGGTGCTGACGCCGGGCTGGGTGCTGCCGTTGATGTCAGCGGAGTAGAAAAGATTGTAGCGTTGGATGCGGTCCGCGCCGCCGGTTTTTTCCATGCGGGACACAGCGCCGAGCGGCACCATTTCGCCTCGATTGTTGCGCGTTTTGAGCTGATTCACCGTTTCTGGATTGAGCCGGAACTGCGGCTCGGCCTGCGCATAGACCTGCCAGGTGCGGCCGAACAAGTTGAAGTCGTTCACGTACACCGAGCCGAGGTACGTCTGCAACGTCTCGCCAATGTCGGCCATGCTCACGCCCATGCTCTTGGCTTTCTGGCGGTCAATCTGCACGCGATATTGCGGGACGTTCGGGCGATAGCCGGAGATGAGCGAGATGAGCTGCGGGTCGCGCTGAGCGGCATCGAGCAAAGCGCGCATGGCTCCGTCGAGCGGCGCGAGTCCGGCGTTGTTCAAGTCCTGCACCTGGAGTTTGAAACCGCCGGCGTTGCCGAGGCCGCGCAAGGGCGGCGGCGGCAGCACGAGCACGCGGCCTTCCTGCACCACGGACAATTTCTTGCGAATGGTCGCGAGCAATTTTTCGCCGCGCAGGTTCGGGTCTTTCCGTTTCTCAAACGGATCGAGCACGAGAAACGCGGCCCCGACGTTCGGCTGGCTCGCCTGTAGCACCGACGAGTAGCCGGAGATGGCAAAGGTGTGCGCGACGCCAGGAATGTTGCGCGCGATTTCATCCACCTGCCGCACCACGGTGTCGGTGCGCTCGAAGGACGACGCATCGGGCAGTTGCACCACCACGATGTAGTAGCCCATGTCCTGCGCGGGGATAAAACCGGTCGGCACTTTGGCGAAGGTGTACAAGCCCAACGCAACCAAGCCCGCGTAGCCGATCAGCACCACGGCCGCGACGCGCAACAGTCGGCGCACCAGCCCGGCGTAGGAATCGCCGGCGCGCTTGAACAGTTTGTTGAAGCGGCGAAAGAACCAGCCGAACAGCGCGTCGAGGAGGCGCGTGAAACGATCCTTCGGCGCACTGTGTTCTTGCAACAGCAACGCGCAGAGCGCGGGACTGAGCGTGAGCGAATTGAACGCCGAGATGACCGTCGAGACCGCGATGGTCAGCGCGAACTGTTTGTAGAACTGGCCCGAGATTCCGCTGATGAACGCCGTCGGCACAAACACCGCGCACAGCACCAGCGCCACCGCGATGACCGGTCCGGTGACTTCCGCCATCGCCTTCAACGTGGCTTCACGCGGCTTGAATCCTTGCGAGATGAAACGCTCGACGTTCTCGACGACGACGATGGCGTCATCCACCACGATGCCAATCGCGAGCACGATGCCGAAGAGCGAGAGGTTGTTCAGCGAGAAGCCGAACACTTTCATCACCGCCAGCGTGCCAATGAGCGACACCGGCACGGCGAGGAGCGGGATGATGGACGCGCGCCACGTCTGGAGAAACACCACGACGACGAGCACGACGAGAATCAGCGCCTCAATCAGCGTGTGCAGCACCGCCTTCATGGACTCGCGGATGAACTGCGTGGGGTCGTAGTTGATCCGGTAAGCCACGCCGGGCGGGAAGCTGCGGCGCATCGCGGCCAGCGCGCGGTAAATCTCGTCCGCCGTATCAATGGCATTGCTGCCGGGCAGTTGAAACACGCGCAGCGACACCGCGTTGTAGCCGTCCATGTAAGTTTTCGTGGAGTAGTCGCGTGAGCCAAGTTCCACGCGGGCGACATCGCGCACATGCGTTACGTCGCCGTTCTCGCCGGTCTTCACGACCACGTTGCCGAACTCCTCCGTCGTGAGCAGGCGGCCTTGAGCCACCAGCGTGTATTGAAACGCCGCGCCGGAAGGAACAGGCGGCTGACCGAGCGCGCCCCCGGCGATTTGCAAATTTTGCTCGCGCAACGCACGCGTCAAATCGCCGGCGGTGAGATTGCGCGAAGCCAGTTGTTCCGGGTTCAACCAGATGCGCATGGTGAAGTCCTGCCCGCCGAGGGAATTCGCGTCGGCCACGCCTTTGATGCGCGAGATGCGATCCCGGACTTGCAGCGTGACATAGTTGGCGAGATACGCGACGTCGCGCGAGCCGTCGGGACTGAAGAATTGCACGGCCAGGGTGAGGTCGGGTGATTGCTTGCGCGCGGTGATGCCCTGGCGGCGCACGTCCTCGGGCAGGCGGGGCAGCGCGGAGTTCACGCGGTTCTGGATGAGCACCTGCGACTTATCGAGGTCGGTGCCGAGTTCAAACGTGACGGTGATTTGCACGCGGCCATCGCTGGTGCTCGACGACGACATGTAGAGCATCCGCTCGACGCCGTTGATTTCCTGCTCCAGCGGAGTGGCCACCGTTTCGGCCAGCGTCGTGGCATCCGCGCCGGGATACGACGCGGTGACGATGACGGTGGGCGGCGCGACCTCGGGATACTGCGCCACCGGCAAGGCGAAGTAAGCCAGTCCGCCGATCAGCGTGATGACGATGCTCAACACGGCCGCGAAGATCGGCCGATCCACGAAGAAGCGCGGCAGACTCATGGCTGGGAAGAATTCGTGGCGGTGATCGTGATGTTGGTGGACATGGCCACCGTCTGGGGCTGCACCACCAGTCCGGGCCGCGCGCTCATCAGTCCGCTGACGATGACCTTGTCGGTGGCTTCCAACCCTTCACGCACGACGCGCAGGCCATCAATGATGGGACCCGTTTTGATGGCGCGGTAAGTGGTTTTGTTGGTCGCATCCACGAGGAGAACGAAGAGGCGTCCCTGGTCACTGCTGATGGCGCTGTCGCGGATGAGCACCGCGCTGTATTCGCCCGCGCCGGGAATGCGAAGGCGCGCAAAAAATCCGGGAGCCATGAGCTTGTCGGGATTGGCGAACAAACCTCGCGCGCGAATGGTTCCGGTCGCGGGGTTCACCTGATTGTCCACGAAATCAATCGTGCCCTTGTGTGGAAAGCCCTGCTCGTTGCCGAGTGCCATCTCGGCGGGAATCGGCCCGAAGATGGCAGAGGTGCGCGTGCCGTCGCGGTGCATCTGCCGGTAGCGCAGCACCGACGCTTCATCCGCGTCGAAGTAGCAGTAGAGCGGATCGAGCGACACGATCGTGGTGAGCAACGTGGTGTTCGCGGTGCTGCCGCCCGTCACGAGATTGCCCGCGGTGACACGCGCGTTGCTGATGCGGCCCGAGATCGGCGCGCGCACTTCGGTGAATTCCAAATCCAGTTGCGCCGACTTGAGCGCGGCGGCGGCGGAATGCACGGACTCCTCCGCCTGCACCGCCGTCTTCAACCGCGTCTCATAGGTGTCGGTGGAAATGGCCTTGGTCGCGGCGAGGGCTTCGGCGCGTTTGGCCTCGCCGCGTGCGAGTTCCGCCCGCGCCTGCGCGCCGCTCAGGTCGGCTTTCAACCGATCCACCGTCGCCTGATATGGACGCTGATCAATCGTCACGAGCAGGTCGCCGTGTCTCACCTCGCCGCCTTCCTTGAAATGAATCTTGTCGATGTAACCGGAAACGCGCGCGCGCACCTCGACCGTTTCCGGCGAGGCGAGACGCCCCGTGTATTCATCCCACTCGTTGACCACGCGCGGCACGGGCAGCGCGATGGAGACGGCGGGCATGACGGATGGCGCGGAGCCGGGCGTGGATTTTCCGCAGCCCGAGGCGACGAGGCCGAGAGCCACGAGCAGGATTCTGAATGCGTTATGACGTTTCATGTTGTTCGCGCGCGCGGTTTTTATCGGCGCGTTTGTACGGGGATGGCCGGTGGCGAAAAAAATTCGGCGGCGGCTAATGTCCTCGACAGCGCGGAGCCTACGAGGAGATGGAGATTGCGCCAGCTTGAACGCGGTCCGTGGCCGCATCCCGTAAGAAAGGAAAACTCCGCGTCAGCGGTTCATCACCGGTGACGCGGAGCGGATGGGGAAATTATTGGCGGCCCGACTCAGCCGACCGGGATGGCGACGAACGCCGCCGCGATCAGGCCGACGAGGCCGGCCACGGCGAACATTTCCCAGACGGTCAGTTCCAAATGTTGAAGGCGAGCAATCATGCAAAATACTCAGCAATGACAATGCCGTGAGGGTTTCTGCCTTAATTGGCTGCCGGAGTCGGTCGGAAGTGTCCCGGTTTTGGAGCACAGTGTCCTAAGATTGGATTCCTGACACTCTACGGGAAAAGCAAAAGGGCGCGGTGTGAACACCGCGCCCTGAATTTTTCAGGAACAAACTTCGCCGCCTCAGTCCTCCACGAACTTGAGCACGCGCGTCTTCTCCGTGCGGCGGCGCAGGCCGTCATCCAGGATTTTTTTGCGCAGGCGCAGGTTCTTCGGCGTGGCTTCCACGTACTCGTCCACGTCAATGTATTCGAGCGCGCGTTCCAGCGAGAGCTTGAGCGGGGCGCTGAGCTGCGCACCTTTGCCGTCGCCTTGCGAACGCATGTTGCTCAGGCGCTTCTCCTTCACCGGGTTCACGGGGATGTCGTTCTCGCGGGCGTTCTCGCCCACGATCATGCCGATATAGACCGCGTCGCCGGGGACAATCATCAGGCGGCCGCGTTCCTGCACCATGTTCAGCGCGTAGGTGGTGGCTTCGCCGGTGTCCATCGAGACGAGCGAACCGTTCTTGCGCGCGGCAATTTCGCCGCGGTCTTCACCGTATTCGTGGAAGAGATGGCTCATCACACCCATGCCCTTGGTCGAGTTCACCAAGTCGGTTTCGAAACCAATCAGCCCCCGCATCGGCGCGAGCGCCTCGACGGAGACGACGCTGCCGACGTGGTTCATGTTCGTGATCTGGGCTTTCCGCGCGGAAAGGTTCTCCATGATCGTGCCGAGGTTTTCCGTCGGCACTTCGACGAAGAGTTTCTCAATGGGTTCGAGCGGGGTGCCGTCCGGCCCTTTTTTCCAGAGCACCTCCGGGCGGGAGACGAGCACCTCGTGGCCTTCGCGGCGCATCTGTTCGACGAGGATGGCGATCTGCATTTCGCCGCGTCCGCTGACTGAGAACACTTTCGGGTCGCTGGTCTGCGCGACGCGCAGCGCGACGTTGGTGCGGATTTCCTTCACCAAGCGGTCCCAGATGTGGCGCGCGGTGACGAGCTTGCCGTCCTGGCCGGCGAGCGGGCCGTCGTTCACGGCGAACTGCATCTGAATGGTCGGCGGATCAATCGGGATGTAGGGCAGGGCGGCGCGGGCCTCCGAGTCGCAAATGGTTTCGCCGATGAACACGTCTTCAAAGCCCGCAATGCCGATGATGTCGCCGGCGTGCGCCTCCTGAATCTCGATGCGCTTCATGCCCTCGAAGTGATAGATCGCGGTGATCTTGCTCTTCGTCATGCGTCCGTCGCCGTGGCGGCAGATGGCGGGGTCGGAAATTTTCAATTTGCCCTCGACGATTTTTCCGAAGGCGATACGCCCGAGGTATTCGCTATAATCGAGGTTGGCCACGAGCACCTGGAAGCCCTCGCCGGCCTTGGCGCGCGGCGGCGGGATATGCTTAACGATGGCTTCGAAGAGCGGCTCCATGGTGCCGCTGGCGTGCTCGAGTTCGAGCTTGGCGTAACCGTTCTTGGCCGAGCAGTAGATGAACGGGAAGTCCAGTTGCTCATCCGTCGCACCGAGCGATTGGAACAGCTCGAACACTTCGTCGAGCACCTTCTTGGGGTTGGCGTTCTCGCGGTCAATCTTGTTGATGACGACAATCGGTTTCGCACCCGCCTCCAGCGCCTTGCGCAGCACGAAGCGCGTCTGGGCCTGCGGGCCTTCCGCCGAGTCCACGACCAGCAGCACGCCGTCAATCATGTTCATGATGCGCTCGACCTCGCCGCCGAAATCCGCGTGTCCGGGCGTGTCCACGATGTTGATATGGTAGTTCTTGTATTTGAACGCCGCGTTCTTGGCGCGAATGGTGATGCCCTTTTCTTTCTCCAAGTCCATCGAGTCCATGAGGCGTTCCTCGGAGGATTCGTGCTGGTTGGCGCGGAAGGTTCCGGACTGCTTGAGCAAGCAGTCCACGAGCGTGGTCTTGCCGTGATCGACGTGCGCGATGATGGCGATATTGCGAATGTGTTCCATGATTTCGTTCTCTTAAAAATTCGAGCCGCGCAGTCTCGCCGCTGGAAATCAAAGGTCAAGCAGGGGAATTGCGCGGGGTGTGATTAGAAGTGGCGGTCAAAGTGGTGGCAGAAGTGCGACGTTTTGGGCTGATACGAGGGGGTTTTCGGGTGTAACAGCCGTGTTCCTGAACGATGAACCTTCGGTTGAATGGTCGGCCCCGCGCCGCTGTCTCGAAGTCCGGCCGGCCCGGCGACCGGAGTTGCTCGCGCCCCTGCATCACCTCCTCGACACCCTCGAACACGCCCTCACCGACGGGTGCGACGCGCATGTCGCCGCGGAGCGGGTCCTCGCCGAGCTGCGCCAGCTCGGGCAGGAAGTCCTCGGGCCGTGGGCCCAAGGAAGCCAACGCCCAAGCCAGGCTGGGCCGGCGCGTGGCCCGCGCCCATCAACGCTGACACTCCTGCTGGACTCCACCCCAACACGCCCGCAACTGACCGCCGCTTCCAATCCCACCCCTTGGACTCCAACTCACGCTCGAGCGCGGATAACTACGTGTTCCGCAGAAATAATTTCCCGGGCACCTGCCGCACCGCGCGCTTCATTTCCAAACTCAACAACGCCACCGACACCGCCGACGCGGGCAGACCACACGCGCGAATCACGTCGTCCATCGGCGTCGGCTCCTTGTCGAGTGCGTCATAAACTTTCTGCTCGTTGTCCGAGAGTGTGAGCGCGGGGAGCACGCCGGTCTCGTTCACGGTGGGCAGGCGGTTGCTGGCGGGAAACAAATACTCGAACTCGCTCAGAATATCCTCCGCGCCCTCGCACAGCTTCGCGCCCTTCTTGATCAAATCGTGGCAACCCTTGCTGCGCGGCGAATCAATCCGCCCCGGCACCGCGAAGACCTGCCGCCCGTACTCGATGGCAAAGTTCGACGTGATCAGCGCGCCGCTCGTCAGGTTCGCCTCGACGACAACGGTGCCCAGCGTCATCCCAGCCACGATGCGGTTGCGAATGGCGAACGATTGTTTGTCCGCCTTGCGGTTGAACGGATACTGCGACACCACCGCGCCGCTCTCCGCGATGCGCGCGAACAGCTCCGCGTTCTCCGGCGGAAACACGATGTTGATGCCCGTGCCGAGCACGCAAATCGTCCGCCCCTTCGCGCTCAATGCACCCTGATGCGCCGCCGTGTCAATGCCGCGCGCGCCGCCGCTCACCACCGTCACGCCCACGTAGGCGAGTTGGTAACCGAACTTGCGCGCCACCTCGATCCCGTAATGCGTCGTCTGCCGCGAGCCGACGATGGCCACGCCGTTCTTGTCCGCCGCCGTGAGCGTGCCCTTCACGTAGAGCACGAGCGGCGGGTCGTAAATCTGCCGCAGCATCTCGGGATACTCCGCGTCGTCCTGCGTCACGACATGGCAGCCAAATTCCTCGCAGCGTTTCAACTCCGCCGCGAGATCCACGTTCTTCTCCCAGTTCGCAATTGCCTCCGCCGTGTCCTCGCCGATGCCGCGCACAAACATCAGTTGCTGCTTCGAGGCTTTGAGGATGGAAACCGCGTCGCTGAAGTGCTGGAGCAACTGCCGCACGCGCACCGGCCCGACGTGCTCAACCATGTTCAACACGACAAAAGCTTCCCGGGATTCCATGCGTGGGTGGATAGCGGGCAGCCCGAATCGCGGCAAGGTGAAAGGTGCCGCCGAACTGGCCGGGCGCGCAGGTGTCCACGGAAGCCCGCGCCTCTTATCCGCGCGGCTTTCTATCTAGGACCGCCCGTTTGAACCACGCGGGGATTCGATCCGTCTTCAATTCCAGCATCCGCCCGTTCGTCACCTCTGCCAGCCAGGTGCGGTCTTCGGCCTGGCTGGAGTTGTCAAAAATGTAGGCACGATGCGTGCGGCGGATGGCTGCCATCAGCAAATCCAGCGAACGATGATAGCGGCTCACGATTTTGTCCTCCGGCACATCGTGGCCGCCCTGTCTCACCCGTGTCCGCACGCGCGAGATGTTGATCTCCGGATCGTCCGTGGCGATGTAGTAGAGATAGGTTCGGTAGCCCAGCCCTTGGGCTTGTTCTAGCAGGCGCACTTTGTCCGGCGACGACATCACCGTCTCGAGGGTGAATGAAATTTTTCGGGCGAGCAGTTGCTGACGCAGGAAATCTGCGGCCACCGAGGCAAAATATGAGTTCACCTCCACAACGGCAAACTCCAGCCGCCCTTCGACAAACCGCAGTTGCGCCGCCCCGCCCGACAAACCCGCGCCATCCAAAAACGACGAAGTGCGGAAGTGATGCAGAATTTCCTCCGCCGTGGTGGTGACGCCGTGCGCGGACGGGTCCAAGAAACCCGTCGCTCGTATCTCCTTCTCCAACTCGTCCGGGTTCAGATAGACGCCGAGCAGTTCGACCGGCAGCACGGACTTGAGCGTGCTTTTGCCGGAGCCGTTCGGCCCGGCAAACATGCGCAATCGCGGCGTGACGGCGCTCAATCGATCTGAATTTTGCTCCCCGCCACCACCGGGGTCGGCGGCTCGATGTTTTTCACACGCCGACGCGTTCCATTCGGAAAAACCTCGTAGATCACGCCCTGCTCGGATTGCAGAACGGTTTGCCCCGAGGCCAGCACCTGGTCACGAGCGGCGGCAAAGGCCGAACCCGAAGCCGCCGGGAACTGGTTCTCCAGCTTTTCGATGTCGCATTCTTGGTTTGTCATCTTGGAAGACTTTCTGTCAGGAAGATAGGGCGCACCAAGGTTCGCGGCAAGAAATCCTCTGACCGCTCAGGTCCACAACTGCCGGTCGAGCGAGCGGTATTGGATCGCCTCCGAGACGTGGTCGTTCTGGATGTTTTCGTGACCGGAAAGATCGGCCATCGTGCGGGCGACTTTCAGGATGCGGTCGTAGGCGCGGGCGCTGAGGTTCAGATCGCTCATGGCGAACTTCAGCAGCTCATTGGCCGCGTCATCCAGGGCGCAATGCTTCTTCAATTCGCGCGTGCCGATGCGGGCGTTGCAGGTGATGCGCGTGCCGGCATAGCGTTTCAACTGCCGCTCGCGGGCGGCGATCACGCGCTCGCGAATTTGCGCGGAGCTTTCGCCGGTGCGCTCGCCGACCATCTCGCGGAACTTCACCTGCGGCACCTCAACGTGCAGGTCAATGCGGTCCAGCAGCGGGCCGGAAATGCGCCCGAGATAATTTTGAATCTCGCGCGGCGAGCTGCGCGACTCGTGCGGCATCTTGCCATCGGGCGTCGGGTTCATCGCGGCGATGAGCATGAACTGCGACGGAAACGTCATCGTGCCCGCCGCGCGCGAAATGGTGACGCGTCCTTCCTCCAACGGCTGCCGCATCGTCTCCAGCACGCTGCGTTTGAACTCCGGCAGCTCGTCGAGGAACAGCACGCCGTTGTGTGCGAGGGAAATTTCTCCGGGCGTGGGATTGATGTTGCCGCCCAACAATCCCGCATCGCTCGCGGTGTGGTGCGGCGAGCGAAAAGGTCGCTGCGTCACCAGCGCCTGTCCCGCCGCGAGCAGGCCCACGATGCTGTGAATTTTCGTCGTCTCCAGCGCCTCCTCCAGCGTGAGCGGCGGGAGAATCGTCGGCAGACGTTTCGCGAGCATGGACTTGCCGGTGCCGGGCGGGCCGATGAGCAAAAGATTGTGTCCGCCCGCCGCCGCGATTTCGAGGGCGCGCTTCACGGACTCCTGGCCCTTCACGTCGGCGAAATCGTGCTCACCGTCCGAGTCGTTT
Source organism: Akkermansia sp. (assembly GCA_043758205.1). Taxonomy (GTDB): domain Bacteria; phylum Verrucomicrobiota; class Verrucomicrobiia; order Limisphaerales; family SIBH01; genus JANNGC01. The sequence continues at coordinate 15,164 of JAYVNY010000195.1, forward strand.
TTGAAAATGTTCGCGAGATCAACTTGCGCGGGAGAGATCTTGATCTTGCCTTCGAGGAAGTCCGTGGCTTCGCGCAAATTCTGAATTGGAATGACTCGCAACCCTTCGACCACCGCCGCCTCGGCGGCATTCTCGACGGGAACCAGCACGCCCAGCTTGCCTTCCGCCTTCGCACGGATCGCGACGGAGAGCACGCCCTTCACCGAACGCACCGCGCCGGTGAGCGCGAGTTCGCCCACGATGATGAAGTTGTCCAGTTGATCAGTTTCGATCTGTTCGCTCGCCGCCAGCATCCCGAGGGCGATGGGCAGGTCGAAGCTCGGCCCCTCCTTTTTCACGTCGGCGGGCGCGAGATTGATCGTGGTGCGGCCCATCGGGAATTTGAAACCCGAATTGCCGAGGGCGGTGGTCACGCGGTCGCGCGATTCCTTCACGGCCGCGTCCGGCAAACCGACGATGACGATAATGGTTTCGCCCCAGCCAGCATTGACTTCAACCTCGATGGGATAGGCTTCAATACCCTGGACCGCAGCGGAGAAAACCCGGGCTAACATGCGCGCATCGTGAGGAAGTCATGTGGGCCGCGCAACATCAGAAATGGGGATGGCCCTGCAAAACGGAGCGCGGGTTTCTAACCCGCAGCCATTTCCACAAGCCGAGAGCGCAAGCACTCGCAGACACCGCACTCCACATCACTTTGCTGCGGGTTGAAAACCCGCGCTCCGGGACGCCACTACCGCACCAGTTCCGTCCCCACGCCCGCATCGGTGAAAATTTCCATCAGCACCGAGTGCGGCACGCGGCCGTCCACGAGCGAGACTTTGTCGACGCCGGAGCGAATTGCCGCCACGGCGCTGTCCATTTTCGGAATCATGCCCTTGTCGATCACGCCGCTGCGTTTCAGTTCCTCGATCTGGCCGGTGGTGACTTGCGTGAACAGCGTGCTGGCGTCCTTCGGATCGCGCATCAAACCCGGCACGTCGCTCATGAAGACAAGGCGCTTCGCTTTCAACGCGATGGCCGCCTGCGCCGCCGCCACGTCGGCGTTGCAGTTGTAAATCTGTCCGCTGGCGTCGCGCGCCGTGGGACTGATGACCGGCACAATGCCTTCCGCGATGCACTCCAGCAGCGGCGCGGTGTTCACGCCGATGACTTCGCCGACGAAGCCCACGTCAATCTTCGCGCCGGGCTTTTCCTTGTCATCGAGGAGCAGCTTGCGGCAGGTGAAAATGTCCGTGCCGGCAAAACCTTTCGCCCGTCCACCGAGCGCATTGATCGCGGCCACGACTTCGGGATTAATCTCGCGGGACAGCACTTGATCCACGACTTGCACCGCCGCCTCATCCGTCACGCGCTGGCCCTGGATGAAGTTTGCCTGCAAGCCCGCCTTCTCCATCGCACGGGTGATGGCCTTGCCGCCGCCATGCACGACCACGGGATTTATTTCCACCGCTTCGAGAAACACGATGTCGCGCGCCACGCCCGCGCGCACCGCCGGGTCCGGCGAATCCATGAACGAGCCGCCATACTTCACGACGAACGTCTCGCCGCTGAAGCGCTGGATGTAGGGCAACGCTTCGAGGAGCGTTGCGGCTTTGGCAATGAGGTCTTGCATGGAATTCAGGATCAAAGTGAAGGCAGAACTTTTTGGTAGCCATAACTAACCTCCTCCGTCTGGCCCAAAAAATACCCGAGCACCGCATGGCCGTTGCGCAACTTGTCCGACAGCAACCATTCTGCATCGTGCTTTTTCACCACCAACCAGTCCGTCTTTTCAGCGGGACCATGGGCCGCGCGAAGTAGCAGGATGGCGTAGTCCCCGTAACGCACCATCTTGATCAGATCTGGCGGAGGTCGGAGAGCGAGGTTGCCGGAGAGTTGGGGCAGTTCATCCTGCAACATTTTTTGAAGCGGCACCCCGGAATCGCCCACTGATTCTCGCTCCTCCGGGGCCACCAAAGACAAATACCAATCAAAATCAGCGTCTTTAGCCGCGGAATAAATGGCGGCCCAGGCGGCTTCCGGAGTGGCAAGATTTTGATTCGCTTTCGTCACCGTGTTGGTGACACGCAGGGGAGGATTGAAAACCTTGCCCTCGAACTGAACGGTTACTGGCGGAGGCAACCGTGCTCTGCTCGGAGCAAAAATCACCTCTGCCACCAAGTTGGACGAGGCGGATGGTTTGTTCGGAACAAGGATCGGTTTTGGTCCGAACAGGAAAGAGCTTTCGAAGAGTTGGTAGGCGGTGTTTGTACCCGATAACGCATCGGTGAGAAAAAACTCCTCGCCTAGTTTTCGAAACACAAAGGGAAATTTGTCGATGCCGTCTGAGCTTTTCAACTCGCTGCCGTCTGTGTTTTTGAGCTCGCAAACCAAAATTACGAAATCCCCAAAATGGAGTTTTGCTGTCGCCGCTGCCTTGACTGATTCCCCTTTGGACCCGTCGGCCAGAGAACCGTCTTGCTCCCCCTCGATGTAGAGGGAGTTGTAAGCGTTGGTGTCCCCGTCATAAGTGGCCTTGAGCATGGCGGACATCACCGTTTCGGGCGAGGAATGGTCCGCTTTGGCTGCCGTGGCGCGCTCAATCGCCCTGGGTGGCTGAAGGAGTTCGCCTTCAAAAATCAGAGACACCGGGAAAGCGCGCTGGCCCGCCGGTAACAAGTCAAAGCGGACGGAGGCGGCCACCACTTGGGACGGCAATGCCAAAGAAGCTAGCAAAGTGATGGCCAAGAGTGCGTGCAAATTCATTCGTGCGATGAAAGCGGGGGACGCTATTGGACGCAACCTCATTGTCTCGCAACACTAAAGGCCATTGCGGATGTGCTGTGGTGTGGATGTCTTGATTGGAGCGTTGCCGGACACGCCGCGCTGGCGTATAAATTTGCCGCCGAGAATGAAGCCGGATTTCAGCAACGAGTTGCACCGCCTGATGGACCCCTACTGGCGCAAGGCCCGCATTGCCGCGCGCCTGCTCATCAAGCGCGAGGACGGACGCGCGTGGTCGGCGCGCGACCAGCGGCTGGCGGCGCAATTTGCCGTGGATTCGAGCGTGACGAACCGGCTGCTGGATCAGGCTTACGTCTCGCATCGCGCAAGGAAACGATATGGTCGAAGCATTCTGGACATCATCCCTTGATCTGGAGACCCCTGCGGGCCGGATGCTGAAGCGGCTGGCCTCGCTGCTGCCGACTGACCGGCCTTTGCAAATCACCGTGTTCGGCTCGGCTCCGCTGCAAATTGCGGTGGATCCGACCTTGACCAGCGCGGACGTGGACGTGTTTTCGGATTACGAGTGGCTGGACGAGATCGTTCATCGGGCCGGGCTGGGGACAAATCAGGCGGACTTTTACATCCAAGTTTGCAGCGAATTGAACTTCCGCACGAGCCAGCGATGGAAGGGGCGCACTCAATCTGTCCAAGTCGGTAACGTCACGTTCATCTTCCCGCACGCGATTGACATCCTCATCGCCAAATTGAACCGGCTCGACGACAAGGACGTGCGCGCCTTCCGCGCCGTCATCGCCAAGACCGGCCACCCGACGGAGACGGAGTTGATCAAGGAACTGCAACTCGCCGTGGACCTCTTCCGCCCGAGCTTCGACGAAGAGCAGGGCCACGACATGGCGAACAACTGCCGCCGGCTCTGGCCGCTGATCTTCGGGCGCGAGATCGATCCGCGCGCGGAAATCATCGCCCCCGCGCTGGCCATCCGCAAAGCCGGCTACGGCGAGCCGACGCGTGATTACAAACAGGAGTTGCGCGACGCGTTGAAGTCGGGGGCGTAACGCGATGGCGCAGGCCATTCATCCCAGCCAGCCCAACTGCGCGCGGTGGCAGCGGAAGAGCAGTCCCAGCACGCGCATCATCACCACCAGCAGATAGAGCGAGACGAAGCCCACGAGCATACTGATGGAGGCTTCCGAGTTGTTGGCCATCAGTGTGCCCATAAGCGAAGGGCGCTCACGATAGCGAAACGTGCCCGCGGGCAATGCGTTTGCTCGCTTCGGTTTCTGAAAGGTTTAGACCATGAAGACGAGGCGAGGTTGATAGGATTCTGCACACGGCCCACTGAGATCGGGAAAGCGCACCGCGCGCGGTCTCACCCTGGTGGAAATCATAATCGCGGTCGTGATCATCGCGCTGCTCGCCGTCATCGCCAGCCGAATTTTCCCAAGGCCCGCAATTCCGCCCGCGTGAAAGCCTGCATAGGCAACCTGGGGGTGATGAACACAGCCAAGGCCTAATGGGGCGCTGGATGACAAGCAGTCCTCCAAACACGCGCCAACCTGGATGAGAGAAGGAACCGGACGCGATTGTCACGCAGCGCCGGCCTGGCAGTCGGCGCTTCGGCTCAGTGAAACTCCTGCACCGTCTTCACCGCGTACCCGTTTTTCTTGAGCGCCGCGATGCCCAGCGCGGCGGCCTTGGCTCCGCTCAAAGTCGTCATGATCGGCGTGCCGGTATAGACGGCGGTGGTGCGAATCTTCACCTCGTCCGCGCGCGGCGTGGCCCCGGCGGGCGTGTTGATGACGAGCTGAATCTCCTTGTTCTTGAGCAGGTCAATCGCGTTCGGGCGGCCTTCGGAAAGTTTGTAAATGCGCTCCACCTTCAGCCCCGCTTTCTCAATCACGTCGGCGGTGCCGCCGGTCGCGATGAGTTCAAAGCCGAGATCGGCGAACTGTTTCGCCACGGCTGCGACCGACGCCTTGTGCGCGTCGCTCACGCTGATGAAGACGCGACCGCTCAAGGGCAGCGGCGAGTTCGCGGCCATCTGCGACTTCGCGTAGGCGATGCCAAGATCGGCATCGAGGCCCATCACTTCGCCGGTCGAACGCATCTCGGGCGAAAGCAAAATGTCCTGGCCCACAAATTTGTTGAACGGGAACACCGACTCCTTCACCGCCCAATACTTCGTCCAGATTTCCTCGGTGAATCCAAGCTGCTTGAGCGTTTTGCCGGCCATGACTTGCGCGGCCAATTTCGCCAGCGGCCTGCCAATCGCCTTGCTCACGAACGGCACGGTGCGCGACGCGCGCGGGTTCACTTCGAGGACGTAAACGGTGTCGCCCTTGACGGCGTACTGCACGTTCATCAGCCCGATGACTTTCAGCTCGCGCGCCATCGCGTGCGTGTACTGGCGGATGGTTTCAATGACCGACTGCGAGAGCGTGTGCGGCGGCAGCACCATCGCGGCGTCGCCGGAATGCACGCCCGCGAACTCGATGTGCTCCAGCATCCCGCCGATGACAATCGTGCCGTCCTTCGCGTCCGCGAACTGTCCGACATCCGTGATGCAATCCACGTCCACCTCGGTGGCGTCCTCGAGAAATTTGTCCACCAGCACCGGACGATCCGGGCCGGCCTCGACGGCGAACTTCATGTAGTGCGTCAACTCCGCGTCGGAATAAACGATCTGCATCGCGCGCCCGCCGAGCACGAAGCTCGGGCGCACCAGCACGGGATAGCCGAGACGACGGCTCGCTTGCAGCGCCTCCTCGACGTTCGTGGCGAGGCCGTTCGGCGGCTGCGGAATCTTCAGCCGGTCGAGCATCGCTGAGAAGAGCTTGCGGTCCTCGGCCACCTCGATGCTCTGCGGCGAGGTGCCGATGATGTTCACGCCGTTCTTCTGCAAGGCGAGCGCAAGGTTCAGCGGCGTCTGCCCGCCGAACTGCGCGATGGCGCCCCAGCACTTCTCGCGTTCGTAAATGTGCAGCACGTCCTCCAGCGTGAGCGGCTCGAAGAACAATTTGTCGCTCGTGTCGTAGTCCGTGGAAACCGTCTCGGGATTCGAGTTCACCATGATGGTTTCAAACCCGTCTGCCTTGAGCGCGAAGGCCGCGTGGACGCAGCAGTAGTCGAACTCGATGCCTTGTCCGATGCGATTTGGACCGCCACCGAGAATCATCACCTTCTTCGCCGTGTTGCCGCGCACCTCGTCGTCGCCCCGGTCATAGGTGGAATAATAGTACGGCGTGTAGGCTTCGAACTCCGCCGCGCAAGTGTCCACGAGGCGATAGCTCGGCACGAGACCGAGTTCCTTGCGGCGCGCGCGAATGGCGTCCTCGGTGGTGCCGGAAAGGTGGGCGATCTGCCGGTCGGAAAAACCGAGCGACTTGGCTTTGGCCAGGAGTTCAGGAGTTATCATCTTCTGCAAAATCCGGCGAAGTAAGAGCCACGCTCTCAGGGCAGGCAAGTTTCGATTTCGCGAGTGGAAGACACCGCGATCAGGCGATGCGCTCCGTGTTTCCCCGATCTTCGCGCCGCGCAAGAAACGCTCGGCTGAACCCCACACGTTGTGTAGCGTCGCGGCGCTGTAGATCAAACCGAGTCCCATGATGACTTCGCCCATGACGCTCTGGATCGCCGCCGGCCTCGCGCTGGCCCTGGCGGGGCGCGTGGCTTTCTTCCAGCAGCGCTCGCTGGAAACCGGTGCCTTCGTGCTCGGGCTGCTCGCGCTGGCGGTTGATTCCATGCTCGGTGCCCTCAGCTTTGCCGCGCCGGATTCGCGCGCGGCGCAAGCGTGGTATCAATGGCGCTTCCTCGCGCTCGCCTTTGCGCCGGGGCTTTGGCTGGCCTTCTCCGTCGTATATGCGCGCGGCAATTACGACACGTTTCTCCGCCGCTGGAAGGCGGTCATCATCACGCTGGTCATCGCGCTGCCGGTGCTGGCGTTTGTTTTTCGCGGCGACCTCTTCAACACCGCGCCCGGCTCCTGGCGGCTCGGCCTTGCCGGGCGCGTGCTGCACGTCCTGCTCGTGATCGGTGCCGCGGTGGTGTTGATGAATGTCGAGCGCACCTTCCGCGCCGCCGTCGGACTGATGCGCTGGCAGTTGAAGTTCATGGTCATCGGGGTGGCCACGCTCTTTCTCACCCGCGTGTACACGAGCACGGAGTTTCTGATTTTCTCGGCGGTGAATCCGTCGCTCGACACGCTCAACTCCCTCGCGCTGATCATCTTCGCCGTGCTCGGCTTCGTGGGCCAGGCGCGGGGCCAAGGCTTCAAGCTCGAGCTGTATCCATCCCCCACCCTGCTCTACCAGTCGTTCGCCATTGTGCTCATCGGCGGCTATCTGCTCGCGGTCGGATTCTTCGCGAAAATCATCGCGGTGCTCGGCGGCGGAAAAAATTTCGCGTTGCAAATGTTCGTGTTGCTCGTCGCGCTGGTGCTGCTCGGGCTGCTCGTCCTCTCCGACCGCGTGCGGCTGCGCGTGAAACGCTTCGTGAGCCAGCATCTGCGCCGGCCCGTGTACGACGTGCAGAAAATGTGGCGGCATTTCAGCAGCGCGACCACCGGCCACATGAAGGAACCCGACCTCTGCCGCGCCACGGTGAGCTGGGTCGCGGAAACCTTCGACGTGCTCTCGGTCACCCTCTGGCTCGTGCCGCAGCGCGACGGCACGCTGCACTTCGGCGCGTCCACGTCGCTGACGGAGGGCGAGGCGGAGAAATTGATCCAGCCCCGCGCGCAGGTCGCCGAGCCGCTGGAGAAACTCCGCGCGCACGCCGCGCCGCTCGACCTTGATGACGGCACCGAGCCGTGGCGCGACACGGTGCGCCAATGGCAACCGATCAAATTCTCCCACGGCGGCCACCGCGTCTGCATCCCCGTGACCAGCGGCGATGAACTGGTGGCGGTGATGATGCTCGGCGACCGCGTCGCAGGCGTGCCGTTCTCGATGCAGGATCTGGATTTGCTCAAGTGCGTGGCGGATCAGATCGCCGGCGACATCGTGCGACTCCGTCTCTCGGGGAAATTATTGGAGGCGAAAGAAATGCAGGCCTTCCAGACGATGGCCACGTTCTTCGTGCATGATTTGAAGAACACGGCGTGGACGCTGTCGCTGCTCGTGGACAACCTGCGCCAGCACTTTGACCGCCCCGAGTTTCGCGACGAAGCGGTGCGCGCCGTGAGCAAAAGCGTGGCGCGCATCAACGACTTGGTCAGCCGCATCGGCTCGCTGCGCGACGAGCTGCGGCTGAATCGTGCGCCGACGGACTTGAACGAACTGGCCGAAGCCGCGTTGCAGGAATGTGCCGGCATGACCGATGTGAAGCTGGTGAAAAATCTGGCGAACGTGCCGACACTGTCCGTGGACCGCGAGCAGATGCACAAGGTCATCGTGAACCTGCTCGTGAACGCGAAAGAGGCCAGTCCGGCCGGCGCGGAGATTCGACTGACGACGGAGCAGCGGAACGGTTGCGGCATCCTGGCGGTCACGGATCATGGCTGCGGCATGAGCGCGGAATTTTTGCGGCAACGCTTGTTCAAACCGTTTCAGACCACGAAAAAGAAGGGCATCGGCATCGGCATGTTCCAAAGCAAAATCATCGTCGAGGCGCACGGCGGACGAATCGAAGTGGATTCGACCGAGGACGCGGGCACGACCTTTCGCGTGCTGCTGCCAATGACGGGAGGGAGCCAATGAAACCACAAATTCTGATCGTTGATGACGACGAGGACATCCGTTCGCAACTGCGCTGGGCACTGACGGCGGACTTCGACGTGATCGAATCGGAGGACCGGCCCTCGGCCATGCGCGTCTTCCGCGAGAAGAAGCCGGAGGTCGTGCTGGTGGATCTCGGACTGCCGCCGCATCCCGGCACACCACAGGAAGGCTTGGCGTTGCTCGGGGAATTGATCGCCGCCGATTCCGCCACGCGCGTCGTCGTGATCAGCGGACAGGGCGAAAAAGAAAACGCGCTCAAGGCCATCGGCGAGGGCGCGTATGATTTTTTCTGCAAGCCGGTGAACGTCGAGGAGTTGAAAACGATCATCGGGCGCGCGTTTCAAGTCGGACGACTGGAGCGGGAATTTCAGGCGCAGCAACAGGAGTTCGCCACGGAAGGTTTTGCGGACATGCTCGGCAAGAGTCCGGCTATCAAGCAGGTCTTCTCGACCATCCGCAAACTCGACAACACGGACGCCTCGGTGCTCGTGCTCGGCGAGAGCGGCACCGGCAAAGAAGTGGTGGCGCTGACCATCCATCGGCGCGGGCCGCGCGCGAAGGGTCCATTCGTGGCGATCAACTGCGGCGCGATTCCCGAGACGCTCATTGAGAGCGAGCTGTTCGGGCACGAGCGCGGCGCGTTCACTGGCGCACACACGGCGCGGCCCGGTCGCATTGAAATGGCCGAGGGTGGCACCTTGTTCCTCGATGAAATCGGCGAACTGCCGCTCGCGATGCAGGTGAAGTTGCTGCGCTTTCTTCAGGAGCAGCAAATCGAGCGCATCGGAGGACGCAAACCTATCCAGGTCAACACGCGCGTCATCGCGGCCACCAACGTGAACATCGAGAAGGCGATGATGGAGGGAACCTTCCGCGAGGATTTGTATTACCGCCTCGCCGTCGTCGTCATCAAATTGCCGCCCATGCGTGAGCGCGACACGGATATCATCGTACTGGCGGAGGCGTTCTTGAAACGCTTCGGGGGCGAGCAAGGCAAGGGGCGGTTGAAATTTTCCAAGGAGGCGCTCGTCGCGCTCCAGCAGTATTCGTGGCCCGGCAACGTGCGCGAACTGGAGAACCGTGTGAAGCGCGCGGTCATCATGTGTGAGGACCAGCGCGTGACGCCGGAGAATCTTTCACTCGTGACCGGCTCGTCCGAGGGCGCTTTGAATCTGCGCGAGGCGCGCGACCAACTGGAGCGCGACATGTTGAACAAGGCGTTGCGAAAACATCGCGGCAAGATCGCGCCCGCCGCCGCCGAACTGGGCATCAGCCGCCCGACGTTCTACGAGATGATGGAGAAGCTGGGCATCCAGAAGCCGTCGGAGGTGGAGTAGGAGACGGGGCAGGAATTCCTTCTCCATCCGAGCGGTAGCGCGGCCCTGCCAGACCGAGAACTTAGGGCAGCAGCACGGCGCGGAAGAAGCGGCGGGGGAAATTGCTGGCCGTGGTATTGAGCGGCGTGAGGTTCGTGGTCGCCACAAAGTTCGACCCGATTTGCACCCAATTCGTCGCCGGCAATACGGTCGTCGCCTCCACACGATAGGTTCTTCCCGTAATGGTTTGCAGGTGCAGCAGCACGTTCTGGTTGGAGACCGCCGACTTCGTGAAGCGCGGCGCGGGCGCGCCGACGTTAAAATTCGTCACCGTCAGACTGGCCGCGCCGAGCAGATTGTCTCCCGTCCGCACCCAGAAGGCAAACGTGTCGCCCACGCTGACATTCACCGAGACGGAGCCGGTGAGATTGGTGGAGTCGTTACGCGCCAGTTCGTTGGTGGTGGTGTTGAGCCGCCAGCCCGCGCGGTCGTACGGGCCGGAGTCATTGTCGAGCGTAGAGTAGCGCCACTGGAATTGCAGTTCAGCGGCATTGGTCACGCTCACGCGCCACTCGGTGTAGCCGGGGGCGTAAGTGTGGTTGTTGCCGCCGGTGAGCGTGATGGCGGCGGGGGCGTTGGAGAAATTAACGAAGCCGTCGGCATTCGTGTTCACGAGTGTCCAGCGGTTCGTGGCATAGGGGCCGGTGAAAGCCGCGTCAGCGGAACAAATCATCCCGATGGCCAAGGCCAGAATTCCCCAGTGATGGCGCAGCATCTGTTTCATGTTCATAAGCACGTTCAGTTTCGTTTAACTTCATCCAAATGCCAGTGGGGCTTTATCCGTATTCTTGCGGGAGAAAGGTCGGTGCCGCCCCGGAGGACACGCGGGGGATCCTTGGGTGAAACACCGAGGCATTTGAACCAAGAGGCGGCGGGTGCTGAAGTAGAATACGGCATTTTCGCCGCCTCACCGCAAGCAATGGTCCGACCTTCGAAGCCCACCGACCGCTGGCTATTGCGGCACCTTATGGTATCGGCGCGAGCAGGCGGGCCTTGGCCGCGTCGGAAAGCGGGGACAGGTTGATCCACTGGCGCGCGGCCGCAGGATCATTGTGCAGCCACAAATCGGCCAGGTGGATGAGGCGCTCGTCGCGGAGCGCGGGGTTGCGGATTTCCGCCGCCCACTCGACGGCCATCTCGGGGAATTGCACGGACAGTTTGTCCACGTAGGCCGCGATGGCGACATCGGAGCCGGTGCGCTCGGTGAGCGTGTTGATCCACGCGCCCGCGTCGGTCAGATCTTGATCGGCCCAGAGTCTCACAACGGCTTCGAGCGCGGTGTCGCGAAGCTGCCCCTCGGGAAACGCGGCGACCCAAGCGGCCGCCTGCGAAGCATCTTGCTGCACCCAGCGCTGCACGATGCCGACCACGGCGTCATCTTGCGTCCGACCGGGTGGCAAGGATTGCGCGGCCAGCGTGGCGGCGGCGGCGGGGTCTTTCTCGGCAAACCCGGTGGCAATGGCGGCGAGCATCTGCGCGCGCAATTCCTGATTCTCAATTTGCTTACCCCATTCCACCGCGCCCTTCGCGTCGCGCTCGGCCCATTCACCGGCGGCATGGAGGAGAAATTCATCGCGGGCCTCACCGGGCGGCAAGTCCACGGCGAGCGATAGTGCTGCGGCAGGATTTTCACTCGTCATCTCACCGGCAATCGCGAGCAAACTGTTCCCGCGCTCGTCCGGATCCGGGAGTCGTCGCGCCCATTGTTCCGCGCCGACGGGATCAGTCTCTGCCCAGGCCGAGGCGGCAATGCTTAAAGCGCCCGCACGGGCCGCACCGGTCAGATTTTTTTCAATCCAATCGGCGGCACCCGGCGCGTCGCTCTTGGTCCAGCGGCGCACGAGCATCTGACGGAACTCGGAGGGAACACGATCCGACTGGTTTGCGGTCGCCGTCAGCGCGGCGGGTATGTCGGTGAGACGCAGACTCTCGACGAGTTTGAGAAGCGCGGCGGACTGGAGGCCGGGGTTGTTTTCTTTCGCGATGGCGGCGAGGGCCAGGGCGAGGGCATCGGCGACACCGCCGGGATGGTTGGTGCTCTGCGAATTCGCGGACGTGCCGACGGGATCAATAATACTGGCGATGGAAGCATTGGTCCGCGCGGCGGCGACGGACTTTTCCACCGCCGCAAATGTTGCATCAGAAGCAGCCCTTTCGTCCGCGCCCCGCTTCCAGAGATAGGATGTGACGATCAGTCCCGCCAGCGTGAGCACCCACAGGATTTTGTTTTTTGTCGTCATCGAAAAAGAAAGCGGCCCCCGCCCGAAGACGGAGGCCGCTCTTGTCTCACGCGAACAGAAATCAGGCAACCATCAAGGCGTCGCCGTCACGTTGTCGAACACGGCGGTGTTCAGATCGCCATCCGCATGGCTGGTCACCGCCAGGCCGATGAAGACGCT
>JAYVNY010000196.1:0-7422 GCA_043758205.1 Akkermansia sp.
GGCTACACGTTCCAGGGGCAGGTCATCCGCCTGCCCGTGGTGGCGGTGAAGGAGACGAAGGAAGCGAAGGCGGAGGACGCGCAGTTGTCGTTTGATCAGCCGTGAAGTTCTAACCCGGGAAAATCTCACCGCATGAGGCCAATTTCATGAACCGTCTTCTGCATGCGATGCTTGGATTTGGAATCGGTTGGCTGGTTTGTTTGGCAGAATACTTTTTTACCGCAACGGCGTGGGGTGGCCACTTCACTATTCTGATGATTCCAATTGCGGCTGCTGTCGTAAGCGCACTGAGCGTATTCGTGGCGGCTTTACTCGGCCTGCTGCTTCTACTCCCGATGATCAAAAACTTTTGGGCAGGGGTTAGTTACAAAGTTGCTTTTCTGGCGCTCATCCCGCTCGCGATTCTAGTTTTTTCAAAACCTCTTGGACTAAGAACAATTGATTCCGTTTCTGGCTACAGCTTGATGTCGCCTTGGGTCAGCATTCCCTGCTACGTCTTCATCGTTTTCCCGTTTGTGAATTTGCCCAGAAAGAAGAGGCGGATTTCTCCATCTGAATCGACGCTATTGTGACGCGTTGGTAGGGCGTCGCTGTCCTACCATCGCAGAAGTTTTGAGAGCCGCAGCAGATTCACTTCAACCTGAACCCGCCCTGAAACACCACTTCGGCCACGGTCACGCCGAGGAAGGCGAGGCTCACCACGGCGTTCAGTTTGAAGAACGCGTTCTGCACCCAGTTCAAGCTGCGCCGCCGCGCAATCCAGTGTTCCAACATCAGGCACCCCACGATCACGATCCATCCGACGATGAACGCCACGCGGAACCGGCAGAGCAATCCGAACGCGAGCAGCAGCGTGCAGGTGACCATGTGCGAAAGGAACGCCGCGCGCAGGGCGTTCAGCGGCCCCCACGCCACGACGATGGAACGCAGCCCGTGCGAGCGGTCGAACTCGTAATCTTGCAGCGCGTAAATGATGTCGAAGCCGATGAGCCAGAACACCACCGCCAGCGCCAGCACGATGGGAATCAGCCCGGTGAAGATGGACCCGGCCCACACGCGCGCGACTTGCTCGGTGGTGTTCGCTACGACCGCCGCGTCATGCGGCACGAAACCAAATTCCCCGCGCACCGCCAGCCACGCCCCGATGGGCGCCAGCGCCAGCGCCACGCCAAGAAAGACGTGCGTGTAGTCCGTGAACCGTTTCGTCAGCGAGTAGAAGCACACCACGACCAGCGCGACCGGCGAGAGGTAGAAGCAAATCGGATTCAGGAAGTAACTCGCCGCGACGAGTCCCGCCGCACTCACCGCCCACAGCACCCACGCGCTGGCGAGTGAAATTTTTCCTGCGGGCAAATGCCGCTGCGCCGTGCGCGGATTCAGCGCATCAAACTTCCGGTCCACAATGCGATTGAACGCCATTGCACACGTCCGCGCACAAACCATCGCCGCCAGAATCAGCCCGAACACGCGCCAACCCGGCCAGCCGCGCGTGTCCCGCGCCACCACGACCATGGCCGCCAGCGCGAACGGCAGCGCGAAGACGGTGTGCGACAGCTTCACGAAATCGGCCCAGTTTTGGAGGGTGGTGAACATTTTTTAGCGCAGAGACGCAGAGGGGCAGAGGCGCAGAGAGGGGAAGGGAGAAATACCTTTTCCCCTCTGCGCCTCTGCCCCTCTGCGCCTCTGCGGTAAATTCAATCTCCCTCCTCCGCCCACCGCGCGACCAATTTCTGCGGCAGTCCCATGTGGTCGAGCACGCGCGCGACGACCGTGTCCACCACCTGCTCAATCGTTGTCGGGTTCGTGTAGAAGAACGGATTCGCCGGTAGCAGTGTCGCGCCCGCGAGGAGGAGCAGTTCCATGTTCTTCACATGGATGAGACTCAGCGGCATCTCGCGCGGCACGAGGATGAACTTGCGTTTCTCTTTCAGCATCACGTCGGCGGCGCGGGTCAGCACGTCCTCGCTGATGCCGTGGGCGATGCGGCCCATCGTGCCCATCGTGCAGGGGATCACGACCATGACGTCGAAGGGATTGCTGCCGCTCACGAAGGGCACGTTCATGCTTTTCAAGCCGTGCGTCGGCACGCCCGCCGGTACGCGCAGGCCGCCGGGCAGTTCGTCTTTGATGACCTGGTGCGCGTAGTTGCTGAGGACGAGGTGAACTTCGTGTTGCGTCGTATCAATGCAGTCGAGCAACCGCTGCGTGTAGATGACCCCGCTGGCTCCCGTGATGGCGATGACGATGCGCACGCGGGCACGGTCGGGTTTCAGAATCGTGGGGGCAAGCGGCAATGTGCAGGCGGTGGCGCGGAGGGTTTACGCACGCTGTTCTGAACGGTGAAGGCTTTCACTTTCGGTCTGAATGCTTCTTTGCAAGCGGCCGCCGCACTGGCAGCGTTTCCTCGAAGTGCGTTGTTTCCTGTTCCCCATTTTTCTCAGCCTCACTCTGCTCGCCAGTGGCGCGAGCAAGTCGCCGTTGAAATGGCTCACGCTACCAGGCTGCCAGTTGCTCACGGCGGAACACCGCGACGGCGACAGCTTCCACGTCATGACCGGCGACCAGCGGCAGTTCATCTTCCGGCTTTATTTCACGGACGCGCCGGAGACGGACTCGTCCGTGAAAGAGCGCGTAACGGAACAGGCGGCGTATTTCGGCGTGAGCGAAGCGGAGATCATCAAGGGCGGTGAGGGGGCGAAAAAATTCGCCGCGGCCTGGCTGGCCCGTGGCTGCACTGTGACCACGCGCTGGCAGAATGCCCAGGGCCGCAGCCGACTGCCGCGCTACTACGCGCAAATGGACGTGGGCGGAAAAGATCTCGGTGAGTTGCTCGTGAGCTACGGCTGGGCGCGGGCGAAAGGCACGGTGGCGATTCTCCCGGACGGCAGACCCGCGAAGGAGCACATGGCCAAACTCCAGAAGCTCGAAGCCGAGGCGAAGGCCAAGCGCCTCGGTCTGTGGGCCAAGGGCGGGAAATAGCTTCAGCTTCCTCGTAGCGGCGCGTCGGCAGACCGCCGCCATAGTTTCCTCTCGACGGTCGAGGATTGACGATCTCGTGAAACCAATCACGAGACGGGATCAGTTGCCGGCGCTCTCACGAGACGCCGCTACGAGGAGCCTCACGGCAGCAGTAGGACGCGGAAAAATTTCTTTCCATCGCCTGTGTTCGGCGTGCGTTGGATCACGCCGCCGGTGCCTTGGATCAATCCCGGCACAGCGGACCAGGTCGTGAAATCATCCGAGGACTGGAGGTAGTAGAGCCGTCCCGCCACGGTGCTGAAGCGCAGGGTGAGCGCATTCGTGCTTTGTCCGGACAGCACGAGCGTCGGCGCCGCGGCCACCGGCACCGTGAAGGGCAGCGGCTCGGCCAGGAGCTGCGGATTCGGCACCGTACGTGGGTTCGGAATGTAGTATTGCAGCAGCACATCCACGAAGCCCTGCGAAGGCAGCGGCGTGCGGACATCAATGTAGGGAATGCCCGCGTTCGTGCCGGTCGCGTTGTAGATGCGGTTCGTGGTATCGAGACCTTTGATGAGCAGGCGCACCCCGTTCGGGAAGGACTGCGGCGTGTTATTCGCGATGCGGACGAACTGCTCGAACAACCCGTTCTGATGGTTCAATACAATCGGCCCGAGCGCGGTCACGGGCGGGCTTTGTGTCACGGTCAAAGTCACGATGCTCGACGTGGCGCGCAGGCCGAGATCGTCCACGGCCACGGCGCGGAAGGCGTAGGTGCCGAACGGCGCGTTCAGCAGCGCGGCGAAGTACGGCGTGTTCGTGCCGCTGCTGAGAACATTGGTGCCGTTGAAGATCGTCACGTTCGTGATCACGCTGTCCGGGTCGCTGGCCTGCGCGATGATGGTGACGTTGTTCGTCCCCACCAGACTCGTGCCGTTCGTCGGGTTGATGATGCTGATGACGGGCGGGCCGTTCAGCGTGATGGAGAAAGTTTTTTCTGCGGATGTGTCGGAGCCTCCATTGGCCGTGCCGCCGTTGTCCTTCAACACCACCGTCAAGGTCGCCACGCCGTAGCCGGTGCCGATGGGCGTGTAACTGAGCGTGCCGAGGGCATTGATCGCGGGCTGGACGGCGAACAGTGCGGGGTTGTTGTTTGCGACTTCAAAACGAACCGCCTGCGCGGATTCATTGGCCGGCCCGGCGCTGAGGCCAGAGGCCCAGTTCGCCACGGTCTGCGCGCCGGAGATGAAGTTTACGCGCTGGCTGGAACCTGCGTTGAACGAAGGCGTGTCATTCACCGGCGTGACCGTGAGCGTGACGACGACGGGCGCGGAGTTGGTCAGTCCGTCGTTCGCGACGTAGCTGAAACTGTCGGGGCCAAAGTAATTTGCGGCGGGCGCGTAGGTGAAGGAGCCGTCCGCGCGCAGCGCCAGCGTGCCGTGCGACACGTTGCTGACCAGCACCGCCGTGAGCGCGTCGCCGTCCGGGTCGGAGTCATTCGCGAGCACACCGGGCGCGAACACGACCAGCGCCTGATCTTCCAGCGTCGTGTAATTGTCGTTCTCGCCCGCGACCCCGAGCGGTTGGTCGTTCACCGAATTGATCGTCAGGCTCACCGTCGCCACGGCGGAAGTCGCGAAGCCGTCGATGATTTGATACGTGAACGAATCCGCGCCGTGATAGTTCGCAGCCGGCGTGTAAGTGAACGACCCGTCGGCGTTCAGCGCGAGCGTGCCGTGCGCCACGCCGCTCACCAGTTGCGCGGTCAAAGGATCACCGTCGGCGTCGAAATCGTTCGCCAGCACGCCGGGCGCGGGGACGTTGATCGCGAGGTCTTCGGCCGTGGCGTAGGCGTCATCCACCGCGATGGGCGCGTCGTTCGTTGAGATGACGAGGATGCGAACCAGCGTGGTCTCCGAGTGCAGCGCGCCGTCGAAAGCGCGGTAGCGGAAGGAATCTTCGCCGTGGAAATTCGCGTTCGGCAGATACGTGAACGAGCCGTTCGTGCTCAACACCAGCGAGCCGTTCGCCACGCCACTGACCATGACGGCGGAAAGCGCGTCGCCGTCCGTGTCGAAATCATTCGTCAAAATTCCCGCGACTGGAATCGTCAGCAGCGTGTCCTCCAGTGTCGTGAAGACATCCGCCACCGCGACCGGTGCGTCGTTGACCGGCGTGACGGTGATGCGGACCGTGGCCGGGGCGGATGGCGCGGTGCCGTCCGTCACGCGATACGTGAACGTGACTAGGCCCGTGAAATTCAGGCTCGGGGTGTAAGTGAACGCGCCCGAGGCACTCATCTCCAGCACCCCATTCGGCACGCCGTCCACCAACACCGCCGAGAGCGCATCACCATCCGCGTCGCGGTCGTTGGCCAGCAGGCCAGGCGCGGGAACCGTCAGGGCCGTGTCTTCGGCCGTGGTGTAAAAATCATTCACCGTGACCGGCGTGTCGTTCACCGGCGTGATCGTCATCGTAACCGTGGCGGGCGCGGAAACCGCCGTGCCGTCCGTGACGGTGTAAGTGAACGTGACTTTGCCGGTGTGGTTCAAACTCGGCGTGTAGGTGAACGCGCCATTCGCGCTCAAATTCAAAGTGCCATTCGCCACGCCGCTCGCGAGCGTCACGGTCAGCGTGTCGCCGTCCACGTCGGAATCGTTCGCAAGAAGCCCCGCCGCTGGAATGGTCAGCGTGGTGTCCTCGGCCAGAGTGTAAGCGTCGTTGAGTGCGACGGGCACGTCGTTCACGGGGGTCACGGTGATCGTCACGGTCGCGACGCCGGAGCTAATCAGTCCGTCGCTTGCGCGATAGGTGAAGGTGTCCACGCCAGTGAAATTCAAACTCGGGGTGTAGCGGAACGCGCCGTTCGCGCTGAGGTCGAGCGTGCCGTGGGTCACGTTGCTGACGAGCACGGCGGTGAGCGCGTCGTGGTCGAGGTCGGTATCATTCGTCAGAACGCCGGGGGCGGAATTGAGGAGCGTCGCGTCTTCGGCCAGAGTGTAAGTGTCGTTGAGCGCCACGGGCGCATCGTTCACCGGCGTCACCGTGATCGTCACCGTCGCGAGGCCGGAGTTAATCAATCCGTCGCTTGTGCGATAGGTGAAGGTGTCCACGCCCGTGAAGTTCAAACTCGGCGTGTAGGTGAACGCGCCATTCGCACGCAAATTCAAAGTGCCATTCGCCACGCCGATTGTGAGCGTCACGGTCAGCGCATCACCGTCCACGTCGGAATCGTTCGCGAGAATACCCGCCGCCGGAATATTCAGTGTCGTGTCCTCGGCCAGCGTGTAAGCGTCGTTGAGTGCGACGGGCGCGTCGTTCACCGGCGTCACAGTGATCGTCACGGTGGCGGTGCCGGAGTTAATCAAGCCGTCGCTCGTGCGGTAGGTGAACGTGTCCACGCCGTGGAAATTCAAACTCGGGGTGTAGCGGAGCGCGCCGTTTGCGCTGAGGCCGAGCGTGCCGTGGGCCACGTTGCTGACGAGCACGGCGGTGAGCGTATCGTTGTCGAGGTCGGTGTCGTTCGCCAGAACGCCGGGGCCGGAAATGAGGAGCGCCGTGTCTTCCGCCGTGGTGAACGCGTCGTGGTTCGCCGTCGGCGCGCGATTGAGAATCGTCAGCGTCGCGCAGTTCGTCACGGGACCTCCGCAGTCCGCGCCTGTGATCACCACGCAGTATTCACCCGCCTGGCCGGCGCTGAGATTGTTGAGTGCGAGCGAACTGTTCGTGCCGAGCACCGAGCCGTTAAAACTCCATGCGTAACTGAGGCCGGTGCCGCTGGCCGTGACATTGAAGACGACGTTGCTGCCGAGATAGCTCGTCTGATTCGCCACCGGCGTCACGACTTGCGCGGGCGCATTGACGATGACCACCGCGTGGTTCGTCACCGTGCGGCACACGCTGGACACGACCACGGAATAATCCGCGGTGTCCGCCACGGTCACGTTGATCAGCGCGAGAGTGGCGTTGGTTTTTCCGGCGAGCGACACGCCGTCCTTGCGCCATTGGTAATCAAACTTCGCGCAGCCGCTGGCGTTCACTTCGAGAGTCACCGTCGCGCCCGCGCAGGCCGTGGTAGCGTAGGGTCCGTAGATGTTGGTGGGCGGACGGCAGATGACCGTCGAGATGGCGTCGAAGAGCGCGCCGAGTTGGGAGGAATTCGTGGCGAAGAAATAGTCGCTCGCGGAGGATGCCATGCCGGTCATCAGCGCCGAGTCAATGTTCGTGCCGAAGGCCACGGTGAAAAGGCGCGTGCCCGCGTTCTTGGCGAGCTGCGCGTGGTAGAGCGCGTTGCTCGGCGTGTCGAAGTCATGCGGGATGCCGTCGGTGAGCAGCACCATGACGGGGAGCGCGTTCGGGCGGCGGCGGTTCGAGGCGAGTTCTTCCTGCGCGGTGTTGATGCCGCAACTGATGCACGTTCCATTCGTGGCCGGCCCGAGCGCCTGAATCGCCTGCTCCAGCGCG
>JAYVNY010000197.1:0-10988 GCA_043758205.1 Akkermansia sp.
TCCAAACTCTCCGTCGCCTTGTCGAGTTTCTGGAGGCTCACCTTCACGTTCTTGTAGAGCGATTCGTCGTTCACGATCTTGCCCATCGTGCCCTGGCCGCGATTCACTTTTTCCAGAATCTCGCGGGCGTTGGTCATGGCCAGCGTCATCTCGACGTAGAGTTTTTCGTCCTTGGCCAGTTTGCCGAGCGTCCCCTGCCCTGCGTTGATTTGGGTGATGATGGAGTTGGCGTTCGTCATCATGCCGCGCGCTTCGAGCACGGTGGATTTCAGTTCCGCCGTGCCGGCTTGCAGGCCGACGACCGCACTGAGCGCCGTGTTGTAGAGCGTATCGTCGTAGAGCAGTTTGCCCACGCTGCCCCGGCCGTTCGACACTTGTTCCGTGACCGCGCGCGTGTTCGCCAAGATTTCGCTAAGGTTCGTGGAATTCTGTTTCATGAAGTCGGTGATGGGGCCGAACAGCGGCGCAAGATTGTCCGGTGAAAAGCCTTTGGCCAGTCCCTGAATGTCGCCCGCCACGCCGTCGAGCTTCGCCATGATGGCGCTCAGGTCCGGCTGCTCTGTGGTCGAGAGAATCGCGCCCTCGACCGCGCGCGGCGCGGTGGGGGAGCCGAAGTCGAGCGAGACAAAGTTCTGCCCCATCAGCCCGGTGAACTTGATGGTGGCCTTGCTGTCGGTGCGGACTTCGGCGTCGGACTTCCTGACCTTGAGTGTCACGCGCACCTTCTCGTTCGCGAGGCGGATGTCGTCCACGCGACCGATTTCCACGCCGGCCATTTTCACGAGGTCGCCCTTCTTCAAGTCCTGCGCGGTCTGGAAGTCCGCGTAGATTTTGTAGCCGGGTTTGAAGAGGTCGGCGACGCCGGCCATTTCCAGAACGAACAAGGCGGCGAACAGCGTGAGGACGAAGAACACGCCGAGTTTGGTTTCGAGAGAATTTCTCATAAGGCTCCTAAATTGCTCCTGCGAGTTGGGGTTGGAAATCAACGGTTAGAAATTTTTGCACGAGCGGGTCGGCATTGCGGCGCACCTCATCGGGCGTGCCGAGCGCGATGATCTTTCCCTCGCTCATCATCGCCATGCGGTTGGCGATGCCGAACGCCAGATCGCGGTCATGCGTCACCACAATGGACGTGACGCGGATGCGCGCCTGCAAATCCAGAATCTCCTGCCCGATGGTCACGGCCATGAGCGGATCGAGTTCGCTCGTCGGCTCGTCGTAAAAAATCAACTGCGGCTCGATGACCAGCGCGCGCGCGATGGCCACGCGCTTCTTCATGCCGCCGGAAAGTTCGTTCGGCATTTTCTTTTCCACGCCTTTGAGCTGGAGCAGTTCCAACTTCTCGCGCACCACGCGGTCAATGTCCGCCGGTTTCATCAGGCGATGTTCGCGCAGGTAGAGGCCGACGTTGTCCACGACGTTGAGCGAGTTGAGCAGCGCGCCGGATTGGAAAACCATCGCCATGCGATATTTGTCCAGCACGCCGTCAGCATCCACGGATTCGCCGTCGATCAAAATCTCGCCCTCGTCCGGCGTTTCCAAGCCGATGATGTGTTTGAGCAGCACGCTCTTGCCGCTGCCGCTCGGCCCCATGATGACGAAGATTTCGCCGCGCGCCACTTCGAGCGAAATGCCGTGCAGCACTTCCACGCCGCCGTAGCTCTTGCGAAGTCCGCGCACTTCCACGGACACGCTCTGCTGTTGATTGGCGCCGTCGTTCATCAGTCGAAGTAGAGCAGAAAACGGGTGAGAAAGTAATCGCAGATCAGGATCAAGATGATGGAGTTCACCACTGCCTTCGTCACCGAGCGCCCGATGCCGCGCGGGCCGCCGATGGTTTGCAGCCCTTGCGCGCAGGAGATCACGCCCGTGGTGATGGCGAAGACGACGCTCTTGAACAGGCCGTCGAAGATGTCCTTGAACTCAACGGTCTGGCGGAGGTTCGAGAAGTAGGCGTCGTAGCCGACCTGCAAATTTTCATTCGTCATCGCGACCAGCGCGCCACCCATCCATCCGGCGAGCATGGCGAAGAGCGTGAGCATCGGCAGCGCGATGGTGATGGCGACGAGGCGCGGCAGCACGAGGTAGTGGATGGGGTCTATGTTCATCGTGCGCAGCGCGTCAATTTCCTGATAGACGCGCATGGAGCCAATCTCCGCCGCCATCGCCGAGCCGATGCGGCCCGCGATCAAAATGGCCATCATCACCGGGGCGAGTTCCTTGGCCATGCCCACGCCCACGCCGCCGCCGATGGAAGTGGCGAGACCGTATTTCGCGAGCAGCGGTCCGGTCTGGAGCGCGATGACGCCGCCGATGAAGAGCGCGAGGATGCAGGCCATGAGGAGGCTGGCGTTGCCGATGTCGAAAAGCTGCTCGAAGACCTTCTGCTTCTGCCGCCAGAGCTGGGGAAGGGCCTGCAACGTGCGCCACAGCAGCACGACCATTTCACCAATGCTTTGAAACATAACTCAAGAGCGCCTGAGATACTGGCGCATGGCGGCGAGCGCAAAGAATTTTAAGCGCGCCCGGCGCTTGCGTGTGCATCCGAACACTGTTCTTGGTCGGGCGTCGTCGCTCCGCGCGCGCCGGGGTGTGGCTCAAGCAAGTTCCGCAAGGCTGCTCCGCTGCCAGGCCCGGCGCGCGCGGAGCGACGCGCCCTACCACGCCCATGTTTTTAAGAACGGTGTTCGGATGCACCCGGCGCTTGCTCAAAGTTTCTGCACCCGGATGTTCCGCCACGCCGCCGCCGTATTCCACGTCGCGAGGCCGAGCGGGATGCAGGATTCCGTCTCGATGCGCAGGCCGATGACTTTCTCCGCCGTGTCCACGTCCACCATTTGGTCGTCATCAATCCACGCCTGAATTTTTCCCGGCACCACACGCACACGGATGCGGAACCATTTGTTGTTCGCAAAGTTCAGGTACTTCGTCGTCTCGTTCTGCGAGGCGTCCTCGCTGTTGAGGTTCGAGAGGCCGACCACGCCGCCGCCCCAGCCGCCGACGATGAACGCGCAATGATCCTTCCCGACCGGAAAGGTCAGCCCGCAGAAAAAATCGCTGCCGTCCACGCGCATCGCTTCGAGCGAGACTTCGTAATTCATGCGCGGCAGTTCGTTCGTGTTCGTGAGCGTGATGCCTGTCATGTGACCGAGACCGACGCGCACCTCGTCGTTTGCGACCGTGACCGGGCCGTGACCGGCGAAGTCGGTGATCTCCCAGCCGGTCAAAGTTTTGCCATCGAAGAAAACCCCGGCGGCCAGCGCGCCGGAATCGGCTGGCTTCGCAGGCGTCGGGGCGGGCGAAACAGCTTTCAAGGCGGGAGTCGGCTCTTTGAGCGTGCGTCCGCAACTGGTGGTTAGGAGCAACGCAGCCAGGGCGAACGCGCCCGTCGCGCCGGGGCGAATCGTGGGAATCATCATGCCGCTGATTGAACCGAACTCAGCGCGCGCGGAAAGACAAATGTTCGGACGCGCCGCTACCCCTTCGCCTGGGCGAACAAGTTCTCCCACGCGCGCTGGAATGGGTACTTCAACACCGTGCCCGAAATGATCGAGCGCACTTCCGCCCGGCTCACCTTCACGCGTTGTGCAGGGTCGAGCGGGTTTTCGCGGCGCAGTCGGGCGAGCGTTTTCACCCCGAGCAGCACGGGCCACGCGCAGGCCAGACGCACGCGCATTTCGGAGCGCGGGAGCGCGTTCGTGTATTCCCAGCCCGCGGAGAGATGCGATTCGGCGAGGTCGAGCAGATCGTCATAAACGGGACGCAGGCGCGGGGCGACGGCGGGGTTCAGCAAATCAGCAGGCGCCAGTTGCGCGCGCGCCAGTTGTTCGCTCGGCAAGTAGCAGCGGCCCGAGCGCAAGTCGCGCGGCAGGTCGCGGAGAATGTTCACCAACTGCAATCCCTTGCCGAAACACACCCCGTCGTGCAGCAGCGCGGCGTCACTGATCGTCGCGTGCGGGAACAGATGCGCGCGGCACAGGCGCGTCCAGAATTCGCCGACGCAGCCCGCGACGCGATAGGTGTAGTCATCCAAATCCTGATCCGAATGCAGCGCCACGATGTGATCCGCCCGCGCGTTGCGAAAGCGTTGCAAGTCCAGTTCCTGCCCGCTCGTGATGGTCGCGAGCACGTCGCGGATGAGCTTGCGGTCATCCGCGCGGCAACTCGCGAGCAGCGCGATGGCTTCCTCCGTGCGTTCGAGCAGCACGCGCTCGGCGTTGGTGCCGCCGCCGGGAATTTCAGGCTGCGCTGCCGCCAGCGCGCCGAAGTTCACCGGCTGCCCACGCGTACCGGCGATGCGCCCGCGCAAGTCATGCAGCGCCGCGAGCCGCTGGTCCACGGGAATGAGTTCCGTGTCCGCGATTGTGTCCGTGGTGCGCGCGAGCAGATAGGCGAGGCCGATTTGCGGGCGCACCGCCAACGGCAGCACCCGCAGCGTCAGGAAGAACGAACGCGACACGGACTTCAACAAGTCCGTGAGCAGCGGCTGCGCGTTCGATGGCATGGCCAGAGGCAAACAGGAATCAGCGGGGCTGTCACGCATCCCCGGCGCGCGGGTTTTCAACCCGCAGCAATGTTCGATAACCGGACGCACCATTTGCAAATGAAGCCTTCCTGGCGCGGCACGATGCTGCGGGTTGAAAACCCGCGCGCCGGGACTTTGGTAAACTCTTTGACCGTGTTCACCACGCCGCTAATCATCGCCCGCATGTCGCCTGCTGAAATGTATCTCGCCCGCTGCCGCAACCTGGTGGACACCGTGGACGCGCAACTGCCCGCCATTGGACAGGCGGCGGACTGGTTCGCGCAGACCATTCTCGCGGGCCGCATGGTGCATCTCTTCGGCTCGGGCCACAGCCGCATTCTCGTGGAGGAAATGTGGCCGCGTTACGGATCCTTTCCCGGCTTCAATCCCATCGTGGAACTCTCGTTGAGCTTTCACAATCTCGTCGTCGGACCGAACGGCCAGCGGCAGGCGATGTTCCTCGAAAATGTCTCCGGCCTCGCCGCGCGCATCCTCCGCAACTTCGATTTCTCGCCGCTCGACTGCGCGCTCGTCGCCTCGTCCGGCGGTTGCAACCTCGTCCCCATCGAGATGGCCCAGGGCTTCCAGGCGCGCGGCGTGAAAGTCGTCGCCATCATCAGCCGCGCGCATTCCGAGGCCAGCACCAGCCAGCACGCGGACGGGAAAAAACTTCAGGACTTCGCCGACCTCGTGCTCGACACCGGCGCGCCTGTCGGCGACGCGATGGTGAAGATTGACGGACTCGACACGCCCGTGGCACCCGGCTCGACCGTGGGCGGCTGCCTGCTGATCAATGCGATCAAGGCCGAAGTCGCGGCGCGGCTGACCCGCGCGGGTCAGCCGCCAAAAGTCCTGACCGCCGGCGCGGTGGTGGGACGCGAGCGCGCGGTGGAATTGTTTGAAGCCGCCTATGACGAACACGCCCGGCGGCTCGCGAAACTTTACGCGGACATTGGAGCAAAGACGGGGGCGTAGGGAATGCCGAGGCTGGCCGGGCGCACTGTTCACTTGCAGTTCTCCCGCCGTGACGTTTGATCGGCCCATGTTTTCTTTCACCACTCAAGCCGCCGAGCGCGCCTGGCAGCCCGGCCCCTACGAAGGCGTGGAGTTGCTGGTCTTGCACAAAAATGAAAGCACCGGCGGCATGACCGTGCTCCGCAAATTTCGCGCGGGCGTAACCGTGCCCGCGCACCGGCATCCCCTGGCGAATGAATCCGTGTATGTGCTTTCCGGCGAATGGGAGGAGAGCGGCGTCATCCACACCTGCGGCGCGTTTTTCTTTGCGCCGCGAGGCACGGCGCACGGCCCGCACACGGCGCGCACGGAGGTGGTGAGCCTGACGATTTTTGACGGACCGCTCACGGTCGAACCGGCGTAAGCAGTGAAGCGGCCCGTTCCTTGACTCGCCCCTCTTCGTCCCTATCCTCCGCGCGTGTTCAAGACTGACATTCTTCAATTTCACCCGGCAGGCTTGGTGCCTGGCCGCCAGACTCCCGCACGCGCATGACTCGCAAGCCGTCCCTGCTCGTCATTTTTCTGACGGTGTTCATTGACCTCGTCGGCTTTGGCATCGTGCTGCCGCTGCTGCCGCTCTACTCGGAAAATCTCGGCGCGCAGACCTGGATGATCGGCGTGATCATGGCCAGCTACTCGGCCATGCAATTTTTCTTCGCGCCCGGCTGGGGGCGTTTGTCCGACCGCATCGGGCGGCGTCCAGTGATGCTCGTGAGCACGGCGGGCGCAACCTGCGCCTACGCACTTTTCGCCGTGGCCAGCGGCATCAACGGCAACGCCACTCTGGCCATCACGCTCATCATCGCCTCGCGTCTCTTCGCCGGCATCTGCGGTGCGAACATCACCGTCGCGCAAGCCTGCATCGCCGACACCACGCCGCCCGAGCAGCGCTCCAAGAAGATGGGACTCATCGGCATGGCCTTCGGACTCGGTTTCATCTTCGGCCCGGTGCTGGGCTGGGCGAGCATGAAACTGTTCGGCAACACCGGACCGGGCTGGGTCGCGGCGGGATTGTGCGCGGCGAATTTTCTCCTCGCGCTCGCCATCCTGCCCGAGACCCGGCAGGCCGGCTCGCCCGCGCCGCAACGTCCGCGCCTCGCGCAGTGGGCGCACACTTTCCAGAACCCGCCCCTGCGCCTGCTCGTGCTGGTCTTCTTTCTCGCCACGTTCTGCTTCACCTGTTTCGAGACCACGCTGGGGCTGCTCATCGTGCGCAATTTTCATCTTGCCGACGGCGCAAATCCCAGCGCGATGGATTTGCTGACGAAGGACAAATTCAAGGATGCCGCCACCGCCAGCGCGCTGCTCTTCGCCTACTGCGGCATCATGGGCGCGTTCGTGCAAGGCGGGCCGCTCGGCAAACTGGTGCGCCGCTTCGGCGAACCCAAGCTCATCGCGCTCAGTTTGATTCTCGTCGCGGTCAGCCTCGCGCCCCTGCCCTTCGTGACCGGCAGCGCCAAGCTGTCATGGGGCGTTTTGTTCACCGGGAACGGAGCGCCGTGGTGGGCGCTGCTCCTTTTGCTCGGGCTGCTCTCCATCGGCTCGGGACTCACGCGTCCGCCCGTCTTCGGCATGATTTCCAATCTTGCTCCGGCCAATGAGCAAGGCGCGACCCTCGGCGTGGCGCAAAGCGCGGGGAGTCTCGCACGCATCCTCGGGCCGATCTTCGCGGCGGCTTTGTTTCACATCAACCCGGCGATTCCATACGTGACCTGCGCGGTGGTGGCCTTCGGCACCGCTCTGTTCGCGTGGCAGTATTTGCAGAAAGTGCCGGCGGCGGGCGCGAAGCCGCTGGCTTAATGCCTCACCCCAAGCCCGCGAAAGCCGCAAAGGCGGAAAAATTCTTCTCCTCTGCGTCCTTCGCGGACTTGGCGTGAGTACTGTTTGGTTCAGCCGTGCCTGTTTCATTCCACTTTGGACATCTCGCCGCCCCCCGCTATTCTCCGCCCTCGAATGACGCAGAAGCAACGAGTCGTGGTCGGCATGAGCGGCGGGGTGGATTCCTCCGCGGCCGCCGCCTTGCTGATTGAACAGGGCTACGACGTGGTGGGCATCACCCTCAAACTCTGGCCGCAGGACTGCGTGAATCGCGCCGAGGACAAATGCTGCGGCCCGCAGGCGGTCATGGATGCGCGCGCCGTCTCGCACAAGCTGAACATCCCCTACTACCTCGTGGACGAGGCGGCGGAATTCCAAGCGCAGGTGATCAATTATTTCGCGGAGGAATACAAAGCCGGGCGCACGCCGAACCCGTGCGTGATGTGCAACGAGAAGCTCAAATTCGGCACGCTCATCTCACGCGCGAAAAAACTCGGCGCGGATCTCATCGCCACCGGCCATTTTGCGCGCACGGAAAAATGCCGCGACACCGGACGCACGCTGCTCAAGCGCGGCAAAGACCCGCGCAAGGATCAAAGCTACTTCCTCTTCTCGCTCAAGCAGGAGCAACTCGCGCAAACCATCTTCCCGCTCGGCGAAATGACCAAGAGCGACACGCGCGAACTCGCGCGCGAGTGCGAACTGAAGACCGCCGACAAGGAAGAGAGCATGGAAATTTGTTTTGTGCCCGACCGCGACTACGGGAAATTTCTCCAGGACGCGAAGCTCGCCGCGAAACACACCGGCGACATCGTGGACGTCCACGGGCGCATGCTGGGCAAGCACGACGGCATCGAGTTCTACACCATCGGCCAGCGCAAGGGTCTCGGCCTTTCGCATCCCACGCCGCTCTACGTCATCGAACTTGATGCCGCGAACAACCGCGTCATCGTGGGCGACGACACGCAGCTCGACCGCGATGAATTCACGGTGGAGCGTTGCAACTGGATTCCCTTCGACGCGCCTCCGGCCTCGCTCCGCGCGCTGGTCAAGATTCGTTACAATCATCCCGGCACGCCCGCAACCGTCACGCCCGGCGCGAATGGCTCCGCGCGCATCAAGCTTGATATTCCGCAGCGCGCCATCACGCCCGGCCAGGCCAGCGTTTTTTATCAGGATGAGCTTGTCGTAGGTGGCGGGTGGATCGCGCGGTGAACGGCACGATCACCGCGGGGACGAGAGGACCAACCCTTTCGGCTCAGGCCGCGGCCAGTTCCCGCTCCGTCGTCAGACGCAACTGCCCGCACGCCGCGTCAATGTCATGGCCCTTCTCACGGCGCAGCGTGGCCTTCACTTCCTGCTTTTCCAGTGCGGCTAGGAAGGCCTCTTGCGCCTCCTCGGTCGGGCGCACCCACGGCAGGTCTTCCACTTTGTTGTAGGGGATCAGGTTCACTTTCGCGTGCAGCCGGCGCGCGAGCTGCGCCAGCGGCTTCGTCTGTTCCAGCGCGTCGTTCACGCCCGCGATGAGGATGTATTCCAGCGTGATCATCTTTCCCTTCCGCTTCTGGTAATACTCGCAGGCGCCCGTGAGTTCTTTGAGCGGATACTTCCGATTGACCGGCATGATCTTTTCGCGCACCTCGTCCGTCGCGCCGTGCAGGGAGATGGCGAGGCGAAATTGCAGCGGCTCATCCGCCAGTTGGCGAATCTTCGGCACAATGCCGCTCGTGGAAATCGTAATCTTCCGCGCGCCGATGCCGTAGCCCCAAGGCGCGTTGAGAATCCGCAGCGCGGCCAGCAACGCGTCGTAATTCGCCAGCGGCTCGCCCATGCCCATGATGACGAGGTTGTCTATGAAACGATCGTCGCTTCGTGCTTCGTGACTCGCGGGTGCGGCCTCCGACGTTGGACTTTCGACTTCGGACTTTGGAATCCCCTGCCCCGCCTGCCATCGCTCGACCGCGAGAATCTGATCCACGATTTCCTCCACGCCGAGATTGCGCTTCCAACCCTCCAACCCGCTCGCGCAGAACTTGCAGCCGTAGGCGCAGCCCACCTGCGTGGAGACGCACAGCGTGTGGCGGTCGGACGTCTCGCCGTAAAGTCCGGGATTGGCGGGAATCAAAACGCTTTCCACCATCGCGCCGTCGCGGAGTTTCCAGAGAAATTTCTGCGTGGTGTCGCGCGCGCCCTGCTTGCGGACGAGTTCGAGATTGGTGAGCGAAAATTCCGCACGCAGCTTCTCGCGCAGTGCCTTCGGGAGATTCGTCATCGCGTCCCACGAGGCCACGCGCCGCTGGTAAATCCAGCCCAGCACCTGCTCGACGCGATACGCCGGCTCGCCCCATGCCTTGAACCGGGCCGCCACCTCGTCGCGCGTCTGTGCTTTTATGTCTGTCACGCGCGGAATCTACGGGAACAGCGCGTGAACAAAAGCTTCATTCCGCGTCTCGGGGCCGCCGCACAGTTCAGCGTTGCGCCGCCCGCCGGGTGCCGCCTTACTGCGGGCGTGAAATTCTCACTGATTTTGACGCGCCTGACCCTGTCGCTCATCCTGCTCGGCCTGGCGCGAACGCACGGCGCGGAGTCGAGAGTTTTCTCGTACGCCGCCGTGGTTTCGCAGGACAAAATTGCCTCGCAAGTCGGCGCGGACATGATGCGCCGCGGCGGCAACGCGGTGGACGCAGCCGTCGCCACGGCCTTCGCCCTCGCGGTCACGCATCCGGCGGCGGGCAACATCGGCGGCGGCGGCTTTCTCGTTTTCCGCGCCGCGAATGGTGAGGCGGTGACGTATGACTTCCGCGAGAAAGCCCCGGCGGCGGCGCACGCGAAAATGTTTTTGCGCGACGGCCAGTATGATTCCGACCTGCATCACAATCATCACCTCTCCGTCGGTGTGCCCGGCACCGTCGCGGGGCTGCATCTCGCATGGCAGGAACACGGTCGTTTGCCGTGGCCGGAACTGGTGCAGCCCGCCGTCCAACTCGCGCGCGACGGCTTCATCGTCAGCACGGGACTGGCGCGCTCGTTGAAATCCGCCCGCTCCCTGCTCGTGAAACATCCGGCCGCGCTCGCGCAATTCACCCGGCAAGGCGTGCCCTACGAAGCGGGAGATACTTTGATCCAGCCGGAACTGGCGCGCTCGCTGCGCCGCATCGCGAGCAACGGCCCGGCGGGTTTTTACGAGGGCGCGACGGCGGCGCTGATCGAGAAGGATATGCAGGCGCACGGCGGCATCATCACGCGCACGGACTTGAAGAATTATCGCGCGGTGAAACGCACGCCGGTGCGTGGCACCTATCGCGGTTGCGAAATCATCTCCATGCCGCCGCCCAGTTCCGGCGGCGTGGCGCTCGTCGAGATGTTGAACATTCTCGAAGGCTACGACCTACGCCGGGCCGGAGCCGGGTCCGTGACCAATATCCACCGCCTCGTCGAAGCCATGCGCCGCACATTCGCGGATCGCGCGCAGTTCCTCGGCGACCCGGACTTCAATCCTGATTTGCCCGTCGCCCGCCTCACGTCGAAGGAACACGCGACGGCTTGGCGAAAAAACATTTCGCCCGCACGCGCCTCCGTTTCGTCACCCACGAATTTCGCCTGGCCGCCGGAGAGCAAAGAGACGACGCAT
>JAYVNY010000198.1:0-15491 GCA_043758205.1 Akkermansia sp.
GAACTTGCTTGAGCCACACCCCGGCGCGCGCGGAGCGACGCCGCCCTACCAAGAACAGTGTTCGGATGCACACGAACTGATGGACGAACCTGGAAACCGGCTCAGACCGCGGCGGGCGGGTTGGAAAAATTCTTCACTAAAAATTCCTCCACCGCGCGTTGCACCTCCGCCGCGTGCCGCGCCAGGCCGTCGGACTTGGGTGCGATTTCCACAAAGGCCGCATCCGGAATTTCCCGCGCCAGCACCTCGCCAAACTCGAAGGGATGCACCGCGTCCCGCCGGTTTGCCAGCACCAGGGTCGGCACCAGGATCTTTTTCCAGTCCGCGCGCGCGTGGGCGGGAATGTGCGCCGGGATGCGCTCCAGCTTCACCACCGTCTCCTCCGCGCGCGGATGGGCGAACTGCCCGAGCAGCGCGGCGGCGTTCTCCGGCGCGAGTTGCAACACCTGCTGGTACGCCGCCGACTCCTGATATTTTTGCGCGCCCATGGTTGCGCCGAGTTCGCGGATGAATTTCGCCAGTGTCGTGAAGGCGTGCATTTCCTCCCCGCGCGACCGGTCCAACCACGCGGGCCGCGACAGTACCAGCCCGCGTACGCGCGCCGGTTGTGTGAGCGTGAAGTGCAGCGCCGTCGCCGCGCCCATCGAGATGCCACCGATGATGGCGCGCTCGATGTGCAAATGATCGAGGAACGCGCGCCAGTCGTCGGCAAACTGCGCGATGTTAACCTTCTCCTCTGGCCCCACGGGCCGCGTCTCGCCATGCGCGCGGCTGTCGAACGACAGCAGACGAAAACCGGCGGGCGGCTGGAACAGCTCGAAAATTTGCGCCGCGTCCGCACCGAGGCCGTGTTGAAAAAAGAACGGGGTCAGCCCGGCGTTTTCCCCAGGGTGAGTGTCGCGGTAATGAAACTGGATTCCGTCGTGGGCGAAGAAGGGCATGTCCGCTAGCGCTTCAATTCAAACACGGCCCGGCATTTTTCCTCCGGTCGCGAGGAGGCGTTCGTTGGCTGCTCTGGGAGGTCCTGCATGTTCCAGACAAAGTATTGATCCAACGACATTACGGGCGGTCGGCGACCCGCGTCGGAAACGCTGGGGAGTTCCAGCCAATCCGTGGCGATGTCACTTCCGCCGGGTGGCACGGAGAATTTCTTCATACAGTTCAGTCGTGCCGTATTGTTCACACATCTCGCGGAAGGAAGCACTCAAAACATCCACGCGATTGGCGTCCACAAGATAGAATATATCAACCAAGTCTTTGTAGCGGCGATGCGGAGCGGCATCGCGCGCGGCGTGCAATTTCAACGCGATCAGGTGGAGCAGCGAGGGAACCCGCGTGTCCGCCCCGGACATACGGCGCGGCTGGGATGCGGCGAAAAGCTTCTCGAACGTCTCCCGGCTCACACGCATCAGATCCAGCGGCGGCGCTTCGGCAGAACGGGAGGTGAATTGCATGAACGCCGCCTGCTCGTGTTCGCACTCGTAGTCCAGGCCGCGCAACAGCTCGCGCCAGGCCTCGGAGTCGTCCCGGCACACGAGGAAATCCACATCGAAGGTCTTGCGCGAATAGCCGTGCGCGCTCACCGCATAACCACCAATCAAAAGAAACCGCAGGCCGCGCGGCGCGGCTACAGCGGAAAATTTTTTAAAATCAAACGTCACGCCAGCTTCCCTCCCGCGTCATGCAGCGTCGGGCCTTGGTGGAAAATTTTCTCCCGCGCTTCCTCGACCGGCACATTTCTCGGCACCTGCGCCACCGGACCCCGCGGGCGTGCCCAGTGGACGGCGTTCTGAAGCACGCGCTGAATCTCCGGCTGATGATAAATCGGATACAGCTCATGGCCGGGGCTGAAATAGAAGATGCGCCCCGCGCCGCGCGTCCAGCAGGCGCCACTCCGCAGCACGTCGCCGCCCGCGAACCACGAGATGAACACCAACTCCTCCGGCTCAGGAATCGTGAACGGCTCGCCATACATTTCGCTGTGCGGAATCTCAATGCACTCGCCGAGTCCGGCGGCGATTTGGTGCGCCGGGTTCACCACCCACACACGCTCGCGTTCGCCCGCCTCGCGCCAGCGGAAGCCGCAGCCCGTGCCCATGAGCCGCTTGAAAATTTTCGAGTAATGCCCGGAGTGCAGAACGAGGAGTCCCATCCCGGCGTTCACGCGGGCATGGACGCGCGCCACCACCTCATCACACACCGCGTCGTGCCGGGCGTGGCCCCACCAGAGCAGCACGTCAGTTTCCGCGAGGCGCTGCTCGGTGAGTCCGTGATCCGGTTCGTCCAAAGTCGCGGTGGAGATTTTCAACGCTGCGTCCCGCCCCAGCGCGGCCGCGAGCGTGCCGTGAATTCCGGCGGGGTAAATTTTCGCCACGACCGCGTTCGTGCGCTCATGCACGAACTCGTTCCAGATGGTGACACGGATCGGACTCACGCGCGGACACTACGAAGTGCGCCCTGCGCCGGGCGAGCGGGAAACACGGCGCTCACGCCAGAATTTCCCGGCTTGGCCCGCCGTGATCCAAGCCGGGGCGTTTGCGGCCAGGGACTTCGATCACAGGGAAATCACCAAAGAGATTCTCGCCCAATTCTGCCGGCCAGCAGTCGGCACTGCCGAAGTTCCTGGGAACAAAACTTTCTCCGCACTCTGGCGAACCCCCAAACCACACCCGCGAGTCCGCCGAAAATTTCCAGGGCTATCGTGGTGGGTTCGGGCACGCCGGTGATTTCCAGGTCCCAACTGCTGAGGGTCGCCGTGCCGCCGCCCGAAACAGTGTCCGCCAAAAAGAGCGTCCAGGTGCCACTACCGGCCGAACCTTGAAATGAAGACAGATAGGCCGAGCGCGTGGAGGAGGCCGTCACGTCGGTGGGATCAATGTTGCGCGCGTCCGGCTGCCAGGTGCCGGTCAGCGGCAGGCCTGCGCCCGGGGTGGTGATGGCTTGGTAGGTGTGAACGTCGTTCGCCGCCGCATCATCGAAGCGAATGTTGAAACCCGCATCGCCGTAGCCATACGCATCGCTGCTGGTTTTGCCGGGGCGATTCAACAGCACGGAAAAGCCGCTGCTGTGCTGCAAGGTGACGTAGAGATCGCCGTTGTAACCGCCCGAGATGCGCAGCCCCACCGTGATCGAACTGATCGATGTGATGGCGGACGAAATGTTGCGCCCATCAATGATTCCCACGGGGTTGCCGTCCGGCACCGCGCGGTTGATGCCACTGAAGGAAAAAGTTTCCGTGAGCGCGGCCCGTCCGGCAGCGAGGCCGGCAGCGAGAACGATGAAGATGAAAAATGTGCGCATGAGCTAGGGATAGACCGAACGATAGAATCGCGAGGGAGTGTTGGTCGGCGGCGTGTCGATGGTTTCGTAGAGACCATTCGTGGCCGCCGTCAGGTTGGTCAGCGCAAACCAGGAAGGCGTCACGATATTCGTCGTCGCTTGCACGGTGTAGGCGCGGCCGGGAATTCCCCAGAAGGTGAGACGGAACGATCCGCTGCCCAGAAAGGTGATGGCGGAGTTCTGCGACTGCGCCGTGTCGTTCACGAGGTTGACCGCCACTGTCGCCACCGCGCTGCCGCCAAAACCATCCGCGATGGAGTAGGTGAAGGAATCCGCATTCGTGAATCCGGCCGGCGGCGTGTAAACCGCGTAGCTGCCGCTCACCGTAATCGTGCCACCGAACAAGCTCGTGGAACTGATCGTTGGCGTGAGCGTGTCGAGGTCGGCGTCACTGTCATTCGTCAACAGCGTGGCGAGCGGCACACGCACCCCGCCATTCGGATAGCGCG
This sequence comes from Akkermansia sp., assembly GCA_043758205.1. Classification (GTDB taxonomy): domain Bacteria; phylum Verrucomicrobiota; class Verrucomicrobiia; order Limisphaerales; family SIBH01; genus JANNGC01. The sequence goes on from JAYVNY010000198.1 coordinate 3,789, forward strand.
TGATGGTGTCGTTGGCGGCCACGGGCGGCGTGTTGATCATCTGGCTCAAGCTGTTGGTGCTGCCCGAGAAGTTGCTGTCGCCCGCAAACTCCGCCGTGATGGTCCGCGCCCCGTGGGCCAGCGACGTGGTGCTGACACTCGCGAGGCCGTTGACCAGGGCCGCGGGTGAACCCAGCGCCGTCCCGTCCGCACGGAATTGCACCGTGCCATTCAGCGCTCCACTGCCGGGCGCGAGCACGCTCAACGTGGCCGTGAACGTGACGTTGGAACCGGGCAGCGCAGGATTGGTGGAAGAAGCCAGCACGTTGGTGGTGCTCGCGCGGAGTACCGTCAGCAGGGCGACCGAACTGGTTTCGGCCCCGTTGAAATTCGTCACCACGATCGTGTAACTGCCCGCGTGGCTGCTTTGGACATTGGTGATGACCAAGTTCGTGCTCGTCGCTCCGGAAAGGTTGGTGCCGTTGAAACGCCATTGATAGGCCAGCGTGGCGGCACCCTCGGCGGCGGCGGTGAACGTCACATTTTGTCCGACCGTGATGCTCTGGCTTTGCGGCTGGGTCGTGATGGACGGCAGGTTGGTGGACTGGCCGACTTGGAAATCGCCAAATGATGAAGTGAGACCCAGCGCCTGGATGTTCGTGGACGTTTTCGTGCCGACCGTGGGCAACGTCCAAGTGCCGCTCGTTCTCTTGGCCACAAGGAAAGTGGACGGGTCTGCTCCGGCATCAATGTCGCTCGCCGCGAATTGAAAGACCGCGCTCGCATTGTTGAACGTGATGCCGCTGTTCGCGAGGCTCCAGTAACGATTCACGCTGCGCGTCGAGGAAAGTCCCGAGTTTGTCATCGCCGGATGATCGCCCGTCGTCGTGCTGGCCGTCAGCATTCCGGCCACGGTCACGTTGGTGAGAATCACCGTGACCGGCGCGTAAATGGTCGCGTCGCCAATTTCAAAAACCCGGTTGGTGAGAGTGGAAGTAATGCTCTTCTGCAACGACCCCGCCACGTGGCCGTTCGTGCGCGACACGGTGCCGGCCGTCGCGACGATGACGCGGTTCGTCCCGGTCACGATGGTTCCGGTCGCCAAGGTGAGCGTGCCGTTGATGACGAGGTTGGTCGCGTTCAACACCGCGCTGTTCGTATCGCTCAACTCCAGATTCTCGAACGCGCCCGTGCCGGTCAGCACATGATTCGTCGTTCCGCCGGAGAGGAGAATCTTGCCCGTTCCGCTATGCGTCACGTTGTTGTTGATGTCGCCAGCGACGGTGGCCACGAAGCCGCCGTCCGCCAGGCTACCAGCACCTAAAATGAGCGCGCCACCGACCGTGACATCGCCGCCGAGCGTTTTCACGCCGCTGCCGCTGGTCGTGAGATTTCCGTAGGTGAACGCGGGCATGGTCTGCGCCGCGCCGTTGAAATTCATCGTGCTGCCCGTGACCGTGAAGGTGTTCGCGCCGGGCGTGAAGGTGCCAGCCACGCCCACGGTGCCACTGGCCGCGAGCGTCCGCGCGCCGGTCGAACTGTTGGTCAGATGATGGAAGTTGAACGCCGGAATCGTCTGCGCCCCGGAGCCGTTAAAGTTCACCGTGCTGCCCGTGATCGTGTAGCTGTTCGCGCCGGGTGTGAACGCGCCGGCCACGCCGATGGCGCCGCTGTTGGTCAGGATGCGGGCCCCGCTCGAACTGCTCGTGAGGTGGCCGTAGTTCTGCGCCGCGATAAGTTGCGTGCTGCTGCCCGAGAATTCCACCGTGCTCGCCGCATCCAAGCTGTAGCTGGTGAACGTCGGCAACGCATTGCTTCCCCCGATTTTCAGCGTCCCGCCCGCGCTCGCAGTCAACACACCACCCGCGGCTTGGCTGATGGTGAACGTGGAACTATCGAGCGTGCCGCCGGAGATCGTGAGCGCGGTCAACGAGTTGATATTCACCGCGAGCGTGACGGTGGCGGAACTTTTCGCGATGACCAGCGCATCAAAGGGCGTGGGCGTGGTGCTGCCCGCGATGGTCGAAGCGCCGCCGCCGGTGAATGAAACCGGGAAGCCCGTCGCGTCGAACGCGCCGTTGTTTGTGAAGTTGCCGGACACCGCGATGTTCGCCAGGTTCGTCACGTAGCCGCTCATGGTGAGGTGATGGAAGGTGGTGACGCCGATGCCGCTGATTTCGGTCAGGCCATTCAGCACGACGATTGAAGTTCCGCCATTGAACGCGCCGTTGTCCGAGATGTTTCCCGCGAGGGTGTGCGTCAAGCCGCTGCCGCCATTGAACGTCGCGCCCGCGCTGACCTCCAGGTTGCCGGTGAGCGTCCAGTTTGACGCGGGGGTGATGCCGGCGGTGTGCGTGTTGGCGATGGTGACGGAGGTGAACGACGGCGTGCCGCCCGCCAAAGTAATTTGCCCCATGCCACCAAAGGTCACCGTGCCGGAACTGGAAAACGCAGTGCCGCGCAAGCTCAACGTCACCGCGTTCGTGGGGCTGAACGCGAGCGTGCCGCTGCTGGTCACGCTGCCGTTGTTGGTGAAATTGCCGAGCATCGTGTGCGTGGCCGAGCCGCCGGTGAAGGTCGCGCCGCTCGCGACGGTGAAATTTCCATTGATCGTCCAGCCCAGATTCGGGGTGACGCCGCCGGTGTTGACGATGCTCACGTTTTGCAACACCGGCACGGTCGTATCCCCGAACGTCGGCGCGACGCTCCCGTTGAAATTCACCGTGCCCGTGCTGCTGAAACCTGCATTGAGCGAGAGCGTTTGCGCGCCCGTGCCCGCGCATGTCACCGTGCCGCTGCTCGTGAAGCTGCCATTGTTGACGAAGTTCCCGGCGAAAGTGTTGGTCGTGCCGCCGGCCGCATACGAACCGGAGACGGTCATCGCGCCATTCACCGTGATGCCGCTGGCGGCGGTGTAACTGCCAGAAACGGTTAGAGCGTTGAACGTGTTCGCGCCGCTGAGATTTTTTCCCGCGCCGGATAACGTGACGGCGCTGGTCTGCGGCGTGAACGCGCCGTTGTTCGTCCAGTGGCCCGAAACGCCGAGTGAAAACGAACTGGCGCCGAAGGTCGCGCCGCCGTTGATGACCAGGTCGCCGGCCACGCTCGTGGCGCCCGCCAGCGTCTTGGCATTGCCGCCGCCGTTGGAAAAAATCAAGCGCCCGTAAGTCTCCGCCGAAACCGTCTGCGCGGCGCTGCCATTGTATTCCACGGTGCTGCTGGCGGCGAACGTGCGCACGCCAAAGTTCACGGGGAAAGTATTTCCAATTTTCAGGAGGGCGTTCGCGGCTAGGGTGAACGTGCCGCCGATGGAACTGCGAGTGGCGGTAAACGTCGCCAGATCCAAAGAACCCGCGCTCACATTCAAATCGCCATTGATCGTCAGGTTGCCCGCGAGCGAAGCCGTGCCGGAGGATTTGTTGACGGTGAGATGGTTGAACGTGCTCGCTCCGATGCTTTGCGCGCCGCTGCCGTTGAACACGATGGAACCACCTTCCGGGGTGAACGTGCCGGTGCGCGTCCAATTTCCGCCGACTGAGATGGTGGCGCCGGCGGTGTCCAAAATCGTTCCGGCATGGATGGTCACATTCCCTGCGACCGTAAGCGGAGCGTTGACCCCCAAGGTGCCGCTGTTGGTCAGGGTCAGATTTCCGTTGACGGTGGTGGAAGCGGAGAGCGTGGCGGTGCCGCCGGTTTTCTCGAAGCTCAGATGATTGTAGGTAACGCTCGCGACTATTTGCGCGCCCGCGCCGTTGTAAGTCACGGTTCCGCTGCCGGGTGTAAACGTGCCGCTGACGTAATTAAAATTGTCGGCCAGGCTCAGGTTTCCCGCGCCGGTGAACGTGATGTTGGCGCCGCCCGATTCGGTCACGGATCCAAGAACGGTGACCGAGCCGGAGCCGATGGTGAGGTTGATGGCGTGTCCGTTCGTGCCGTCGCTCAAAGTCAGGTTGCCGCCGACATTCAAGTTTTGATTGCCGACGCTGATCGTATGCGTCGCGTTGCCACTCCAATTGCCAAGGACGTTGCCCTCGGTGGTCAACGCGCCGCCCGCGCCGAGGGTCAAGGTGATTGCTTGCGCGCTGCCGAACAAAAGGGATTTCACGGCTCTCACCGAAGTGATCGCAGGCTGAAAGGTGAACGCGGCCACTCCCAATTCCACAATGTCGTTCGTCGAGGGTGGAAGGTTGGGTGAACCTTGCACGGCCGTCCAGTTCGCCGCCGTTTCCCAAGCGGTGCTCGTGGAGCCGTTCCAAATCACCACATTCGCACTGTCGGAAAGCGTCCAGCGCGCGGCCAGGTTCGTCAGTCCACTTTGCTCGACCCAGTTATTGGCGGCGTCATTGCCGGTTTTTCCCGAGGCCGCCCAACTACTGCTGTTGCGCCAGAGTTGCATGGTGGATTCGCGGTTGCCGTTCAGTTCGGCATCGTTGTAATGCAGGCGCAACGTGGCGCTGTAGGCGCCGCTGGCCGTGACCGTGGCGAGGTAGGCGCGGTTGATGGAACTGCCGAAGGGGAAATCGCTCACGGTGGCGGGGGTGACCGTCATCGTGATGGAACTCACGCCACTGGCGGAAGCAAAGGTCACGGTGTGGTTCGTCCCTTCAAACGCATAAGCCACGCCGGTGGTGAAGGAATGAGTGCGAGTAATCGTGCCGACAATGATTCCACCGCCGGTTCGCGTGCTGGTCAGGGTCACGGCCTTCGCGCCGGTGTCCAGCACGCCTTGAGTCATGTTCAGAGTGGCGACAGTGATATTGGTGTTGAGTGTCACGACGTTGGCGGAACTGCTTTTATTGACGGTCAACGCGTTAAAAGTCGCCGCTCCCGAGATGGCAGTGTCCAGACTTCCAATGAGCGTGATGGAGCTGGAACCGGCCGTGAACGCGCCGTTGTTGACCCAGTTGCCCGCCACCGAATTCGTGAAGGGTCCGGGACTGAAGGTCGCCCCGCTGCTGATGTTCAAATCGCGGTTGATTATCAATGCGGCGAGGTTCGTCTTCACGCCGCTGCCGCTGAAGGCAAGGTTGTCATACGTCGTGGCCAGCGCGGTTTGCGCCCCGCCAGCGTTGTAATTCACTGTGTTTGGAACTGCGGTGGTCACGTCGAAAGTGCCGCTGGTCAGAGCAAAAGACCCGGCGACACCGAGCACTGAACCTGATCCTAGGGTTAGCTTTGTTCCATTCAACGTGACATGGAAAAGATTCGGAGTGCCGGAGAGCGACGAGGTTCCGTTGAAAGTGACGGTGCCGACTGTGGCAGACAATGAACCTGCTACCGATAAATCCGAAGCCAGGGAAAAATTGTTCGTGGTGGAAATGGAACCGGTGACGTTGAGCGCGTTGAGAGCGTTCGTTCCCGCGCCGCTGATGGTGCTGCCCGCGCCACTCATCGTGAGGGTGCCCGCGCTCGCCGAAAGCGAACCGCTGGTCGCGAGATTCCCGCCCACTCCGAAGGAGATGGCCGTGCTGATCGAACCGGACACCGTGAGATGATTAAAATTAATTCCCGTGCCGCTGATCGTCTTGTTCGTGCCGCTCAAAGTGACTTTGCCCGCACCATTCGTCAGGTGAGTAAACGTTCCGGCACCCGTGGTGGTGAAGTTCCCCGCCACATTAAGATCCGTGATGTTTGCGGCGGTAATGCCTGCGCCGGAGAAAGTCAGGTTGTTGAAATTATTGGTTCCAACGCCCGCGAGCGACGCCGCCGTGCCACTCAATGTCACGCTGCTCGCGCTGCCCGTGAACGTGCCGTTGTTGGTCCAGTTCGCTCCCACCGTGTGGGAAAAATTGCTGCCACCAAAGGTCGTGGCCGCGCCCAAGGATACGTGGCCGTTCACCGTGAGCGCCGCGCCCGCCGTGAAGGAGACCGAGGCGCCGCCGGCGTTGGTGACGCTGGTTAGATTACCCGCCACCGTCAGGGCCGTGATCGGCATGGTCTTGGTCGCTGCGCTTGAACTGCTAAGAATCAAATGCCCGTAGGATTCGGCGGTGACGGTCTGCGCCGCGCCGGAATATTCCACGGTACTCGACAGACCCAGCGCATGGGTGGAATAGCTGGCCGGAAAGGTGTTGGTTCCACCGATCCGGAGCGTCGCACCGTTCGCCACCGTGAATGTTCCACCAGCCACCGTTACTCCACGAGCGGCCGTGAAAGAAGAGAGATCGAGCGTGCCGGAGACCACGTTGATGTTACCGGCCGTAGCCAGCGTCGAGTTGAGCGCCGGAAGATTACCCGCCAACGTGCGCGTGCCCGTGCCGCTGATGGCCAGGGTGCCGTAGGTGAGAGCATTGTTAATCGTCTGGCTGGCGGTAGCAGCGGCGTATTCCACCGTGCTGGCGGCATTGAGGGTGATCGCCCCGCTCAACGCGTAGTTGTCGGTGAAGAGGGATCCCTTGACCAATATTTTTCCGCCTGCAGCGACGGTTAATGCGGCGGCACCGGAGATCGCATACGTTGGCGATTCGTTCGGATTGAAAGTACCAGAGACCGACAGGGTTTTGGTCGCGCTGATCGCGCCGTTCAGCGTTACGATGCTACCCACATTCACGGTCAGAGACTTAAAAGCGGTAGTGCCACCGATCGACTGTGCCGCACCCGAAAATGTCACCATAGAATTTTTCCCGCTGCCAACGTACGAGCCTGAGTTGCTCCAATTCCCGCTCAATGAAATGACCGTGCTACCGCTGTGGGTGATCGTGCCATTGGCCCCAATGCTGACATTGCCGGAAACCGTGAGGGCAAATCCCACGGTGAGCGTGGAAACTTTCGTGCCGGTGCCGAGGGTCAGCGATTTGCAGACACTGGCGACGGTCAACGCGGGCTGGTTCGCTCCCGTGAAACTCGCGTCGCCGATCAGCGCGTCCAGAGAGGCAGTCGGCACACCCGCCGTCCAATTGCCGGTGTTGCTCCAATCCGTGCTCACGGTTCCTTTCCAGCGGGTGACGGTGTCCACGGTGAAAGTTTGGGCGCTGGAAGTGCCTCCGCCGGGGCTGGCATTGATAACGAAGAAATTGTAAGTCCCCAAAGCCGCTCCCGCACTGATGGTGATGTTGGCGACAAGTTGCGTGGAAGAGTTCACCGTCACCAGGTTGACGGTCATGCCTGCGCCCACGGACACGGAACTGGCGCCACTTGCGAAGTTGCTTCCCGTAAAAGTCACGTTGATCGTTTGGCCGGGAATTCCATTCGCCGGAGAGATGCTGTTCAACGTCGGCACAGGACGATAATCGCCGAGTTGGAAATCGCCGAAACCAGTGAGGCCGGTCGCCTGCGCGTTGGTCGAGGTACGCGTGCCTTGCGTGGGAGTGGACCAGACGCCGGCGCTGTACCGGCGCGTTTCGACGAACGACGTGTTCACTCCAGCATCGAGGTCGCCCGCTACATAATTGAACGTGGCGCTGTAGCTCGAAAGTACCGTCCCGCTATTCACCAGCTTCCAGTAACGATTGACTGATATGGAAGCGCTCAAATCCGACGAGCCGATATTGGGATGGTCGCCCGTGATCGTACCGGCCAGAAGATAGCCCCCAGTCGTTACGCCACTCAACGCCAGGGTTATCGGCGTGTAACTGCTCGCGCCGCCGACTTCGAAAGTGGCCGCGTTCGTTCCTGCGGCAATAAATTTCTCAAAATTCCCGACGATGTATTTGGTCGCCGAAAAACTGGCGATGCTGCCGCCCGAAGCGAGGCGCACCCTGTTCGCGCCGGTGGTTATCTTGCCCGCCGTCAGCGTCAGCGCGCCGGTGACGGTGATGTTGGTATTCAGACTAACGCCGCTCGCGTTGTTCAGAGTCAAACCGTTGAAGGTGCTCTCCGCCGTGCCCCCGATGAGTTGCGCGCTAACGTCGTTGAACGTAACGGTGAACGTTGCCGCATTGAAGCTGCTTCCGTGGTGCGTCCAGTCTCCTTTGACAGAAATATTTCCCGCCAGCCACACCGATGCGCCGCTGGCGATCCGCACGTCGGCAAAGGTAATCGCGGCCACGGGTGCGATCACCGAGTTGCTTGAAAATTCGGTGAGTGCTCCTGCCGTCCACGTCACCACCGCGGAGTTGTTCGTGTAATTGCCGCCGATGCGAACCAGACTTCCCGACACCGTGCCCAAAATTCCCGCGCCATGAGTGAAGTTGCTGTTGAAGATCAGCGTGCCCGCCCCGGTGACATTGAGCTGGCCGGACCCAAGGCTCAGCGCGTTGGTCAAGGTGATCGTACCGGTGCTGACGGTGACGATTTCCGTGACGGAAGCGGTGTTCGTCGCGTAGCTCAGCGTGCCACCCACCTTGAGAGAGCCACTGGTGACGGCAATTTTTGCCACGCGAGCAGTGGTCGTGTTGACCCCGCCCATGGAGACGTTGCCCGTCACGGTCGCGGAACCTGCATTGATGTTCCAGGCGGTGGTGAACGAAGCAGTCGGCTGATTCACCGTCACGTTGCCATTCACAGTCAGACTCACCGTGCCCGTGTGCGTTAGCGAACTGGCGGTGGCGCTGGCGAGAAACGTCAACGCCGAGCAGGTGGCGTTTGTGTTAAGGGTATAATTTGCGCCCGAATCGATGGTGAGATTCGGAAAGGTTGTGGTCGCCGGACCATTGATGCTCCCGCTGACGGCTTGCAAGGTAACGGTGTACGACGCGCCATTCAGAGTTCCGCCCAGGTTCGTCCAGTTGCCCGCTGCGCCGATATCCGAAGCCAGAGTCAGAGTCCCGCTGGATTTATTGAGAACGAAATGGCCAAACGTATTGGCGCCCGCAGCACTGTAAATGGTTTGAGAGCCGCTGCCGTTGAAGCTGAAGGTGGCGCTGACCCCGACAATGAGGCTGGCATTGTTGTTCGTGTAATTGCCCGCCACCTGAATCGAACTGCCGGCCGCGTTATCAAAGCCCGGCGAAACTCCGCTGTTCACGACCAGATGGTAAAACTGATTTGTGGCGGCAAAGGTCGGGCCGGCGCCGCCGCTCGCCGTAAATTGTACCGTCCCACCCGTGGAATTGAAGACGCCGCTGTTCTTCCAATCATGAGTCATCAGGATGGTGCCGCCTTGCTGCAGCATCGTGCCGCCGGCGGTGATTGTGAAATCTTTGATGGTGCAAGTCCCGGTGGTTTGTGTGACGGCCGTCCCCGCATTGATTGTGACGTGCAGGAAAGTGGTCGTTCCGCTCAGAGTCAGCGCTTGAGAGGAGCCGGCAAATATTATTGTTCCCGCCGTGTCGTTGTACGTCCCTGAATTATTAAAGTCTCCCGTGAGTTGGGTAATGGCCGCCGAAGCGCGATTGATCGTGCCGGTGGCACCAATCGTAATGCCGCCCGAAACCGTCAAAGCCTGCGCGCCCAATGTAAGAGTGGATCCGGTGGCACCGGTGCCGATGGTCAGCGATTTGCACACGGCGGCAGCCGTCAATGTTGGTTGAAACGCTCCGGTGAAATTCGCGTCGCCGATAATCGCGTCCACCGACGCGGTGGGCACGCCCGCCGTCCAGTTGCCGGCGGTGCTCCACGCCGTGCTCGACGTGCCTCGCCACGAGGTTTGCCCCAACATGGCAAAAGCCGGGAGCAACCACGCCAAGGCCACTGTAAGAAGTTTTAACTTTTTAATAGTTAAAAGGGCTTTCGGCAGATTCTCAGCTCAACTGTAACTGGGTCTTGAGGTCAAACAGCCATTCAAGGAGGCGGCGAACCGCTGAATACCCCAGGATTCACGCAGCCAAGTGCTGCGGCGCCGGGTGTGAAAGTGGGAAAAAAGGCAGGCCCGCCGAAGCGGGCCTGTGGCTTGGGTGTCAGAAGGAGCGCGAGATCAGCGCCAGACAAGCCGGTAGAAACGAGAGGCAAACTCCGAGGCGTGGGTGTCGAGGTAGGGAGAATTCGCGGGCAGGTCGGTCATGTTGAGCAGGTCCGTTCAGGTCGCGAAATCAATCGTTCCTTCAACACATACTCGCCGCCAGGACTGCCTTGCAGTCCCAACGAAGCACCACTGGGGTGACGCCGAAGCCGGGCACCACCGCGCCGACCATCGTCACCATCATCACGGCGGCGCATTTTGTTTTCACCTCTCTGGGTAGATAAGTTTCCATTTCACCTCTTCCCGACACGAGACTGGAAAGTCTCGCTACCTGCCGACACAAATGTCGGCGCTAAGTCGTAACGCCGGCTTCTCAGCCGGCAGGTCGCGAGACTTTTCAGTCTCGTGGTTGAAGTTGCCATGACCACGTTTGGATTGGAGAGGGGAGCACTCATGCCAGAATTTCTTTGATCATATCCCCGTGGTCCATGTCCAGACGCTTGCGCCCTGGCACTTCGAGCTTGTGCGAGTTGAGCCCAAGGAGATGCAGCACGGTGGCGTGGATGTCCGTGACGTAACGGCGATCCACAGCCGAGTGAAAACCGATCTCGTCCGTCGCGCCGTAGGTCGTGCCGCCTTTCACGCCCGCGCCGGCCAGCCACGCGCAGAACGCCTGCGGATGATGATCGCGTCCCGTGCCTTCCGCACCTGGTGAGCGCCCGAACTCGGTGCCGAACACGACGAGCGTGTCACTCAACATGCCGCGTTGCTTCAAGTCCTTGAGCAATCCGGCAATCGGCTGGTCCACCTGCTGCGCCAGCTTGGTGTGATTCGATTTGATCTCCGAGTGCGCGTCCCAATCGCCGCCCCCACCGCCGCCATGAAACAACTGCACGAAACGCACGCCGCGTTCCACGAGTCGCCGCGCCACGAGGCATTGTTCGCCGAACGCCTTGCACTCCGGCTTGTCGAGTCCGTAAAGCTTCCGCGTTTCGTCGGATTCCTTTTCGAGCTGCATGGTTTCGGGAATCGAGGTCTGCATCTGGAAGGCGAGTTCGTAAGACTTGATGCGCGCGCGCAGATTCTGATCGTCGGGATAATCAATGCCCGCGAGGTTGTTTAGCTTGCCGAGCAGACTCAGATTCGCCGCCTGTTCTTCCTGCGTCACGCCGTCCGGCGGCTTGATGAAGGCCAGCGGTTTCTTCGCATCCACGTTCAAGCGCACACCGCCGTACTCCGGCCCGAGATACGCCGCGCCGTGCGTAAACGCGCCGCCGCAGCAATCGCCCGTCGGCACGCCGAGCACGACATACTCCGGCAGATTTTCGTTGATCGAGCCAAGCCCGTAGCTCACCCACGAGCCGATGGTCGGATGCTCCAGTTCGCGCGGATGCCGCCCCGTCTGCCAGGTGAGCTGCGCGCCGTGATCGTTGTGAATCGTCCAGAGCGAGCGCACCACCGCGAGGTCGTCCGCGCACTCGCCCACGTTCTGGAACCAGTCGCCCACCACCAGTCCACTCTCGCCATATTTCTTCCAGCCCGTCTGGAGCGGCATGATGACCTTGCGGTTCCCGTGTGCCGGATTCGCGCCGATCACGTCCTTGCCCTCCGTCTTGACCACGTCCGCGTAAGGCGTATCGGAAATGGATTTGCCGGCGTATTTGTCCAGCTCCGGCTTCACATCAAAACTCTCGACATGACTCACGCCGCCGCACAGAAAAATCCAGATGACCGACTTGGCCTTCGGCGTGAAATGCGGCTTCCCATCCGGCGGTCGCCACGCGGAATCCTCCGCCCGCGCCACCCCGTCCTTGAACAACATCGCGCCGAGCGCCAGCCCGGTGAACCCCATGCCGGTGTCGGCCAAGAATGACCGGCGGGTGATGCCGGCGCAGCGTAACGGGTGAACCGAAGTGTTCATGGCTGGCTGTTGCGAGCGCAGTTTA
>JAYVNY010000199.1:0-2833 GCA_043758205.1 Akkermansia sp.
GACCGGCGAGGGCGAGGCGAAGTTGCTCTTGTCATCCTGCGTGATGCCCGGCCCGACGTCCTGCTGCCAGAGCACCGCGCCGGTCTTGCGGTCGAGGCAGAGCGCGACGCGGGATTTCTTGGCCGCGTCAATCGAGTTCACGAACACGCGGTCGCCGAAGATGACGGGCGTGGAGCCAGCCGGGCCGGGCAAGGGCGCACGCCAGGCGACGTTGTTGGACTTGCTGAATTCAGCGGGCAGATTTTTCTCCGTGCTGGAGCCGTTGAAGTTCGGCCCGCGCCATTGCGGCCAGTTGTCCGCGTGGGCGAGCGGGGCGGTGAGCAGAACCGAGAGAGTGATGATCCAAGATTTCATAATCGTTAATCGCATGGGTGCAGAGACGGCAAACTGACGAAAGGGTTGCGAGGGCCATTCACGGAGCGCGGCGGTGTCCGCAGAACCCGCCGCAGCAGGTTCGCACCGGCTCCGGCTGGTGCTTCGCACACAGCCGTCATCCGCAGTGGGGCAGCCGCTCTCGGCTTTTGTTAGTAGCGCAGGCACTACCGCCGGCAGCGGGAACTGCAAGCGGGGGCGCTTGCCGGACTGGTGACAGGCGACGGCGCCCGTCCCACTACTTCATCTTTTCCAAGCAGTGCGTCAGATACGGCAGCAACTGTTTCTTGCGCGAGACCACGCCGGCCAGTTCGTAGATGCCGGGTTCGCTTTCGGGATAATCAATCTGGTCGCGCAACGACTGCGTGCCGGCGAGCAGGAGCAGCGAAGTCTGCGTCACCACGTCGGTGACGAGCAGCGCGGAGAAGGCGTAGTTGCGCTCGTGCCGGTAATTCTCCAGCGCGGTCAGCACGTCGGCCTTGCGCTTCCAGAACTGGTCGAAACCGATCTCCTCGATCTGCGCCACGCTGAAGGTGCGGCCCAGTTCCTCGTACTCCTTGCAGTCGGTGGTAATGGCTTGCGGCGCAGGCTTCGAGGTCAGCACCGAGCCGGAGGCAAACAGTTTTTCGGTGAACGCGCGCGCGTTGACGCCGGAGATTTTTTCGAGCTGGCCGAGAATCTGTTTGTCGCGCGCGGTCGTCGTGGGGGAAGTGAGGTTCAACGTGTCGGAGACCAGGCCCGCGAGCAGCAGGCCCGCGATGGGCTTCGGCAGTTCCACGCCGTAACGGAAAAAACAATCCGCCACGATGGTGCTGGTCGAGCCGACCGGCTCGTTCATGAACAGAATCGGCTGCCGCGTGGTGAGCGCGCCGATGCGGTGATGGTCGATGATTTCCAGAATCTCCACCTGTTCGGCACCGAGCACGGCCTGCGACAGCTCGTTGTGATCCACGAGGATCAGCTTGCGGTTCACCGTCTTGAGGAAATCGGACTTCGAGAGCACGCCGATGGTTTGATTGTTCGCGTCCACCACGGGGAAGGCCTGGAAGTTCGAGGCCGCCACCTTCTGCGCCGCCACGGTCAGCGACTCGTCCTCGCGCAAGGTCACAAACTCCTCGTGGATCATGTGCTTCACCGTGATGGCCGCGCGGCAGAGCATGGTGGTCGTGGCGGTGTCGTGCGGGGAACTGAGCAGCGTCACGCCCTGTTTCTCCGCGTAGTCCACCATCCCCTGCGACACCGGCAACCCGCCGGTGACGATGATGCAGCGCACCTTCTCGCGGATGGCGAGGTCCTGAATGTCCACGCGGTTGCCGACCACGACGACGAGCTTGGCCCGCTCGTACTTGCCCAGACGCTCGGCAAAGGAATCCACGCTCATCGCGCCAATCATGAGCACGAGGTCCTCCTCCACGGTGGGATTGACGGCGAAGACAATGCGCGCGCCGAGCGTGGCCGCGAGGTTGTTGATGGAGGCCAGCACGCGGCGCGAATCGAACAGCCGGCTCGGCGTAGGGAAGAAGAACCGCGTCATCTTCATGACCGAGACGAGTCCGCGGCACACGCCATTCTCCAGCACGGGCAGCACGCGAATGTTGTGTTCATCGAACACGCCGAGCGCCACGGCCACGGTGGCATCGGGCGGCACGCTGACGACGTTGTTGATCATCACGTCGCGGACCTTCGGCGAAACGTCGGAGACGAAGCGCGGCGCGGGGACGCCGAAGGAGGCGAGCACGAAATCAATGCGCTCGTTGGTGTCGCCGCAGCGGGCGGCCACGGCATTTTCGAGGCCGGTACGGCGCTTGAATTCCGCGTAGCCAATCGCCGAACAGATGGCGTCCGTGTCGGGGTTCCGGTGTCCGATGACCAATACTTCGCTCATGTCAGGTTCACAGCAGTTTGTTGTATTCCTCGTGCGTGCCAATCCAGACCCACGTCACGCCCTCGCCCGTCATGGTGCCCAAGGCGCGGTAGTGAGCGCCGACGCGCACGGAAAAGCGACTCGTCGATCCCTGGAGCTTCTTGAAATCGAGCGAGGAGTGATGAGGGTTTTCCCGCCACAGCCCGTAAGATTTTTTCGCCAGCAACTGAATGTGCTCCGGCAGTTCGTCATGTAACGCCCAGAAACGCTTCGTCGCGCGCGATTTCATTCCGGCTTCGGCCAGTCACGCAAGACGGCGGCGCGCGTTTCCTGCTCGGCCTCGGCGAAGAGAAAATCCAGCCGGCCCGCGGAGGCGTCGCCATCCATCTGCCGCTTCCAAGTCTCCATGTCGCGCCGTTCCACCCAGGTGGCGAGCCGCGCGAAATCCACCGAGGGCAACGCCTCAATGGCTTTTTCAATCTCTTCCACCGTGCTCATCGCGCGCATCGTCATACAACTTCACCGGGGCTGCAAGCCACTCTTGGAAGCGGGATTGAAGCGTTGGAGTTCAAGCTTCAGCTTGTCCGGCGCGCACCC
>JAYVNY010000200.1:0-18461 GCA_043758205.1 Akkermansia sp.
GACAACCGTTTCAGAAAAGCGGGCGCTTGCTCCGGCGATGGCGCTCGGCTAACGTCCTCCCATTCCCGCAAGTTCGAGTTCGACGGTTTTTTCGTCGCACTTTGTTTTGCAAGTTGCGAACGGCAGACCTCCTACGCGAACGGCCCGGGAAAGAATCGTCAAGGAATTGCAACCAGTCCGGCACCTGCGCCGTCTGCGTCGCCATTCCGGACAACCCAAAAGAACCGATGCAGTCGAACTGTATCCAATCGCCAGCAAGGTCGAACGATCACCGACCGGCGGGAGGTGCTGTTCGTGGCTTCAGTTGGTGGACGGCGGCGACCCCAGGACCGCACCGTTCAATCCGTATTCAGATCAGGTTAATTACTCATGAAACAACTCCGTTCCCTCCTCGTCGGCGCATTTTTCGCCGCCTCCCTCGTCACCGCCTTCGCGCAATCAGCGAACAACAACCTGGCCAACGCCTTCATCATCGTACCCGGGGCCACCACCACGAACGGCAGCACCGCCGGCGGGAACAACCGTGAGGCCAGTGAGGTGACGCCCGCTGGCCAGGGTGGTACCCCCAGCGGGACAACCGTTTGGTGCGATTGGATCGCGCCGTCCACCGGCGCGGTGGCGATGACGGCGGTCGGCACGGGCTATCGCATTGTCCTGTCGGTGTGGACGGGCGGCGCGCATCCACTGACGCAAGTAGTGTCCGTGCGCGCCGCTGCTGTGGGCGCGGCGGTGACGGCAAATTTCACCGCCACGGCGGGCGTGAGCTACAAAGTGATGCTGGATGGCAGTTTTAGCTTCGGCAGCTCGACCACGGGCCCATACACACTCACCACGCCGACCCCCGCCGTGGTGCCCATCGTCACGCTCTCCTCTCCGCCCAACGGGCTGGTGGTGACGAACCCGCAGCCCATCACGCTCACGGCGAGCGCGACCTCCGGGGCGGGTGCCATCACGAACATCTCGTTCTTCTATTCGGGGAACAATTTCATCAGCTCGAATGCGAGCAGCCCGTTCAACTTTTCCTGGAACAACCCGCCCCTCGGCACGTATCAGGTTTTTGCCCAAGCCACCGATGCGACGGGCGCCGTGGGTTCGTCCGCGCCGGCCACCATCACCGTCCGGCCCTTTGGTTATTTTTCTTTCGCACTCATCGGCTCGAACAACATTACCGGCACAAACTCCTGGTGGAGTTACCTGGATAATGGCTCGGACCAGGGCACGGCTTGGTTTGCGACCAATTTCAACCACAGCGCCTGGCTGGCCGGGCCGGCGGCGATGGGTTACGGAGAAGCGGCGGCCCGGCAAAATACCACCAACATCAGTTTCGGATCCGACCCGGCCAACAAATACATCACCACCTACTTCCGACATGCGTTCACCGCGACCAATGTCTCCGCGATCACGAATCTCGTGGCGCGCTTCCAGCGGGATGACGGCATGGCCATGTATCTGAACGGCGTGGAAGTCGCGCGCAACAACCTGGCGGCCGGGGCGCTCTTCAACACCCCCGCCATCGCGTCGGCTGGAGATGACGGCACCGCTTTCTTTAATGCCAACCTCAATCCGGCCTTGCTGGTCGAGGGTGTGAACGTAATGGCGACGGAAATCCATCAGGACACCATCACCAGCTCCGACATCACCTGGTATCTCGAACTGACCGGCTCCGGCGCGAGCGGCAACTTCTCGCCCACCATCTCCCTGACCAGCCCGACCGAGGGCGCGACCTTCAAGCCCGGCACTAACATCACCATGACCGCCACCGCCGGCGACTCGGACGGCACGGTCACGAACGTGGCCTTCTACGCGGGCGCGACCAAGCTGGGCGACGATGCGACCGCGCCCTTCTCGTTCACCTGGACGAACGTGGCGCAGGGCGTGTACTCGCTCACCGCCGTGGCCTCGGACAACAGCGGCGCGACCGCCACGAGCACGCCGGGCGTCAACATCACCGTCAACGATTTCACCATCGTGCCGGTCTCGCTCATCCCCACAGGCGCGGTGTGGAAGTATTTTGATCAAGGCGTGGACCAAGGCACGGCGTGGAAAGAATTCGCCTTCAACGACAGCGCCTGGAGCAGCGGCCCGGCCGAGTTGGGCTACGGCGACACGGTGGACGGACGGCCCGAGGCGACCGTCGTGAGCTTCGGTGCGGATGCGAACAACAAATATCCCACCACGTATTTCCGTCGCGCGTTCGTGGCCACGAACATCGCCGCCATCACGAACCTGACGATTCGCCTGATGCGTGACGACGGCGCGGTGGTTTACATCAACGGCACGGAAATCCGGCGCGACAACCTCGCGCTGGCCCCGGCGGTCATCACTTACGCCTCGAACGCGCTCGTCGCGGTCGCCGGCACGGACGAGTTCGCCTTCTTCAGCACCACGAACACCGCTGCGCTGAACAACGGCACGAACATCATCGCGGTCGAGGTTCATCAGAACAACGCCACGAGCAGCGATCTGAGCTTCGATCTCGAACTGATCGCCAACACGGTGCAGGGCCTCGCTTTTACGAATGCCGGAGCGCCCTTCGTGCTCAGTCAAAATCCCGCGGCCGGTGCCACCGTCGGTTCACTCACCTCGGTGCAAGTCACGTTCAGCGAAGCCGTCACCGGCGTGGACGCGGCGGACTTCCTCGTCAACGGCGTGACTGCGACGGGCGTGAGCGGCAGCAGCGCAACGCGCACGTTCACCTTCGCGCAGCCGGCCAACGGTGTGGTCAACATCACCTGGGCCGCCGGTCACGGCATCACGGATCAAGACCTGTCTCTCCTGCCCTTCAACGGCGCGGCCTCCAGCAACATCTGGAGTTACAATCTCGTGGACACCACAGCCCCGACCGTCATCGCGCGCAACCCGGTCTCGGGCGCGTCCGTGACCAACCTCACCTCCGTGCAAGTTACGTTCAGCGAGAGCGTCATCGGCGTGGACGCGGGCGACTTCCTGGTGAACGGCAGCCCCGCGACGGGCATCAGCGGCACCGGCGCGACGCGCACGTTCACCTTCGCGCAGCCGGTCCCGGGCGCGGTCTCGATCACCTGGGTTGGAACGCACGGCATCACGGATTTATCCGGCAACCCCTTCAACTCGGTCGGCGCGGGTGCGACGTGGAGCTACACCTTGCAAGGTCCGCGAGTCACCCTGGTCGGACTGAACGCGAGCTACCGCTACTTCAAGGGCACCAGCGAGGCTTCGGCACCGACCACGCTCTGGCGCACGAACGGTTTCGACGACTCAAGCTGGCTGACGGGCAACGCGCCCTTTGCCTACGACACCACGCCCACCCCGATTGATTACACGGTCGGCGCGCAGACGATTCTCAGCGACATGCAGAACACCTACCTCTCGGTCTTCATGCGTCGCACCTTCCAAATCACCAACGCCGGCGTGCTGACCAACCTCGTGCTCCGCCACCGCATTGACGACGGCGTCATCGTGTGGCTGAACGGCGTGGAAATTTTCCGCCTCAACATGCCCAGCGCGGAAATGGCCTTCAACGCCACGGCCGGCAACGTCACCGACCCCGCCGGCTACACCACGAACAATCTTTCCGCCGCCCTCCTGCCCCTGCTCCGCGAGGGCACGAACGTCATCGCCTTGCAGGGCCAGAACACCGCCTTGACCAGCAGCGACTTCATCACCTCCATCGAACTTTCCGCCACGCTGCTTGATCCGCTCGCGCTGCCGCCCGCCATCTCTGCGCTCAACCCGCTCTCGGGCGACGTGTCCGCGCTCACGAGCATCGCCGTCACCTTCTCGGAACCCGTGCAGGGCGTGGACGCAGGCGACCTGCTCATCAACGGCAACGCGGCCACCGGTCTGAGCGGCGGCAGCAACACCTGGACGTGGACCTTCCCGCAGCCGGCCTACGGCACGGTGAACGTGACCTTCGCCGGCGGCCACGGCATCACGGACTTCGACTCGCCGGTGAAGCCGTTCGTCAGCTCGGGTTTCAGCTACAGCCTCATCAATCCCAGCGCGCCGACCATCGTCGGGCAGGTGCCGGTCAGCGGCGCGACGGTGAGCAACCTCACGCAGATTCAAGTGAGCTTCAGTGAAAACGTGCAGGGCGTGAATGCTGGCGACCTGTTGCTCAACGGAGCGCCCGCGACCGGACTCAGCGGCAGCGGCGCGAGCTACACCTTCACTTTCGCGCAGCCCGCCTTTGGCAACGTGCAGATCACCTGGGCCGCCGGCCACGGCATCACGGACACAGAAGCGGGCTTGAACGCTTTCGACCCCGCGCGCCCCGGCAACAGTTGGGCTTACACGCTCGTCGATCTCACACCTCCCACCGTTGCCTCGAAGAACCCGGCGGCGAATGCGAACGTCACGAACATCACGCAACTCAGCGTCACCTTCACCGAGGCGGTGCTCGGGGTGAACGCGAGCGACCTGCTCATCAATGGCGTGCCCGCGACCGGCGTGAGCGGCGGGCCGACGACCTTCACCTTCACCTTCGCGCAGCCGAGCACTTCCGTGGTGGACGTGAACTGGGCCGGCACCCACGGCATCTCGGACGCCTCGCCGCAGTTGAATCCCTTCAACGCCACCGGACCTGGCGCGACCTGGCAGTACTTCACGCCGGACAACGTGCCGCCCGTCGTCACCTCCGTGTCGCCGCCGCCCGGTGCGACCGTGCGCGACCTCACGCAAATCATCATCAGCTTCAACGAGCCGGTCTCGGGCGTGAACGCCTCCGACCTGCGCGCGAACGGCGTGGCGGCGTCCGGCGTGAGCGGTTCCGCCGCCGGGCCTTACACCTTCACCTTCGCGCCGCCCCCGACCGGCGCGGTGGATGTCGCCTGGGCGCCCGGCCACGGCATCACCGACCTCGCGGTGCCGGTGCCGAACGCCTTTGCCGGCGGCGAATACAACTACACGCTCAACCCGAACGCGGTCTTCGCGGACAAGATTGTCATCAACGAAATCATGTTCCACCCGAGCAACCACGCCACGAATCAGGAGTGGATCGAACTGCGGAACAACGACACCGCCGCCGTGAACCTCACCGGCTGGCGCTTCACGAAAGGCGTGGCCTTCACCTTCCCGAACGTGACCATCCCGGCCGGTGGCTACCTCGTGGTCGCGGCCAGCCTGGACGCGTTCCAGATAAAATATCCGGGCGTGACCAATGTCGTCGGCAGTTGGGCCGGCCAGCTCGGCAACACCGACGATGAAATTAAACTCGAGACCGTGACCGGCGAGAACGTGGACTCCGTTCACTATGCGGACGAAGGCGACTGGGCCGTCCGCCAGCGCGGGCCGCTCGACCTCGGCTCGCGCGGCTGGGAGTGGTACTCCGCCGCGGACGGCACGAACTTCAACACCGCGACGAGCCTGCTGGAAGGCGGGCGCACGCTGGAGCTGCGCAACCCGCTCGTGCCGAACGGCAACGGCCAGAACTGGGCCTTCAGCACGCAGACCAACGGCACGCCCGGCGCCGCCAACACCGCCTTCACGAACAACATCGCGCCGATGATTCTCGATGTGGCGCACTACCCCGTGGTGCCGACCTCGGCGGACCCGGTTTACATCACCGCGCGCGTGCGCGACGAGCAGACGAACGGCCACACCGTTCACCTGTTCTCGCGCAGCCACACCACGACCAGCCCGGCGGTGTTCACGAACCAGGTGATGTTTGACGACGGACTGCACAACGACGGACTCGCGGGCGACGGCACGTATGCCGCGACGCTTCCGCCTTCGGCCAACGGCACGATCATGGAATTCTACGTGCGCGCGCAGGACGTGACCGGACGCACCAACACTTGGCCGGCCGCGGCGCGCTCGGAGACGGGCGTCTTTTCGCAGGCGGCCAACGCCCTTTACCAGGTGGACAACGAGGCCTTCACCACGAACATGCCGCTCTTCCGCATCATCATGACCGCGACGGAGAACACCGAGTATTTCGCGCTCAACCAGAACAGCGACGCGGAAATGAACTGCACCTTCATCAGCCTCGACGGCGAGGGCGCAAAGGTGCGTTACCTTACCGGGATGCGGATTCGCGGCGCGGGCAGCCGCAGCGGCACGCCGAAGAACAACCGCCTTCATTTCAGCAGCGACAACCGGTGGAACGGCCTGACCGCGATCAACCTGAACAACCGTTACACGCCTTCGCAGGTGCTCGGTTCCGCGCTGGCACTCAAGTCCGGCCTGCCCGCCTCGTACGCGCGGCCTGTGCAATACCGCATCAACACCGCGAATCTCGCCTCCAGCGCCTCGCCGCAGTATGGCGCATTCAACTACGCCGAGCCGATCAACGGCGACTGGGCCGGGACGCATTATCCGAATGACGGCGACGGTAACGTCTATCGCGCCTCGACCGGCAGCCACAACGCGGACTTCACGAACTTCGGCACGAACGGCGCATCCTACGTCGCGCGCGGTTACACCAAGACCTCGAACGGCAGCGAGGACGACTGGCGCGACATGAACCAGCTCACGCTCGCGCTCTCGACCGCCACGCCGGACAGCAACTACGTCGCGACCGTTTCCGCCATCGTCAACGTCACGAACTGGATGCGTTACTTCGCCGTCTGCTCGCTCATGGAGTACAGCGAAACCGCGCTCTGCGTCGGGCGTGGCGACGACTACGGCATGTATCGCGGCGTGATTGATCCGCGCTTCACGATCATCCCGCATGACTTCGACACGATTCTTGGTGACGGTGATTCAGCGGCACTGATGAACACCGCCGAGTCCATCTGGGCCATGGTCAACGGCCAGGCGGGCGGCGCGGCGTTGAGCGTGCCGATCCTGCCGCGCTTCGTGCGGCATCCGGCGTTTGTGCCGATTTACTTTGCAGAATTGAAGCGGCTGGCCGACACCGTTTTTGCGCCGACGAACATTCATCCGCTCATGGATGAACTGCTCGGCGACTGGACGGGCAGCGTCACGCTGCCCACCGCGAAGAACTTCGCCACGGCACGCACCGCGAGCGTGCTCGCGCAGCTTCCGCTGAGCTACAGCGTCATTCACACGGTGGCGCTCTCGAACGGCGTGGCGCGCACGACCACGCCCACCATCGCGTTGCGCGGCTCGGCCAACGCCATTGATACGCGCAGCGTACGCGTGAGCGGCGCGGCCAGCACGTATTCGGCTTGGGAAGGAACGTGGACGAACGGCGCGGTCACGTTGCAGCCGGGCTACAACATTTTGTTCATCGAGTTCGTGGGCGTGAGCGGCACGGTCTTCAGCACCAACCTGCTCGTGTGGTATGACACCGGCACGTTCACCGACGTGAGCGGGGCCATCGCGGCGAACACCGTGTGGACTCCGGCTGGCGGCCCGTATCGCGTGACCGCCTCGATCACAGTCAACTCACCGAACACGCTGACCATCCAGCCCGGCACCACGGTCTTCTTCAACTCCGGCGCAAGCCTCACCGTCGCGAATGGCGCGCGGCTGCTCGCGGAAGGCACGGCGACCGCCGGGATTCGTTTCCTTCCTTCGCCGGGACCGTCCAACCGCTGGGGCGGGATCGTCATCAACGGCGCGGTCGGCTCGCCCGAGTCGCGCATTACCCACGCGCACATCGAGGGCAACAACAACCACGCCGTGAACCTCGCGGCCGGCACGGCGATTCTGGACTACCTCACGTTCGGCACCACGGACCGGCGCTACGTGAATCTGGACGGCGCGTCCTTCGTGATCAGCCATTGCCATTTCCCGGACGCCACGGCGCAGATGGAACCGATCCACGGCACGCAGGGCGTGAAGACCGGCGGGCGCGGTATTTTCTACCGCAACTTCCACGGGCGGACCATCGGCTACAACGACGTGATTGACTTCACCGGCGGCAACCGCCCTGGCCCCATCGTGCAGTTCTTCGAGAACGTGTACACCGGGAGCGACGACGACATCCTGGACATTGACGGCACCGACGCCTGGGTGCAGGGCAACATCTTCCTGCACGCGCATCGCAAGGGCTCGCCGGATTCTTCGAGCGCCGTTAGCGGCGGCGACGACAGCGGGCAGACTTCGGAAATCACGGTCATTGGAAATCTTTTCTACGACGTGGACCAGGCGATGACGGCCAAGCTCGGCAACTTCTACAGCTTCATCAACAACACCGTCGTGCATCAAAGCGGCGTGGGTTCTGACGACGTGGGCGTGAACGCCGTGCTGAACTTCGCGGATGACGGCATCGCCCCCGCGCTCGGCTCGTATGTCGAGGGCAACATCTTGGTGGACGTGGAGCGCATCACCCGCAACGTGACCAACGCCACGGCGCTGGCCGGGCGCATCACCTTCAACAACAACTTGATGCCGCTGACCTGGGCGGGGCCGGGCACGAACAATTCCACGGCGAATCCGCTGCTCACCCGCCTCCCGGCGTTGAGCGAGACGACAAACTTTAACTCGTGGGAATCCGCGCAAGTGCTGCGCTCGTGGTTCGCATTGCAGGCGGCCTCGCCCGCGCGCGGCACCGGACTGGACGGGCGCGACCGGGGCGGATTGATTCCGCTCGGCGCGGCCATCTCCGGCGCACCAGGCGGCACGAACAGCCAGAGCACCGCCACGCTTCGCGTCGGGCCGCTCCGCACCGGCAACAGCATCCCGGCCACGGCGGCGACCTTCCCGAACGGCTCGGGCTTCACGCATTACAAATGGCGGCTTGACCTCGGCGCGTGGAGCGCGGAGACGCCCTCGGCCACGGCGATTTCCCTGAGCAGCCTCACGTCCGGCGCACATCGCGTGGACGTGGTCGGCAAGCTCGATTCAGGATTGTATCAGGACGACACGAACTTCGGTCCGCTCGCCGTGATCACCGAATCGCGGACGTGGGTGGTGAACACCAACACCAGCCCGGTGCGGCTCAATGAAATTCTCGCGGCGAATGCCGGCGTGCTCGTCAATGGCGGCACCACGCCGGACGCGGTCGAACTTTACAACGCCTCGTTCAGCCCCGTGGATCTTTCCGGCGTGCGCCTGACCGACAATCCGAGCAACCCGGACAAGTTCAACTTCCCGCTCGGCACCACCATCGCGGCGGGCGGCTACCTCGTGGTCTATGCGGACAGTGCGAACACGCCCGGCCTGCACCTCGGCTACACGCTCTCGGCGGAAGGCGAAGGACTTTATCTCTACGCCAGTCTTGATGACGGCGGCGCGTTGCTCGACTCGGTCACGTTCGGGTTGCAGCTCGACAACCTCTCGGTGGGCCGGCTCGCGGACGGCTCGTGGAATTTGTGCGTGCCGACCTTCGGCGCGGCCAACGTCGCGGCCCCGCTCGGCGATCCGACGCGCCTCCGCATCAACGAATGGCTCGCCAGCGGACTCGTGCTCTCGCCCGATGACTTCATCGAGCTGTTCAACTTCGACTCGCTGCCGGTGGCGCTGGGCGGACTGTTTCTGAGCGACGAGCCGACGGGCTGGCGCGACCGCCACGCCATTGCGCCGTTGAGCTTCATCGCGGGCGGCGGCTATCGCGCCTTCATGGCGGATGGCAACCAGAACAGCGGCGCGGATCACCTGAACTTCACGCTCACGCCCGAGCAGGGCGTGCTCAGCCTGGCGAACCGCGATCTCTCGCTGATTGACGTGGTGGTCTATCTCTCGCAGCGCGTGGACGTGTCGCAGGGCCGCTCGCCAAATGGCTCTTCCAACATCGTCTATTTTCCGCTGCCCACGCCCGGTGCGCCGAATCCCTCGGCCATCAACACCAACACCGGCATCTTCATCAACGAAGTGCTGGCGAACAACCAGTCGCTCGCCGAGCCGGACACCACCACGCCGGATTGGATCGAACTCTACAACGCCTCCGGCGGCACGGTGGACATCTCGGACATGAGCCTCACGGACAACACGTTGAACGCGCGCCGCTACGTCTTCGCGCCTGGCACGACGATCAGCGCGGCGGGCTTCCTGCGGCTGCGCTGTGATTCATCGCTGCTCGCATCGGTGACGAACACCGGCTTCGGCCTGAAGTCCTCGGGCGGCACGGTCTATCTCTTCGACAAGCTCGCACAAGGCGGCGGACTGGTCAGCGCCGTGAGCCACGGCTTGCAGGCGGCGGACTTCTCCATCGGGCGCGTGCCGAACGGCTCGACGAACTGGGTGCTCTGCGTGCCCACGCCTGCCTTCGGCAATGCCGCCGCCACGCTGGGCAATGTCACGCTCGTGAAAATCAACGAGTGGATGGCCAACCCGAGTTCCGGCGACGACTGGTTTGAACTCTACAATCCGAACGTCCAGCCCGTGGCCATCGGCAGCATGTTCCTCACGGACAACCTGGCCAACCGCGTCAAGTCGCCCATCCCCGCGCTCTCCTTCCTCGGCGGCGGCGGCACGAACGGCTGGCAGCGCATCTGGGCGGACAGCAATCCCGGCGCGGGCGCGGACCACGCGAACTTCAGCCTTGCGGCGGGCGGCGAAGCCATCGGCTTCTCGGCCAGTGCCACGGTGCTGATTGATTCCATCAGCTTCGGGGCGCAGGCGTTCGGTGTGTCCGAGGGCCGCTTCCCGGACGGCTCTGTCACCATCGCGCGCTTCCCCGTCACACCCTCGCCCGGCGCGGCGAATTACCTCTCGCTCTCGAACCTGGTCATCAACGAGGCGCTGACCCACACCGATCCGCCGTTCGAGGACGCGATTGAACTTCGCAACCTGACCGGCACGAATGTGAACCTCAGCAGTTGGTGGTTGAGCGACGCGAAAAGCGCGTTGAAGAAATACCGCATCCCGAACGGCACCGTGCTGCCTGCGAACGGGTTCCTCGTCTTCTACGAATACCAGTTCAATGCGGACACCAACGACCCCGCGAGCTTTTCGCTCAGCAGCGGCAATGGCGACAAGGTGGTCCTCTCCGCCGCCGATACGAACGGCACCCTCACCGGCTTCCGCGCCGAGGTGGACTTCGGTCCATCGGCGAACGGCGTGTCCTTCGGTCGCTACGTGACCAGCGTGGGCAACGAGGAGTTCACCGCGATGAGCGCGCGCTCGCTCGGGCAGGACGACCCCGGCAGCCTCGCCGTCTTCCGCACCGGCACCGGCCGCACGAATCCGTATCCGAAAATCGGCCCCGTGATCATCAAGCAGGTGCAGTATCATCCGCCCGACGTGGGCATCAACGACAACACCCTCGACGAGTTCATCGAACTGCGGAACATCACCGGCAGCCCGGTGCCGATGTTCGATCCGGCGGCCACGACCAACACCTGGCGCTTGCGCGACGCAGTGGACTTCAACTTCCCGCCCGGCGTGACCATCGCGGCGAACAGCAACGTGGTGCTCGTGAGTTTTGATCCCGTGGCGAATCCCGGACAGCTCGCGCTCTTCCGCGGCACCTACGGCATTCCCAGCGGCGTGCCGGTCTATGGCCCGTATCTCGGCCAGCTCGCGAACAACGACGACAAGGTGGAACTCTACCGCCCCGACCCGCCGAATCCCGGCGTCGTGCCTTACGTGCTCGTGGACCGCGTGCATTACTACGACCTCTTCCCGTGGCCGCAGGCGGCGGATGGCTCGGGCCTGTCGCTCAACCGTGTCAGCCTGACCGGCTACGCGAATGATCCGACGAACTGGTTCGCCGCGCTGCCCGACTTCGGCGGCGTGGCTGACTCGGACGGCGACGGCATGCCGAACGCGTGGGAAATCCAATACGGCCTGAACCCGAACAGTTCAGCCGATGCGAACACCGACCTCGACGGCGACGGTATGACCAACTTGCAGGAATACCTCGCCGGCACCGACCCGACGCAGTTCAACAGCGCGCTCCGCATCACGTCGCTCGAAGATCTCGGCGGCAACGTCGCCCGCTTCGGCTTTTTCGCCGTATCGAACAAGAGCTACGGCGTGGAATACAAAAAGTTCCTCGACGATCCGTCCTGGACCACGCTCACGAACATCAGCGCCGCCCCGACCAACCGCGCGCTTTACATCAACACCTTGGTCCCGACCACAAACCGCTTCTACCGCCTGCGCACCCCGTAAGCGTCGCGAGAAAATCCACGTCACGCCCCCGTCGGAAACGGCGGGGGCGTTTTTGCTCCCGGAGCGACCGCTCGCTGGCGAGATAAGGTGCCGCGCCCTGCGCCGCCCCGCCCCTTTCCACTCCCCCATCCGCAACACCGTCGTTGCCCTCGCCGGTTTCGTTCGCTATCTTCGCGCCACATGAAGTCCAAGTTGATGCTTGTTTTGCTTGCCACGTTTGCCGCCACGGCGGCTTGGGCGGAGAAAACCACTTACACGCTCACGCCCACCACAAACGGCACCGTCGTCATTCGCTTCACGAACGACTACCGCCTCCCGAATGGCATCAGCACGCTCGAAGGACGCCTCGGACGAAAGTGGACCGCGCTGCAAAATTTCTTCACCACGCAAACCGTCGGTATGGTCGAACTGCCGCTGCCCTTGGGTTACGGTGAGTACCGCCTGCGCGCCATGAGCGTGGTGCCGGGCAACGCGTTCCCGCATCTCGCGCTCGGTTACGGCACCATTCAAACGGTGGGCGGCAGCGGTCCCGCGCCCAGCGGCACGAATCTCTGGCTGCCCGAATACGAAGGGGCGAACGCGACGAACGTCGTCTTCTCCAATCCCCGCGCCGCCGTGGCGGACGACGAGGGCCGCATCTACGTCGTCGAGCGCGACAGCCACGCGGTCAGCGTGATCGAAACGAACGGCATCGTCCGCACCGCCGTTGGCCAGCCCGGCACACGCGGCCCCGGCTTTTTGGAACTCGGTGCCGGCGCGGAATTTCCCGGTGACGGTGTGGCCCAACTCGACAGCCCGAGCGGCCTCTACTACCAAAGCGGCCGACTCTATATTCTCGACGCCGGCAACGGGCGCGTCCTGCGTTATACTTATACCAATGGTGCCGTCAGCAAACTCTTCTCAGAATCGTCCGTCTTCGGCTCGCCCACCAACATCGCCAACGGCGGTGGCCTCTGGGTCTCGCCCAACGAGACGGAGGCCTTCTACACGGACGGCACCATGCTCAAGCACTGGAGAGCCTCCCAAATGAACAACGGTTTCGGCGGCGTGAACATCGAGGCCTCGGGGTTTGTGCATCTCTCCGACGTAAAAGTGGATCCACGGACCGGCGACCCCACCGCGGTGGACCGCGGCGGCAACCGTCTCTACCGCGTGCGCGGGCCGGATCGGGACTTCCGCCTCGACCCCTTGGCCGGCAACGGCCTGACGCGCGGCTTCAAAGTCGGCCCGGTCGCGAACCAGGCGCTGCCCGGCCCGAGCAGCCTCGTCTATCTGCCCATCGGCGGCTACCTGCTCGGCCTCGACGAGGGCGCGCGCGTGACCTACGTGGACGTGGACAATGACGCCGCCACGCTGGTCTTCGGCCAGCCCGGCGCGCACGCCGGCGACGGCTCGTGGTTCCGCCGTGGCGGACGCAAGCCCAAGGTCAGCCACGTCCAGAGCATCACCCTCGCGCCCAATGCCGACATGATCATTCTCGAAGACGGATTCGTGCGCAGAATCAAATTCCTCCGCGCCAAGCCGTGAGGCTCCGGTTGAGGCCCAGGTTCCCAGAGCGCCGGCCTTCAGCCCGGCACACCTCGGCTCCCTTGCCGCTCGCCTTGCGCCAGACCGTCCGGCGGCTGGGCGTCCGGCCCTCGCGGCATCTGCTCCTCGTCGGCATCCGCACCCAGCAGATGCAGCTTGTGCGGCTGCCCGCCGGCTTCAACCGCCCCGACGCGCCGCTCGAAAAAACCTTCATCATCTCGACCTCCCGCTTCGGCATCGGGCAGAAAAAAGATTCCAACCGCACGCCCCTCGGACTGCATCGCATCGCGAAAAAGATCGGCGGCGGACTGCCGCTCGGTGCTGTTTTCAAAAGCCGCAAGCTGATCGGCTACACCTGGGAAGGCTTGGCAAACGCCTCCATCACGCACCGCATCCTCTGGCTTGAAGGGCTGGAGCCGGGCTTCAATCGCGGGGGCGACGTGGACACCTTCGATCGCTACATCTACATCCACGGCACCGGCGACGAGACGACGCTGGGGCGCCCTGCCTCGCACGGCTGCCTGCATGTGCGCGGCACCGAATTGCTCCCGCTCTACGACTTGCTCCCCGCCGGAACACTGATCTGGATCAGCCGCTGAACCTCACGCCCGAGCATCGGCGGCGCGTCCGCGCCAGAGCAGGGAAATTCCCAGCAGCGCCGCCAGCCCCAGCAGCACGAGGAAGCGCGTGGCGAGCGGCGCTCCGCGCACCGCTTTCGTTTCCAAATCCACCCGCATCTCCGCCCACGGATCCACCTGCACGGCGCGTTTGAAGGTCAGCACGCGTCCCTGCTCCGGCACGGCGGCGCGGATGGCGGCGGGTGCAGCAACCGCAGCCTCTTGTTGTTGAATCAACCGCGACGCGAGCCGGCTTAAGGCGTTGTTGTCGTCGGCGGAGTTGTTGTCGAAAATCTGCTTCGCTTCGTCCTGCGAATAGTTTCCGTCCCGACGCTGGCGCAACTCGCGCACTTTCGCCGCGACACCCGCGGCAGGCGCATTGGCGGACTGTCGCACGTTCAGACCAATCAACGCCTGCTGCATCTTCACGTTGTGCAGTTGCACGCGCGCATCCTCGTTGAAGGCCTGATCGTGTTGCGACAAACCGTAGGCATTTTGAAACGCCTGTCGCGCGAGTTGCGGCGTGCCTTGCGAGAGGAAGCTGTTGCCGAGTTGCAACTGCTGCTCGGCGACCTTGGTCTTGGCGTTGCGCGCGGCGGTCTCCTGCTGAAGATACGAATCCAAATCCGCCCACGAACCCCCGGCCGTGGTGCGCGCCTCGTTCAGTTGCAACGTGCCGTCCCAGTCGCGCAGTTCCCACTTGTCGTTCAGGTACACCTGCCAGGTGATGTCCTCCAGCGGCAGATCAAACTTCGGCCCGAGCAGTTGCAAATCAAGCGCGCGACCCTTTGCGCCACCCACCGCGCTGCTGAAGAAAAATTCCACGGCAATGGCCTCGTCGGGTTTGGACTGCTGTTCGAGAGGCAGGAGAATTTTTCCGATGGACGACGCGTTGGTCGCCGGACCGAGCCACGGCACCACGCCGTTCTGGTTCACGAACGCGAACCAGAATTTCGCCTTCTCCGGCAGCGTGAGTTCCAGCAGACGCTTGTCGCCCGGCACCAGATCGAGCCGCGCGTGCGTGAGCATCATGCCGTCGTCCGAGACCACGGACTTGAGCAGGACGTGATTGACGCGCGCGGGCAACAGCTTCGCGACCTCGTGACGGCGCGCTTGCAACGGCAGTTGAAACGCCGGTTCCACCAGACGGAACGTGACGTTCGCCGCCGTGGTCTGAAGGTCCTGCCGCAACGCGCGCGGCACGCTCTGCCATTCGCTCAGTTGCAGCGCGGACGGCAGCGCGCCGACCTCGACTTGCAAACGCCCGACCGATTCGACCGTCACGTAGCCGTGCTGGAGATTCACGCCCGCCGCCTCGATGCCGCGCAGCGTGAGTGCCAGTGCCCCCGGCGTCCCGCCGGGTGGAAGCGCGCCCGTTCCAGGAACACCCCCGCCCGGCGGGACGCCGGGGGCACTGGGCATCTGATAAGTCACTTGCAGCAGATACGCGCCGATGACGCGCCGGTGCAATTTAATCTCCCACTCCTGCAACCCGTTCGTGATCGCGCCCGCGCGCGGCAGAAAATCCGCGGCCAGTTCGCCGCGAAACTGCACGCCCTCGGCATTCGTTGGCACCAGCACGCGCAGCGCCTTCAACCCCGTGTTCTCGATTTGATACTGGAAGTTGGCCGTGACCTTCGATTGCGCCTCGCCGACCGCGACGTGTTGCAGACTCTGCACCTGCACCCACGGATCGACCTGTTCCATGTCCAGCGCGAGCGTCCACTGATCTTGCAAGAGACGGAAGGCAAGCACGCCCTTCTGCCGGATGCCGGACTTCTGCGGATCGAGTTGCGTCAAGCCATCACGCGCGCCGGCCTGCAAACGCATCCCCTGCTCCGGCACAATGACCAGTTGCCCGCGCTGCTTGGTCGCTTCACGCAGCAACAAACGCGGCACCGTCCAGCCATTCGTCGCCTTCACGCCCGGCCCGGCGAGACTGATCGACAACTGCTGCGCGCCTTCCGTCTTGCCGCGCAGATGCAGCGTGATGATGCGGTTGGTGTCCGTTTTCAACTCCGTCCAATGACTCACCGCCGCGCCGCTGATGGATTCCACATCCAGTCCGGCGGGCAGGGCAAAACTCAGGCGGAAAATCCCTGCGCGCGTGATTTCCACGGCGAGATTGGCGGCGAGCAAGGTGCGGTCTTCGCCCAGCGACAAGGTCTGTCGCGACTCCACGCGAACGTCTGGTTCCACGGCGGAAGCGGCGAGCACCGCGCCCGCGTTCACGTCCGAGTAGCGGAAGGCACGGCGCAAGATCAGACCGGGCATCTGCGACTGCGCGCGGTTGAGCAGCCAGGATTGAAAGTCTTCGAGGTTGATGACCGTGAGCGCGTCGGGCGTGGCGTTGTCGAGTTGCACATCCGGGCCGGTGGCGAAACCGACCATGCCAATCTCGCTTGCGGCATTCGTGATCGAGAGCAAGCCCACGCGCTGCGTCACCGGCAGCGGCCCGGCGGCGGTCTGCGACCGGATGACGAGCGAGAACGGCCGCGCTTGCGCGGGCTTGAGCGTCACGCGCAACTGCCGTGCATCCGGATCAAAACGCCAGAGCGCAACCATGCCGGGCCGGTTCGTGGTGGTGATGTCTATGACGTCGGTGATGGTCGCGTTCGTCGGCACGCGGAAAATCAATTCGTTCAACTCGCCCTGCGCGGGACGAATCTGCGCGAGATGCTGGCCTTCAATCACGCCCGCCGACGGAATGTAGAGCTGCGCCAGTTCGGCGTAGAAGACTGCCTTCTCGCGCTTCGTGTCGCGGCTGCGCGGCTTCCAGCCAATCCACGCGTCGTTCACCGGCGGCAGAATCAGCTTCGCCACGGTGTTGCTTCCGGTGGAGGGCTGCGTCTCCAGCGACACCGCCGAGGTAGCGGAAATATCCACGTCCAGGTTCACCAGCGTGAGCGTGAGTTCGTTCACCAGCCCGCTGTGAGTAGGCAGCGTGAAGCCGCTTTCGTCCGCGCGCGCGCCGGGCTGGAGTTGGTAATCGAACTCGATGTTGAACACGCCGTCCTGCAACGCGAGCAACTCGTGCCCTCGTCCGTTGCGCGTCGGATTCTCAATCCACTTCAGCGCGTTCGTCGGAAAGCTGGTGCGCGTGAGCACGGCGGGCGAGGACAGCACGGGCAGTCGTTGATCCTTCAGCGCACTCCAACGCACTTTCACCGTGGCGAACGCGAACTTGTCCTCGACGCGCACCTGCTGCTGCACGGACTCCGCAACGGGCGCGATGCTTCGCGACGCAGGCAGCGTCGCCGCCTGTGCCGGCCATTGCGCCAACAGCAGCGCCGTGAAAATCAGCGGGACGACCAACGGCGTCGCGGGCTCGGGCGGCAACGTTTCTTTCGGTCGCACCGGCAACTGGCCGAGGCGTTTTAACATCGGCAGCGCGAGGTGCAGGGCCACGAAGGCGACGAGCAGGAGGAAGAACGCGAGCACGCCGTTCGGCGAACGCAGCGCGGCCCAGAACAGCAGCGTCCACGCGGCGACCAGCGCGAGTGTGCGGCGTGAATTCTCGCTGATGAGCGCGACCAGCAGCAGCGGCAGCGCGAGCAACGCCGGCCACGCCGCGCCCACCACGCCCAGCACGGACGGCTTGTCTTCGAGGTTCGCCACTTCGATCTGCATCGCGTTGCCCGCCTGTTGAATCGGCGCGACGAACGACAGCGTGCCGGGCGGCGCGCTCACGCGCCCGGCCAGCGTGGCGACGTTCAGCAACGTGACGGCACCCGCCACCAGCGCGAACACGCCGAGCAGCACGCCGAAGACATGTTGCGCGCTGAACTTGAACACGCCCGCGCGCGACGACCAGCGCCACACCGCGAGTCCCACCAGCAGCAACGCCAGCGACACCAGCAGCGGAAACAGCGCGGACAGAGTGGTGACCAAGCGCGCCAGCGCCGCGAAGCCCGTGCCGTCCACAAAGCCTTGCGCGGGCGCGAGCGTGCCGTCGCGGAAGACCAGACGCTGGCCCGCGTCCGGCAGGATCTTCCACTCCGCGAGCAGCACTGGCGCGCCGACGATGGGCGCGGCCACGCTCACGCGTTCCGCTTTTGCGGAACGCGAGGCGAGCTTGAGTTCCACGACGGTGATCGCGTCCGGGTCGGCGCGTCCGGGCAGCGGGATCAAATGCGCCTGGCCATCGAGCGTCGGCACCGCCGTCACGCCGTTCACCGTTGCGGCCCACAATTCCGTGCCGGGCGGAAGCGTGAGTTGGAAATTCGGTTGACCACGGTTCTTCACGAAATACTTCGCGCTCGTCACGACCTGCCCCTGCTTCGAGATGCGCGTCTCCAGGGCGGCGCGGTCCGCGACCTGGTTCAACGTGTCGCCCTGTGCGAGCGGACTGAGCACGAGTTGCAGATTGAACGG
>JAYVNY010000201.1:0-10366 GCA_043758205.1 Akkermansia sp.
TTGTCGGCAAGTTGGGAGGCTTTCGAGCCTCCCGTTCCAACACCCTTCGCCCAACGCGGATGCGCCGAACTCCACAACCAATCCTCCGGCCGCGCACACAAGCCCGCCTCCACCGGATTATCGTGGATGTAAGCGATAAGCCGCGCCTTCTCGTCCTCGTCCCGCAGCCAGTGGTCGTAGTATTCGTGCGCCCAAAAGCTCGTGCCGGTGCGGCCCAGCAGCTTGTTCGCCTCGCGCGCGGTGAAGCCTTTCCAACTGTGCAGAATGGAATCCAGCGTGTGCGCGCCGACCGGACGCACGAGGACGTGAACGTGATTCGGCATCACGACCCACGCGCCGAGGGCATAACGCGAGTTCACGAAGAAACGAAGTGCGTTCACGACGATTTCCGCCACACGTGGATCCTTGAGCCAACAGTCGCCGCGCCCGGCGTCGAGGTGCGCTTCGACTCGCTCCGAGTAGAGGTCGAAGAGGCGTTTCTGGTCGGCCCAGGCGAGTTGGTGTCCTTCGCGTTCGGCTTTGCGAATCAGTTCGTCGCGCTCGCGTTGGTATTCATGCAGCACCTCCTGCGGCAGCGTGCCGTCGAGCCGGAAGGTGACGAAGTAACGGCGGCCTTCGACGCGGACGTGGGGTAAATAACCGCGCGAGTATTGGCCGGCGATGCGGTGACTGGGCGGCTGCATGAAGCGGAGGCTTGCGCGCAGATGTGGATGAGTCGAGGGGAAAATTGGCTTGGAACACGAGGCTGGAAAGCCTCGGAACCTGCCGGCGGGAAAGCCGGCGTTACGTAGCGCCGACATTCTTGTCGGCAGGTTGGGAGGCTTTCGAGCCTCCTGTGCCAAGCCCGCAACCCGAGTGGATGCCGGGATGTGAACAGTTTTTGAACACGAGGCTGGAAAGCCTCGCGCACTGCCGGCTCGAGAGCCGGCGTTACGGCGGACTCACCGCTTCTGCACCGGCGTCGTCTTCCACGCTTCGAAGCGTTCGGCGATGTCCTCAGGCACGAGGAGCGCGGGCACGGAACGGATGGCGGTGACGCGGCCACTGATCGTCAGGTTGCGATTCCATTTGCCGAAGTGGTCCGGTGCGCGTTGCTCGGCCGTGAAGACGAGCGGGAAATTCCACCCGAGGATGTTGGTGGACTGGGTTGCTTCGTAACGGCATTTCAATTCGCGGGGCGGGGCGTAGAAACTCGCGCTTCTCGGCAGGCCCAGATCATCCGCGAAAGTGCGCGTTTCATTGGTCAGGCCGAAGACGGTTTCATTCGGACCGGCGGTGGGCAGCGGCACCCCGCGCGTGGTCTTTTGGAGAAAGGGGCCGGAACAGAAGGCGAACCACGTCGCATTCATCAGCACCTCGCCAGCGGGGTAACCCTCGGTGGAAGTCAGGAGGCCGAGATTGCGCGCGCTCCGGCGGGGGCTGCGGTAGCCGGTGGTCTCGCCGGCGGAATCGTCGAGGGAAGGATAGCTGACCTGACGCGCAATCATCCCGTGCAAAAACCAGGTGCTCTCGGTGATGTTGCTGCGGGAAAGGTTTTCGAGCAGCCACTGGTCCTGCCCGACGACGCAACGCAGCGTGTGGTGACGGATGGTTTTCAGCGGCAGGCCGGTGTCCTCCTGATAGTGCCATTCAATCGTCTCCACGCGCGCGGAAATTTCCACGAACGGCGCCGCCGTGGCGGAAAGCGCGAGCCAACTGGCCAGCAGAATTAACGTCAGGGCATTCACAATCTGGCGTTGCTGCGGCCGGTCGTCCGTTGGCGCTCAGGCGCTGAACTTCAGGACGTTCTTGATGCCGGTGACCTTGCCGATGAGGAGTTCCTTCGACTTCGAAAGTTCGTAGCGACCCGAGATGATGGCCCGCACCGCGTCGGGCCAGCGCTCCATGAAGATGCCGAGGTCGTGGATGGCGTTCTCGAAGGCGTCGCGGCCCGCGTTCACCGAGCCGAGCAGCACCTGGTTCTTCAGCACCATGTTCCGCATGATGAATTCGCCATCAATCGTGATCGCCGGCAGCGGATGACCCGGAATGCCGGTGAAGACGTAGATGCCGTTCAGGCCCAGAACTTTCAGCACTTCGAAGGCGATCTTCGCGCCGCCCACCGCCTCGTACACGACGTCAATGTTGCCCAGCATGGCGGCCAGTTCCTCCGGCGATGTGGTCTCGGAGGAAATGTATTTCACGCCGAAACTCTCCACGAGTTCCGACTTGGGATTCGGCGCTTTCGAGCGCGAATAAACGTAAGTGTCGAAGCCCGCGACCTTGAAGGCCATCGCGCCCAGAATGCCAATCGGTCCCGCGCCGAGCACCACGGCCTTGTGGCAATGGCCGGGAGCGAGGCCCTTCACAATCGGGCACTCCCAGTGCAGCCGCTTTTGGATGTGCCAGATTTGAATCAGCGATTTTTCGGCAACGGTCAGCGGCTCAATCATCACCGCCACTTCGCGCAAGGCGGGCGGGACGACGCACAAATACTTCTCCTGGTCCACGACGTATTCGGTCATGAAACCGTGATACTCCTTGATGCCGCGCTCGACGAAGTCGCCGGTCGTGCAGAAATCCGAACGGTCGTTGCGGCACGAGACGCAGGAGTCGTGATTGCACGGGCGGCGCACCATCGGCACTACCA
Source organism: Akkermansia sp. (assembly GCA_043758205.1). Lineage (GTDB taxonomy): Bacteria > Verrucomicrobiota > Verrucomicrobiia > Limisphaerales > SIBH01 > JANNGC01. The sequence goes on from JAYVNY010000201.1 coordinate 2,630, forward strand.
GATCGCCGGGCGAAATGCGATGCACCTCCGCGCCGACCTCGGTCACGTAACCCAGCGCCTCGTGGCCGAGCACGAGATGCTCGGAACCGGCAGGCGGATTGCCGTAGTCGAAGCGGCAAATCTCGCGGTCGGTGCCGCAGATGCCGACTTCGATGGTGCGGAACTTGACTTCGGTGGGCAGAGAAATTTCCGGCGCAGGATGATCGATCAGTCCCACGTCGCGTTTCTTTTGATTTACAGCAATGGCTTTCATCAGGGCGCGGAGTGTGGTGGGCGGGCGGGCCGAGTTCAACTTTTGAAAAGCACGGTGTTGACGCCGCACGCGCGTTGTCGATGCTGGGCTTACTTCACCATGAACGCCGCCAAACTTTTTGCCCTGCTTGTCACCCTCGCACACCTGCCACTTCTCGCTGCGGAACCGCCCCTGCTCTCCATCGGCGTCGCGCGTGTGGACATCACGCCCGACTACCCCGTGCGCCTGCACGGCTACGGCAATCGCCGAACGAACAATGAAGGCGTCGCGCAGCATCTCTTCGCCAAGGCTCTCGCGCTCGGCACCGACCGGCAGGGCGCGTCGGTTCTCTTCACCGTGGACAATCTCGCTGTCCCCGGCGCGGTCACGGATGAAGTGGCAGCGCGGCTGAAGAAGCGCGCAAAAATCGACCGCGAACAAATCGCGCTCTGCTCCTCCCACACGCACTCGGCCCCCATGCTCAGCGGCGCGGCCCCGAACATTTTTTCCTCGGACATCATCCCGGAGCAGCAGGCGGCGCTGGATCGTTACACGCGGGAACTCACTGACAAACTGGAGACGGTCGCGCTCGCGGCCTTGAGCAATCGCGCGCCCGCGAAACTTTCCCGTGCGCAAGGCACCGTGACCTTCGCGAAGAATCGCCGTGTGATTCGCGACGGACGCGCGCAGTTCGGCGAGAACACCAACGCGCCGGTGGATCACACGCTGGCCGTGCTGCTCGTTCACGATGCCAAAGATCAACTCCGCGCCGTGCTCGCGAATTACGCCTGTCACTGCACGACGCTGGGCGGCGAGTGGAACCAGATTCACGCCGACTGGTCGGGCTACGCGCAAGCCGGCATCGAGCGCGATCATCCCGGCGCGGTGGCGCTCATCAGCATCGGCTGTGGCGCGGATGCCAATCCCTCGCCGCGCGGAAAACTCGAACACGCCCAGGCCCACGGCGACGCCATCGCCGCCGAAGTGAAACGATTGCTCGCCAGCCCCGCGCAACGACTCACCAAGTTGCCCGCCGGAAAAATCAACCGCTTCACCCTCGACTTCGACCCGCTGCCCACGCGCGCCCAGTGGGAAGAACGCGCCGCCCGGCCCGGCATCGTCGGCTATCACGCGCAGAAGAATCTCGCGCGCCTCGACCGTGGCGAACGACTTCCCACCACCCTGCCCTACCTCGCGCAGACGTGGACCTTCGGCGACGAACTCGCGATGGTCTTCCTCGCGGGTGAAGTCGTCATCGATTACCAGCTTCGCCTCAAACGCGAGTTCGACGCCAGCCGCCTGTGGGTGACTGCCTACGCGAATGACGTGCCCTGCTACATCCCGTCGCGCCGGATTCTCGCCGAAGGCGGCTACGAGGCCGAAGATTCGCTCTGGTATTACGACCGCCCCGCGCGGCTGGCACCGAGCTGTGAGGACAAAATCATTCGTGCGGTGGATGATTTGCTGCCGAGGAAGTTTCGCGCGCATTGAGAATTACGAAGGAAGTTCGCAGCCGTTCACGCCTTGCCATCCCGCCTCCAGAAACCTACCGTCGCATCGTGCCGACAGTGCTGCGCATCAAAGGATATCGAGTGGGATTCTACAGTTCCGAGCCGGACGAACCGGCACATGTGCATGTTCACAAGGGCGGCAAGGAGGCCAAGTTTTGGCTCGGGCCGGTGCAGTTGAGTTGGAACAAAGGCTTTCGTGAATCGGACCTTCGGGAGATCGCCCGAATCCTGGCGACTCACGAGGCCCAATTGATTGAGGCATGGAATGAAGCTGAATAACACGCCGCCACCGGATGTGATGGCAGTCCAGGTCACGGACGAACGCCTGACGTTCGACCTCGAAGACGGGCGCACCGTGAGCGTACCGCTCTCGTTCTATCCCACGCTGCAACTCGCCACGGCCCGCGAGCGTGCAGGCTTTAAAATCTGCCGCTCCTCCGTCCACTGGCCCAAGCTCGATTGCGACATCAGCTCGGCGTGCCTGCTGCGCGGGGCGAAGGAGGCGCGGCATCTGGCCGAGCGCGCGTGGCGCAAAAAAGGCAAGCTGGCCGCCGCCTGAGTAGAATGAGAACAGTCAGCTACAAAAAGATTCTGCGGAGAAAACTGAACCACTCCAAACAGGCGGCGGAATACCTGACCGCCTGCTACGAGGAAGGGTTGGAAGTTTTTCTGGTCGGACTACGCGATGTGGTCGAAGCGCAAGCCGGCGTGGCCCGCGCGGCGGAACTGAGCAAACTGAACCGCGAGAGCCTGTATCGCCTCTTTTCCCCCACTGGCAACCCGCGCCTGTCGAGCCTCAACTCCGTGCGACGGCGCTGGGACTAAAGGTGACGTTTGAGGCTGCTTAGAGCCGGGTGATCAGGTGGCTTGCGTTGGACGCAGCATCGCAGGATTCTGGTGCCGTCAAAACACTGTTTATGGCAAAACGTGACTACTACCTAAAAAGTTCACTCGGTGAATCGCTTGGCAATTTTGCTGAGGTCTGCAAATCCATCGTCGAAAGTGAACGGCCCACGACCGAAGATTTCCTCAAGCTGTTTAAGCTCTTGAAGCGTGACAAGGAACTCAGGTCTGTTTGGCCGGGAAACATCTTGTACTGGCGCATTCGACCGCTTGCGGAAAATATTCAGGATTCCGATCTCGGTGAACTGGTTCTTCTTCTGAAACAAATCGCCTCGTCCGAACCCAATGCGATTGATCTGCTCACAGGCGAAAAATGGTTGGCCCTCAATACCCCGGTACCTGACATCGCGTTCCAAGGGAAGGTGTTCTGCTTTCTCTGTAGTTTTGCATTTGGTTCCAAGGAAAAATGCAAAGAGGCCGTGTCCTATCTCGGAGGGGGATGGACTTGGAATGCTGATGAGTTAACGGATTACGTGATTGTCGGCGTGAAGGGCCGTGAACTCTTCGTCATCGATAATGACTGCAAAAGTCTCGAAGCAGCAAAACAGATGAAAGCCGACGGCGGAAAATGCAAAATTGTGCTGGAAGAACATTGGATCAGGGCGCTGCCGCAGGAGCCGGATTTTCTCAATAAAATTTCCGGTTGCAACAATTACGCAGGCCCAAAGCTTTCTTTTTCTATGGGTATGGATGCGGACGGGAATGTCCAAACGAGCACCAGCACAGAGCCGCAATGGCGACCAGATGTTCAAAGCTGAGTTGGCATCATGCAAAAGAGTTCCAAGGAACAGGAATTAAGGTGGCTTCGTTCTTGCCAAGAGAAGTGCCTTGCGTTTCCTCGCTCCGAACCCATGGAGTCGGAAACACCGGATTTCATTTTTCAAGAAGCAGACCTTGGAGTCGAAATTACAGAATACATTCAAGATCAAGGAGCCAAAGGATCGCCAGTCCGCCAACGGGAAAGTTTCCAGGACAACATCGTGAAGGAAGCGCAACGCCACTTTGAGGCAACCCACAAGGAGCAGCTACATGTCTCGGTATTCTGGCCTCCGTCGATGCAGCACGTGAAACCGGAGTCGGAGTTCCTCATCCGAGGGATCGTGCAAACTGTTACCATGCTTCTTGCTCAAGGACGTGGCTGCTGGCGGCCTGACTTAACGCAAGTTGATGAAATAAAACTCGGGCAGTATATCGGACAAATCTGCCTTTACAGGCTCAACCGAAGCCCGAGTTACTGGAGTTGTAACGAAGCTGGTGCAATTGGACATGACGTGATTCGCGTGCAGACCGTGATTAGCCACAAGGATCAAAAGGTGAGCGAATACCGGAAAAAATGTCGCCACCTCTGGCTGCTTATCGTGGCTGACAATAAACACCTGTCGTCCATATTCAGTCCTGATGAGGATTTTGACTCGGCTACTTTTCAAACCTCATTTGACCGCGTGTTTATTCTCGATGTGTTCGGGAACCGCGTCCTTGAAGTCCGAGTTAAACCTTGTAGCGAGCGAAAAGGATAACCGCCCGCGCTGTTTTCACTCCCACTCAATCGTTCCCGGCGGCTTGCTGGTGATGTCGAAGACGCAGCGGTTCACAGTTCGTCGCCGGGCAGTGGCGGGACATTGGGAACACGGGCGAGAATTTCATCCACCTTTTGCCAATCCACGCGCTTGGCGCGCCCGGCAATGCTGGGGCGCGTGGCGGCGGCGCTGATCTGCGCGGTGAGGGCGGCGGCGACCACTTGATCGACGCTGGTATGCTGGCGGGCGGCCAGTTCGCTGGTCTGCTTCGCGAGGAAATCAGGAATTTCAATTTGCAGAGTCATGTTGCGCGGCGTGACTGGCTCACAGCAGGTTCCTGAATTCATCCGGTGTCAGCCCGGCACTCTTGGCGATGGAGCCCATCGTGATCGCGTTGATGGGATTGTGCCGTGGAATGACGAGCCGCTGTCGTCCATTGGTCATCACGATGTGGCCGCTCTGACGGGCGATTTAATAGCCGAGCTTTTCGAAGACGCGGACAGCATCGCGCTGGCTGATTCCGGGAAGCTTCGGCACAAACTCAAACGGTGACGAGTTCCTGAGTCACGCGTGCGCCCTCCGACTCCGCTTCGCGCTGTGCGTCTTCCAACGCCACTTCCAGCCAGAGCTGAATCGCTTCGCGGATGTTCACCAACGCCTCGGCGTGCGTCGCGCCCTGGCTGTGGCAACCAGGCAAGGCGGGACAGGAGACGGCAAAACCTTCCTCAGATTCCACAATGACGACGCGGTATTGCATGACCTCAGAATATCGCCATCGGACGGCGTTGCAAGCGGTGCGACGTCGGCTACTCCCACTCAATCGTCCCCGGCGGCTTGCTCGTGATGTCGAAGACGCAGCGGTTCACGCCTTTCACTTCGTTGATGATGCGCGAGGAAAGTTTTTCCAGCAGGTCGTAGGGCAGCTTCACCCAGTCGGCGGTCATGCCGTCTTGCGATTCCACGGCGCGGAGGGCAATCGTGTATTCGTAGGTGCGCTCGTCGCCCATCACGCCCACGCTGCGCACGGGCAGCAGCACGGCGAAGCTCTGCCAGATTTTGTAATACCAGCCGGTCGCCTTCATCTCCTCGACCACGATGGTGTCGGCGTCGCGCAGGATGCGGCAACGCTCGGGCGTGACTTCGCCGAGGATGCGCACGGCGAGACCAGGCCCGGGGAAGGGCTGGCGAAAGACAATGTTCTTCGGCAAACCGAGTTCGAGTCCAAGCTGGCGCACCTCGTCCTTGAACAGGCACTTGAGCGGCTCGACGAGCTTGAACTTCATGTTCTTCGGCAGGCCGCCCACGTTGTGATGGCTCTTGATCATCGCGGCGGGATTGCCGGCGATGGGCACGGACTCGATGACGTCGGGATAGAGCGTGCCTTGCGCGAGGAACTTGGCGTTGCCCGCGCGCTTGGTCGCCGCAGCGAAGACTTCGATGAAGGTCTTGCCAATAATCTTCCGCTTGCGCTCGGGATCGGTGACACCCTTCAGTCGTCCGAGGAAAATTTTCTCCGCATTTTCCGTCTGGAGTTTCATGTGGAAATGGCTGCCGAACAAATCCTGCACCGCCTTCTCTTCGCGCCCGCGCAGCAGCCCGTTGTTGACGAAGATGCAGGTGAGTTGATCGCCAATGGCCTTGTGCAGCAACGCCGCCGCCACGCTGGAATCCACGCCACCGCTCAGGCCGAGAATGACCTGTTCCTTCCCGACCTGCGCGCGGATTTCCTCCACGGCCTGGTCAACGTAGCTGCGCATGGTCCACTCCTTGCCGCAGCCGCAGATGCGGTGGACGAAGTTGGCGATGACTTCCCTGCCCTTCGGGGTGTGGACGACCTCGGGATGGAATTGCAGCCCGAAGAATTTCCGCGCGCGGTTCTCGATGGCGGCGTATTCGGAGTTCTCCGTGACCGCGACAGGTTTGAAATCGCGCGGCAGCTTGGTGAGCTTGTCGCCGTGGGAATTCCACACCTGAAGTTCCTTCGGCAGTTTTGAGAACAGCGCGCACGAACCGTCCTTCACCGTGAGCGTGCCCTTGCCGTATTCGCGCTTCTGACCTTTCTCGACTTTGCCGCCGAGGAAATGCGCGAAGAGCTGCACGCCGTAGCAGATGCCGAGCACGGGCACGCCGAGGTTGAAGACACCCTTGTCCGGCATCGGCGCGTCCTCGCTGTAAACGCTGTTCGGCCCGCCGCTCAGGATGATCCCGGACGGCTTCAGCGCGGCGATTTCCGCCGCCGACGTGTCGTAGCGCAGGATGGTGGAATAGACGCTGCACTCGCGGATGCGCCGCGCAATGACCTGCGTGTACTGGGAACCGAAATCGAGAATGACGATCTGTTCGTTCATGGCAAAAACAAGGGGCGAGTGTTTGCCGCCGCCGGAAAAATTTGGCGAGAAGATTTTTCCGCCCGACCGGCGGACTTTTCCCAGGGCCGTTCTTGACCCCGCGTTCAGCCCAGCTTGAGGAAGTTCTTCAGGATGGTCCGCCCCTCCTCGGTGAGGATGCTCTCGGGATGAAATTGCACGCCCCAGATCGGCAGCGTCTTGTGGCGCACGCCCATGATTTCGCCCTCATCGGTCTCGGCGGTGATTTCGAGGCAGTCGGGCAGCGTGTCGCGCTTGATGACGAGCGAATGATAACGCGTGGCGGCGAAGGGATTGGGCATCCCTTCAAAAAGCTCGCGACCATTGTGCCGGATGGGCGAGGTCTTGCCGTGCATCATCCGGTAATTCACCACCACCTCCGCGCCAAAGCTGTGGCCGATGCACTGATGCCCGAGGCAAACGCCCAGGGTGGGAACGCGTCCGGCGAAAGCTTTAATCACGTCGTTCGAGAGGCCCGATTCGCGGGGTGAGCACGGGCCGGGCGAGATGAGCACGCGCTCGGGCTTGAGCTGCTCGATCTGCGCGAGGCTGAGTTGGTCATTGCGATGCACCTGCATGTCCACGCCCATCTCACCGAGGTATTGGACGAGGTTGTAGGTGAACGAATCGTAATTATCTATGACCAGCAACATCGGCTCGGAAGTTAGAGGGGCGCGCGGCGGACGCCAGCAGATTTTCCGTGGGCGGGCGAGGCGGAGTGCATCTGGAGGGCCTGTTGCCCAAAGGCCTCGGCGGTGCCGGCGGTCGGGAGAAGCGGAGGTCTGGGATTTCCACGCGCCTGAAATCTCACCTGGGATCAGCGCGACGCTCCAGAGGCCCGGCTGACGCGACCACGGCGGGCCCCGCCAAAACCACCGCCCGCACCGCGGCGGCTCCGCTCTCGAACCCTTTTGCGCCCGCCCGCCGCAGCCGTTTCACGTTCTGCACCGCCGCGATCCGCCAGTCCTGGATCTCCTGCCGCCACAGCCGCCGTCGCCGGTCGCGCCGCGCCTCGGCCCCGCGCGCGATCTGTTTGCCCAGGGCCACCTGCGCGGCTTGGGCGTGCCGCTGCAACGTGCGGCCGGTTTTGGCGCGGGTGCATTTCTCCCGCCACGGACAGGCCGCGCACACGCTCGCCCCCGCCCCGTACTCGTGGGTCTTGGCCCGCTCGTGGTAGCGCCGCCGGGGCAGCGCCTGGCCGGCCGGGC
>JAYVNY010000202.1:0-12997 GCA_043758205.1 Akkermansia sp.
GATGGGAAAAAAATCCCCGTCCGCCCCCAATCCCCGGGAAAAACTTTGTGAAAAAAAGGCTCGCCCACGACCGGCGCATCATCTCCTCCATCACCGCAAAAGTTTTCATTCAAACATCTTCCCCGGATTCAGAACGCCGTTCGGGTCGAGCGTGCGGCGCAGGTCGCGCATCAGGCGCATCTGCACATCGCCGGCGAACTTGGGCAGAAAACTTTTCTTCGCCACGCCGATGCCGTGCTCGCCGGTGATGGTGCCGCCGAGACGGATCGCTTCATCGAAGATTTCCACGAAGGCTTCCTCCACGCGGTGCATCTCTTCCTTGTTGCGCTCATCCGTGAGAAACGTGGGATGCAAATTGCCGTCGCCCATGTGGCCGAAGGTGCCGATCTTCAGGCGGTGCTTCTTCGCGATCATCTCGACGAAACGAATCATGTGCGCCAGTTCGCTGCGCGGCACGGTGGCGTCTTCGAGAATGGTCGTGGGCGCAACGCGGGCGAGCGCGGAGAACGCCGAGCGGCGCGCGCTGGCGAGCTTGTTCGCCTCGTCGTCGTCTTTCGCCACGCGCACTTCGAGACAGCCGTGCTCACGCGCGATGCGTTCCATCGCCGCCGCTTCCTCGGCGACCACGGCGGGATGTCCGTCCGTCTCCATGAGCAGCAGTGCTTCGCAATCAAGCGGCAAACCAATCTTCGCGTAGTCCTCGACGCAGTGAATGGTCGTGCGGTCGAGAAACTCCAGCGTGCAGGGAATGATCTGCGCCGCGATGATCGCGGAGACGGTTTCCGCCGCCGCGTCCATCTGCGAATAGGTCGCGACCATCGTCTTCTTGGTCTGCGGTTTGGGAATCAACTTGAGCAGCACCTTCGTGATCACGCCGAGCGTCCCTTCGCTGCCGATGAAGAGGTCGCGCATCGAGTAGCCTGCGACATCCTTCACGCACTTGTTGCCGAGGAACGTGACGCTGCCATCTGGCAGCACGACCTCCATGCCCATGACGTAGTTGCGCGTGACGCCGTATTTCAGCCCGCGCAGCCCGCCGGAATTCTCCGCGACGTTGCCGCCGATGGTGGAGATTTTCATCGAGCCGGGATCGGGCGGATAAAACAGCCCGGCACGCAAGGCTTCCTCGGCGACTTGAATTGTGGTCACGCCCGGCTCGACGAGCATGGTGAGATTCGCGCGATCCGTTTCCAGAATCTGGTCCATCTTCACCGTACACATCACGACGCAATCGGTGGACGGCAGGCTGCCGCCGCTGAGTCCCGTGCCGGACCCGCGCGTGACAATGGCGGTGCGCGTGCGGTTGGCCCACTTGAGAATTTCCGCAACCTGCGCCGTAGTGATCACGAAGATCACGGCGGCCGGCATCTGTTGCAGCGCCGCCGTGCCGTCGAAAGAATACGAGATCAAGTCTTCGCGACTCGTGAGGACATTCGCCGCGCCGACGATGCCGCGCAGTTCGGAGAGAAGTTGTTCGGACAATGCCATGCTTGCCGCGCAGGATGGGTGAAGCGCGCGAAAGGGGTCAAGCCGCGCGCAGTGGAAGAGTGTGATTGGCGGCCTCACTCCGGTCCGCGCGGAAAAGTGTTCCCGCTTGAAATCAGTCGCGGTCGAGTTGGACGAGGTTTGTCACCGCGTCTGCGCGAAATCCAGGCAGACCAGGTTGTCCTCGCTGCGGAGATACAACTTTTTTTCCGAGAGCACGGGCGCGGCCCAGCACGGGAACCAGAGCGATGGCACCTGCCAGCGGGAGATTTCCTCGCAACGTTCCGGCGTGGCGCGGTGCAGCCCGAGCAGGCCGCCTTCGCCGAGCGTGATGAGTTTGCCCTCGGCGAGAATCGCGGAGCCGCGTCCGAAGACGGGCGGCTGCGCGCGGCTGCCCGGCGCGGGATGCCCGCGCCAGCGCTCGTCGCGCGTCCACTTGAGCTGGGCGGTTTTCAATTCCACGCATTTGAAAAAGGCGTCCGGCTCGTTGCGCCCGTCGAAGGCGTAGAGGAAACCTTGATGCAGCACGGGCGTGTTCCAGTGGAGGCCGAGCACTGGTTCCACGGGCGAACCGTCCGCGCCGGTCTCGCGGAAAAATTTCGGCTGCCGCCAGACTTCCTCGAAATTTTTGCCGTCCGGTTTCACGCGCAGCAAAAACGAGCCGACGCGAAAATAGGCGGCGGAGAGAAACACCAGATCATCCACGACCACGGGCGAGACGCCATTCACGGAGTCCGCGCCGGTGGATTGGAACCAGCGGCTGAAATTCACCGCGCCATTGGTCGGGTTCACCGAAACCAGACCCTGACGCAGGACGGCGAAGAGATGGCGCTGCCCGTGGATGGTCGCGGCGATGGGCGTGCTGTAGCTCGCGGATTTTTCCACGCCGGTCCAGCGATAGGCGCGGTCGCCGGGCCAGCCCGGCATCGGCACGCCGGTCCAGTTGGTCTGGCCCACATTTTCCCAGAGCGTTTTTCCCGTGGCCGCGTCGAGCGCGACGAGTCCGGCGTTCGGCTGGCCGCCGACCATGACGATCAGCTTGTCGCCTTCGAGCAACGGCGTGCTGCCCACGCCGAAGAACGCCTCCGGCACGTTCCACTCTTTCGCCGTGTCGCGCTGCCAGACGGGTCGGCCCGTGAGCCGGTCGAGGCAGAGGAGTTTTCCTTCCGCGCCCAAGGTGTAGCAACGGTTCGATGTGAGCACCGGCGAGCAGCGCGGGCCGTTGTTGTAGCCGTAAGGATCGGTGAATGAACTCGGGTAGGCGTGACGCCATAGCGTCTGCACGTTGGTGGCGTTGAAACTTTCCACAACCTCTTCACCACCAACGCGATGATGGAGCACCAGTTGCCCGCCGAGCACGGACGGAGCGCCGTAGCCCGTGCCAATTTTTTTCTGCCACACGACCGGCACGCCATTGGTGGGAAACTTTTCGAGCAGTCCGGTCTCGGTGGAAGTGTTGTCGCCGCGCGGGCCGAGGAAGCGCGGCCAGTCCTCGCCCCGGACGAGCAGGGGAGCGAGCAGGGCCACGAGAACGAGCGCGGAACATTTCATGGGCCGCAGTGTGCGCCACGGCGCGCAGGCTTTCCAGTCCGCAGCGTTCCGCACCCGCCGCAGGCGCGGTGGAAAATGATTTGCCTCCCGTGCGTCGCGTGCCGGATAAAGCTCCCATGCGGGGAAGGACGCTGCTGCTCATCTCACTTGTCCTGAACGTCGCGCTGTTCAGCGCGTTCGTGACTTGGCTTTCCACCACCCCTGATGCCGCGCCGCGCGTGGTGCGCTCGCCGAATCCCGCCGTCATTTACTCCAATCAACCAGTGCGTATCGTAAAGACGAACATTCTCATTCGTCCGCGCACCTTCACCTGGCAGGAAGTCGAATCGGCAGATTACGCCGTCTATGTCGAGAATCTTCGCGCGCTGGGCATGCCCGAGACGACTATTCGCGACATCATCGTGGCGGACGTGGATCAGATTTATTGGCAACGCCAACGGGAAGGCGCAGCCCGTCAAGACATGGAATGGTGGCGTTCCTCGCCGAGCCTGGAAATGCAGTCCAACCTGGTCGCGCGCGCGGAAGAAATTGAAAGCGAGCGTCAGGCTCTGCTGGTGAAATTGCTCGGCCCCGACTGGGCTAAGGATCGTCCGCGTAACGATGAGATGCCCATCGGCCTGGCCGGCCCGGTGCTGGGCGCGCTGCCGGACGAGGTGAAGGCCAGCGTCCAGGAAATCGCCGCCCGCTCCCGTGCGCGCATGAGGGACTACGCGGCGCGCGCGCAGACGCTCGGGCAGCCCTTGAATCCGGCGGAGTTGGCCCGCCTGCGCGAGGAGACGCGGCAGCAACTCGCGGCGATCTTGCCCGCCCCAGCGCTGGAGGAATTTCTCCTGCGCTACTCGGAAAATGCGAATCAGTTGCGCCTGGAACTCGGCGGCTTCAACGCCACGCCCGAGGAATTTCGCGCCCTGTTCCGCGCCGTGGACGCGATTGACAGCAGCCTCGCGGTGCGTGCGGCGGGCAATGATTTGGACGGGGCGCGCGCCCGCGCCGTGCTGGAAGCGCAACGGTTGGCTGCGATGCGCAGCGCGCTTGGCCCGGCACGGTTTGCGGCCTATCAGACGCTCACCGACCCGGCGTATCGCGACGCGGTGAACGTGGCCGAGCAGGTGGGCGGGACCGGCGACACAGCGCTGGCGCTCTACGAAATTTCCCGCGCGGCCAGTGAGGAAGCGAACCGCATCCGCAACGACGCGTCCCTGAGCGAGGCCCAGCGGTTGCAGCAACTGCGCGAAGCCGAGGCCGAGCAATTGCGCGCCCGCGCGCTGGTGCTGGGTGGGCCGCCCGCGGCGCAGACTCCCGCTCCGGCGGCCGCGCCCGCCGCGCCCGAGACGCCGTCGCGCGTCCATGCCATCACGCCCGGAGACACGCTGGGCATCCTCGCCTTGCGCTACGGCGTGTCTGCCGCCGCGATTCGCGAGGCCAATCCTGAGATGGATTTGAACCGGGCGCGGCCGGGGATGATCATCAACGTGCCGCCGCCGGGGAACTTTCCGCAGGCGATTTACCCGCCGGGGTTCCAGCGGCGGTAGAGCGGGCGTCGCCGTGATGAAGCGGCCTGCGGTTCATCCGTTCTGCTGTAGAAAATCCACCATCGCCTTCGCGAACGGCGCCAGGTCGCGCGGAGTGCGGCTGGAAATTAAATGGCCGTCCACGACCACGGCTTCGTTGACCCACACGCCGCCCGCGTTTTCCAAATCGTCCTTGATACCGAGCGAGCCGGTGACGCGCTGGCCCCGCAAAATTTTCGCCGAGATGGGAATCCAGCCGCCGTGGCAGATGAAGGCCACGAGCTTGCCTTGCTCAAAGAATTCGCGCGTGAGGGACAGCACCTTGGCGTCGCGGCGCAACTTGTCCGGCATGAAACCGCCGGGGATGAGCAGTCCGCAGAAGTCTTCGCTGCGCGCGTCCTTCAGCAACAAATCGCTCGTGGCGGGATAGCCGTGCTTGCCGGCGTAGGTGCGAAGCTCCGGCGCGGCGAGCCGCATCGCGAAGCCCGCCTCCTGCAAGCGGAGCAGGGGATACCACAGTTCCAAATCCTCGTAGATGTCGTCCACGAACGTGAGCAGCGTTTTCGGCATGGGGAGAGTTAGGACGGATTTTGTAGAGACGGCAAGACGAGCGTTGGCCGAAGCACCGACCGCCGAGTCCGCGTGCTTCTTATACCCGAACTCCGAAGTCGGAACGGGTGGAACGGGCTGCCAGCCCGTCCCGCCCGGCTACCAGCCGGGCGGAAGGGTGGGAGCGTGGATTGGAAATGGGCGCTGCAAAACTTTCCCGCGCCCTCCTACGTTCCGCGCGGCTGGTAGCCGCGTGGCACAGGCAGGTTGCCTGTGCTACCCCGGCAGCTACGCCGCCCCGACTTCGGAGTTCGGCTTAAATTGAACCACGGAGGGACACGGAAGATGGAAAGAAAACCTGTGACTGCTTCACCCGCGCATCCTTCGGCTTTTCAACCGGCAGGCCGTTCGCCAGACTCGCGCGCATGTCGCATCAGATTTTTGTCCACCCACACCGCGTGACCTACGCGGAATGCACCATCGGCAATCACGTTTATTACGCGCGCTATCTGGATTTGCTGGAGGCGGCGCGTGGCGAATTTTTTCGCGCGCTCGGCGCCACGTTACAACAGTGGCACGACGCGGGGATACTCTTCCCCGTCATCGAGGCGCGGCTGCGCTACAAGGGCGCGGCGCGTTACGACGACGTGCTGCGCATCGAGGTGTGGCTGACGCAACTGGACCGCGTGCGGCTGGAGTTCGCCCATCGCATCAGCCATGAATCGGGCAAACTGCTCATCGAGGCACACACGCTGCACGCCTGCACTTCGACGGCGGATAAGTTGCAACGGCTGCCGGAGGAACTGGTGGCGAAGCTGAGGCCGTATCTGGTTCCGGCGATCAGTTAAGATCCGCCGCGAGCAGCAGCGCGCCCACGGGTACCGCGTCCTCGCCCAGTTGCGCCAGCGCCAGGCGTGGGCCGGGTGCGAAAGCTTCCATGAGATATTGCCCCAGCGCCGCCGCCACGGCCGCGCGCAACGGCTCGCCCACGAACGACAGTCCGCCGCCCAGCACCACGGCCTGCGGGTGAACGAGATGCACGACGTGCGACAGGCCGAACGCCAGATCATCCGCCACCGCCGAGAGAATGCGTTGCGCGAAAGGGCAGTTCGCCGTGAGCGCCGGGACCAGCGCGCGCGCCTCGCGACGTTCCAGTCTCGCCGCCATTTCGGCCAGCGCGGAGGACGGATGCTCCGCCACGACCGCGCGCACCATCTTGTCCACCGCCCAGCCGGAGCAACTGTGCTCGATGATTCGTCCGCTCTTGTCGAGACGCACATGACCGAGCTCGGACTCGCCGGGCTTCGCACCGTGAAAGATTTTTCCATCCGCAACCAGTCCGCCGCCCACGCCGCTGCCCAGCGTGACGTAGAAAACAGGATTGCCGCCCCGGCCCGCGCCGCAGCGCGCCTCGCCCAGCGCGCCGCAGTTCGCGTCATTGTCAATCACCACGGGCCGGTTCGTGCGCTGGTGCAACCAGTCCCTGAGCGGGAAATCCGCCCAGCCCTCGACTTGGTGCGAGCAGCAGATTTTGCCTGTGCGAACGTCCACCGGCCCGCCGTAGCCGACGCCCACGGCGGCGATTTCGTGCGCGCGGAGAATGTCCGGCAGCACAGCCTCAATCTGCGCGCGAATGCCCGCGCCGCCGCCCGCCGCATCCACGTCGTAACGCCAGCGGTGCTCAATCTCGCCCGCCGTGTTGCCCACGAAGAGTTGCAGCTTGGTGCCGCCGATTTCGATGGCGAGGAAGGAAGGTGTCGCAGTGGGCATGAGGTTTGGGAAAGTAATCAGTGTTCAGTAATCAGTTTGAAGATTCGCACGCGTCTGCTGTTTTACTGATTACGGATTACTGGTTACTGATAATTCGTTCACTCCAGCAGGCTGAAATACTCCGGCTCATTTCCCGCCTTCCACTTGATGTTGCAGCCGAGGCTGGGGATTTGTTTCGCGTCCACGGGTTTTCCCGACAGCACCGCGTCCACCGCCTCGCGCAAACTCTTGCCCGTGACCGGCAGCGCGCTCGCGCGCCGCGCGTCGTCCATCTGACCGCGATAGACGAGCCGCTGCGCGCCATCGAAGAGAAAGAAATCCGGCGTGCAAGCCGCGCGGTAGGCGAGTGCCACGGACTGCGACTCGTCGTAAAGATACGGGAACGTGTAGCCCGCGCGTCGCGCCTCCTCGCGCATTTTCTCCGGGCTGTCGTCGGGATAGTTCGCCACGTCATTCGCGCTGATGGCCACGACGCCCACGCCGCGCGCCTGCAAGTCCTTCGCCAGTTGCGTCAGCCCGGCCTGGATGTGTTTCACGTACGGGCAGTGATTGCAGAGAAACGCCACGAGCAGTGCGGAAGACTTTTTGAAGTCCGTGAGCGCGACGGTGTTTTCGCTGACGACATCGGGCAGCGCGAAGTCCGGCGCGGCCGTGCCGAGCGGGAGCATGGTGGAATTGGTTCGGGCCATGCGCGGAATTTTCCGGGCCGAAGGTCGAAAGTCGAGAGTCGAGTGCTCGGCGCTCCGTCAGTGGAGGGCGCGAGTATCAATGACGTGTCGTCAGCCGTGTCCGCGCGGCGCGCACACGTTCCACAGCTTCCGCCGTCGTCGCGCCCGTTGCGGTGAGGTGGCCCATTTTGCGGCCGGGACGCGGCTCCGCCTTGCCGTAGAGATGCAACTTCACAAAAGGATCGGCGAGCGCAGCGAGCCAGTTCGGTTCGCCATTCAACCAGACATCGCCGAGCAAATTTGCCATCGCGGCCGGTTGCTTTAATTCTGTCGAGCCGAGTGGCAGTCCGCAGACGGCGCGCACTTGCTGCTCGAACTGGCTGGTCACACACGCGTCAATCGTGAGGTGTCCGGAGTTGTGCGTGCGCGGCGCGAGTTCGTTGACGAGCAGACGGCCATCGCGCGTGACAAACATTTCGACCGTGAGCAGGCCCACGACATCAAGCTTTTCCAGAATTCCGCGCGCTAGTTCCTCCGCCTCATGCGCGAGCTTTGCGGAAAGAGCGGCGGGCGCGAAGGTCACGTCGAGGATGTGATTCGCGTGCGCGTTCTCGAAAACGGGGAAGGCTTTGAACTCGCCGGACGCCGTGCGTGCGGCGACCACGGAGACCTCCTTCTCAAAATCCACGAAGGCTTCGTAGATGCCCTCGGCTCCGTGCAACGCGGCGAACGCGGCAGACAGATCAGAATCAGAGCGCAGCTTTGCCTGCCCTTTGCCGTCGTAGCCAAAGCTCGCGGTCTTCAGCACGGCGGGCAGGCCAAGTTCGCGCGCGGCGCTGTGCAGTTCTGCGCGCGTGGTGATGCGGCGGAACGGCGTGACGGGAAAACCATTCTCACTCAGGAAGTTTTTCTCACGCAACCGCTGTTGCGTGATGTGCAGGACGTGGCCGGCGGGACGCACCGGCGTGATTTCCGCCACGGCATCGGTCGTGAGCGAGAGCACATTCTCAAACTCAAACGTGACGACATCCACGCTCCGCGCGAACTCGCGCACCTTGTCCAAATCATCGTAGCGCGCGGTCCATTCGCGGTCGGCGATGTGGCCGGCGGGCGTGTCGTGGTCCGGGGAAAAAATCTGGAGGCGGTAGCCGAGTTCGCGCGCGGCAATGGCGAACATGCGGCCCAACTGGCCGCTGCCGAGCACGCCGATGGTCGCGCCGGGGAGAATGACTGATGGCTGATTCAAGCACGGCGAGGAGACAAGAAAGGGCGAGGGGTGTCAACGGGTCCGGGCTTCGCCTTCGCGCTTGACGCTCGCGGCGCAATCCCCACGCTCCGCGCCATGACATCCCGATCCGCCCTCTGCTGCATCGCGCTCGCCGCCTCGTGTTTGCTCGCCGGAACCAACGTGCGCGCCGCCGATCCGCTCGAAGCCTACGTCGCCAAGCCGGACGACAGTTACAAATGGGAACTGAAAAGTTCGGTCAACACCAACGGCTTCACCACGGCCACGTTGCAGATGACGTCGCAGACGTGGAAGACCAGCGCGTGGACGCACATCATCCAGGTCGTGCGCCCGAACAAGATGCGCCACACGGACATCGCGTTTCTTTTCATCACGGGCGATGGCGCGGGACGCACCGAGACGATGTTGCTCGCGAAGATTGCCGCCGAAGCCGGAGCCACCGCCGCCGTCGTCACGCGCGTGCCGAACCAGCCGCTCTACGGCGGCAAAAAAGAGGACGCGCTCATCGCCTACACCTTCCTGCAATACATGAAGACCGGCGATGACACCTGGCCGCTGCTGCTCCCGATGGTGAAGAGCGCCGTGCGCGCGATGGATACGGTGCAGGCGTACGCGCAGCGCGAACATGGCGAGAAGATCGAACGCTTCGTCGTCGGTGGCGCGTCGAAGCGCGGCTGGACGACGTGGCTTTCCGGCGCGGTGGACCCACGCGTCGTCGCCATCGCCCCGATGGTCATAGACATGCTGAACATGAAGGCGCAGACGCAGTGGGCCCAGAAAGTTTATGGCAAACAGAGCGAGCAAATCAGCGACTATACCGAGTTGAATCTGATCGACCGCATGGACGATCCGGCGATGGTGAAACTCCGTGGCTTCGTTGATCCCTACAGCTACCGCGCGCGTTACCGAAACATTCCCAAGCTGCTCCTGCTCGGCACGAATGATCCGTACTGGACCGTGGATGCGCTGCGCCATTACTGGGACGAGTTGCCGGGCGAGAAGCTCGTCTTTCAGACCCCGAACGCCGGCCACAATTTGAACGGAGGGTTGCAGGCCATGGACGTGCTCGCGTCTTTTTACCAGATGATCGCGGACAAGGAACCGTTGCCGAAAGTGGAGTGGAAACTGACGGCGGGCGAACATCCGCACCTGAATGTGCGCGCCGATCACCCCGCGAAAAGCATCCGCCTGTGGACCGCCGACTCGCCCGACCGCGACTTCCGCAACGACAAGTGGTCAAGCCAGGAATTGGAAGTAAAACCGGGCCGCGCCCTCGCCGACACCGACGTGGCGAAGCCCGCCAGCGGCTACCGCGCCTTCATGGGCGAGGTGATTCTGACCAACCGCTTCGGCCACGAATACAAACTCTCCACGCAAGTCCAGGTCGTGCCGGATGAGGTGAAGTGAAGTGGCTTGTGCCCCCGGCGTCCCGCCGGGTCGGGGTGTATGGAATTATGATGCCGAAACTTGTTCACGAACCCATCCCGCTCCGGCACGTGCTGCTTTGGTGCTTCGTGGCCGCGGCGGCGTTTCATGTTGCCTACATTTTTCCGGCGTGTTCGTTCCTGATGCTGGTGTTTGCCTTCGCGCTGGTGCGGGTGTCTCACGCGAAAACAGCCCGCGTGGCGGTGCGCGCCGGACTGGTGCTGGGGCTGGCGCTCTACGGTCCACAGCTGGGATTTTCTGGTCGATCTTTGGTCCTGCCGCGTTGGCGTTGTGGCTGGTGCTGGCCTTCTGGCTGGCGGTTTTTCTGGGCCTGTTGCACCAATGTCGTTTGCGCGGCGGCGTGATGCTGGCCGTCGTGCTCGCGCCGGTGCTGTGGATGGGCTTCGAGTTTTTTCGCGGGGAACTCTACTACCTGCGCTTCACCTGGTTGAACGTAGGCTACGCGTTCTTTGAACAAGCCCGGGTTCTTTCCATCTTTGGTATTTATGGAACTGGATTTGTGCTCATGGCCCTCGCGGCGGGGGCGAATGTGCTGTCGCGGCGTGCGTCCTTGGTGGTGATTCTCGGAGGGGCGGGCGTGCTCGGGTTGCTCCTCCAAGCTCCTGTTGCCCACCGCGCCTTCAGCGGCACAGCGAGCGGAACCGTGGTTCGTGTCGCCGCCGCACAGTTGGAGTTTCCTTCCGAACGGCAGATTGTCCCGCTGCTCGAAGAACTGCGCCGCAATCATCCGGAGACGGAACTTTTCGTGCTGAGCGAATACACGTTCGACGGGCCCATCCCCGAGCGCATCAAAACGTGGTGCCGGCAGAATCACAAATTCCTCATCGCCGGCGGAAAGGAAGAACGCCCGGACAAAACTTTCTACAACACCGCGTTCGTCATCGGCACCAACGGCGAGGTTGTTTTTCAACAGGCCAAGTCGGTGCCGATTCAATTCTTCAAGGATGGCCTGCCGGCCCCGGCTCAAAAACTCTGGCACTCGCCGTGGGGCGCTCTCGGAATTTGCATCTGTTACGACCTGAGCTACACGCGCGTGACGGATGCGTTCATCCGCGCGGGCGCGCAGGCGTTGATCGTGCCGACGATGGACGTGGTGGACTGGGGTGAACATCAGCACCGGCTGCACGCTCGCGTCGCGCCGACGCGCGCGGCGGAATATGGCGTGCCGATTTTGCGCGTGGCCAGTTCCGGCATCTCACAACTGGTGCTGGCGAATGCCAAGGTCGAGGCGACCGCGCCCTTTGCCCAGGAGGAGGCGAGCATCGTCGGCGGACTGCCGCTGGTGCAACGCGGTCGCGTGCCGTGGGACCGTGTGGTGGCTCGCGTCGCGGTTGGCATCACGGCGCTGGTTATCGTCTGGCTCGGGGCGGTGGCCATGCTTGGCCTGGCCAGCCGACGGAAAATCCCCGCGTAAGTTTGTGCCCTCGTTGCCATCCGGCGCGTGCCCCCGGCGTCCCGCCGGGTCGGCGCGCGGTAAGCTCCGTGATCGCTCCCTTGGCCAGCGGTCTTCGTCGTCTGAACGCTGCGGCCCGGCAGGATGCCGGGGGCACGTTACCGCCGTTTCCTGCCGCCGAAGATCGAGCCGAGCACGCCGCGCACGATTTCGCGTCCGACGGAACTGCCGATGGTTCGCACCGCGCTCTTCGCCATCATTTCCGCCAGCGAATCGGGCGCGCGTCCACGTCTGCGCGCCGGAGCGGAGGAGTCACCGCCCCCGAATAACGACGAGAAGAAGCCGCCTTTCTTTTCTTCCGGCGCACCAATGATTGGCGGCGCGGATGCAGAACTGGCGTGGGAACTTTTCAATTTCTCGTACGCCGACTCGCGATCCACCACGGCCTCGTAGGTTCCGAAGACGAGCGAGTTCTTGATGATCGCCTGCCGCTGCTCGGCCGTGATCGGGCCAATCTGGCTGCGCGGCGGGCAGATGAAAGCGCGTTCCACCACCGTCGGCTGGCCGCGTTCGTCGAGCAGCGAGACGAGCGCCTCGCCCACGCCCATTTCCATCAATACGGTTTCGGTGTGGAGCTTGGGATTCGCGCGGAAGGTCTGCGCCGCCGCCTTCACGGATTTTTGATCCGCCGGGGTGAAGGCGCGCAGCGCGTGCTGCACGCGATTGCCAAGCTGGCCGAGTACGTTGTCGGGGATGTCGCGCGGATTCTGCGTGACGAAATAAACGCCGACTCCCTTTGAGCGCACCAGCCGGATGACCTGCTCGATCTTTTCCAACAGCGCGGGCGGGATGTCGCTGAAGAGCAGATGCGCCTCGTCGAAGAAGAACACGAGCTTCGGCTTCGGCAAATCGCCGACCTCGGGAAACCGCTCGAACAATTCCGACAACAACCAGAGCAGCAGCGTGGCATAGACTTTCGGCGACTGGAGCAACTGGTCGGCGGCGAGGATGTTGATCACGCCGCGTCCGGCGGAATCCGTTTGCAGGAAGTCGTCGAAGTTCAACGCCGGCTCGCCAAAAAATTTGTCCGCGCCCTGCGATTCGAGCGCGAGCAGGTTGCGCTGGATGGCCCCGATGCTGGCGGCGGAGACGTTGCCGTACTGCGTGGTGAACTGCGCGGCGTTCTCGCCAACGTATTGCAGCATGGCGCGCAAATCTTTCGCGTCGAGGAGCAGCAGGCCGTTTTCGTCCGCGATGCGGAAGACGAGATTGAGCACGCCGGCCTGCGTCTCGTTCAGTTGCAGCAGGCGCGCGAGCAGCACCGGTCCCATGTCGGTGATGGTTGTCCGCACCGGATGACCGTTCGTGCCGAACACAT